>CALMVN010000055.1:2591-13622 GCA_937873225.1 uncultured Acetobacteraceae bacterium
GCGCCACGGAGCTGCAGGCGGGTTCGGGGCGATGGCGACGAACAGGTTCTTCAGCGCTCCCCCGGTGACCCCGTTGCGTCGCGCCCGCGCGCGCACCGCCTCCAGCGCGCTCGCCGCCTGGCCCGGCTGGTCCTCCAGCACCAGGGCCAGGATGTCGGACAGCGTCTTCAGCTCCTTCGGGTCGAGCTGCTCCCTCATGACGCGCCTCGTCCCGGACGCGGTGCCGCGGCGCGTCGGAGCCGGTCGCGGATCGCGAGGCCGAGGCCGTGACCGGGAACCGTCATCGCCGCGATCCCCGACAGGCCTTCCCGGCTCGCCGCCGCGTCGAGATCGCGCAGGCCCGCGAACAGGCGCGCCGCCGCCTCCCCGAGGTCGCCCGTCTCGCTCAGGTTCCACACCAGTCCGGCGCCGGGCGGCGGCGGTCCGAACGCCAGCAGCGCCTCATGACGGCCGGCCCCGACGGCGTCGAGGCGCAACGGCAGGAAAGGCGCGTAGTGCGAGGCGAGCTGCCCCGGAGAGGACGGCGCCGACACGGGCCCGGCATCCTGCAGCACCGGCCCGATCATCTCCTCCAGCGCTTCCAGCGGCACCCCGCCCGGCCGCAGCAGGCGCGGCTGCGGCCCGGACAGGTCCAGCACGGTCGACTCCAGCCCGACGCTGCAGGGACCGGAATCCAGCACCGCGTCGATCCGCCCGTCGAGCCCGGCCAGCACGTGCCCGGCGGTGCTGGGGCTGACGCGGCCGGACGGGTTGGCGGAGGGTGCCGCGACCGGCCGGCCGACCGCGCGCAGCAGCGCTCCCGCCACCGGACCCGCCGGCACGCGAACCGCCAGGGTCGGCAGGCCGGCGGCGGCCAGCGCGCACACGGAGGATTCCGCACGCCGCGGCAGCACCAGGGTGAGCGGCCCCGGCCAGAACGCGGCCAGGCGGTGCGCGAGCGGGGTCGCCGCCACCTGCCGGAACGCCGCGTCGGCATCGGGCAGGTGGGCGATCAGCGGGTTGAAGCGGGGGCGGTCCTTGGCCGCGAACACCGACGCCACCGCCCGGGAATCGGTGGCGTCGGCGCCCAGGCCGTAAACGGTCTCGGTGCCGAACGCGACCAGGCGCCCGGCGGACAGCAGGACGGCGGCGCGGTCGATCCCGTCCCGGCCCGGGTCCAGGCGCTCGGTCATGGCGTCGGCATGGGCTCCATTGCGGCCCGCTCGGTGGTGTGGCGCATGGCCTGCCTTGTAGCATCCTGGCGATGGAGTCGAGGCATGCCGATGCCGAAACCCGTTACGTTTCCTCAGGGCCCGCCGCGGCAGACGAAGTGTGGGTTGATCCAGCCGGGCTTGCCATAGCGCAGCGGGCTGCCGTCGAACAGCGTCACGCTGCCGCCGGCCGCTTCCACCACCGCCTGCGGCGCGGCGGTGTCCCATTCCATGGTCGGCCCGAGGCGGGGGTAGAGGTCGGCCACCCCTTCGGCCACGCGCACGAACTTGACCGCGGACCCGATGTTGCCGAGCGCGGCGACCCGCTGTTGTCCGAGATAGGCCAGCAGCGCCGGATCGCGCGCGTAGTGCCGCGACGCCAGCACCGACAGGCCATCCGCCGGCGGCGTGCGCACCGAGATCGGTTCCTCGCCGTTCCGGTCGCGACGCAGCGCCACCCGGCTGCCGTCCCCGCCGAGCCGGCCGAGATACAGCGTGCCGTAGGCCGGCAGCGCCACCGCGCCCAGCACCGCGCGGCCCTGCCGCACCAGGCCGATGTTGACGGTGAAGTTGTCGGAGCCGGCGGCGAACTCGCGCGTGCCGTCCAGCGGGTCCACCAGCCAGAACGCGTTCCCCGCCGCCACGGCGAGGCCGGCGGCCGCCTCCTCCTCCGCCACCACCGGGACCTGCGAGCCGGCGCGCAGCCCGGCCAGGATCAGCGCCTCCGCCTGCCGGTCGGCCTCCGTGACCGGAGACCGGTCGTCCTTGAACGTCGTCCGGAAACCGCCGCGCCTGATTTCCAGGATCAGCGCGGCCGCTTGCGTCGCAAGCGCGCCGGCCAGGCCGAGCAGGGCGTCGTCGGCGCCGGGGTCCGGAACGGCATCGGGAGGACGGGCGGGACCTACGATCATGTGACGGGGATAGGCGATGGCGCCAGGGCTTGCAAAGCCGCCCGGCCTTGCGGCTGTGCGGCCCCCAGCGGATAAGTCCCGGACCATCGCCGGGCCCCGTGCCACCGGGACCGCAACGCCGGAGCGTTCCTCCATGCTGGACATCGAGTACACCCGCGCCGTCCTGCCGGTCCGAGGCGCGCTGGCGCTGCTCGTGCCGGAGGACGGCGAGCGGCCGGCGCTCTACCGCGCTGCCGACGAGGCGACCGGCGGTGCGGTGTCGCGCGCGGTGGAGGCGGCCGAGTTCTCGTTCGGCAAGAACAAGAGCCTGCTTCTGCCCGGGCCCGGCGGCGGACTGTCCCGGATCGTGCTGATCGGGCTCGGCAAGGCGGCCGAACTCGACGACGCCGCGGCCGAGGCGGCCGGCAGCGCCGCCTTTGCCGCGCTGAAGGCCGTGTCCCTCGGCGCGATCGCGCTGGACGGCCTGCCGGCCTCGCTCGGTCCGCAGGCGGCGCTGGGGGCGGTGCTGTCGAGCTACCGGTTCGACCGCTACCGCACCACGCAGAAGCCGGACGAGCGGCCGAAGCTGGAGCGGCTCACGGCGTTGTCGCCCGATCCCGAGGCGGCCGCCTCGTCGTGGGCCGCGATGAAGGCGGTGGCCGCCGGCGCCTTTCTCACCCGCGACCTGGTCAGCGAGCCGCCCAACGTCCTGACGCCGCCGGTGTTCGCCGACCGCATCGCCGAGCTGTCCGCGCTCGGGCTGCAGGTCGAGCTGTTCACCCCGGAACAGATGGAGGCCCTCGGCTTCGGCGCGCTGCTGGCGGTGGCGATGGGCAGCGAGGCGCCGGCGCGCATGGCGGTGATGCGGTGGCAGGGCGCCGCGGACCCCAAGGCCGCTCCCGTCGCCTTTGTCGGCAAGGGGGTGACCTTCGACTCCGGCGGCATCTCGATCAAGCCCGCCGGCGGCATGGAGGACATGAAGTGGGACATGGCCGGCGCCGGCACCGTGGTCGGGCTGATGGCGGCCCTGGCCAGGCGCCGGGCGAAGGTCAACGCGGTCGGGCTGGTCGGGCTGGTGGAGAACATGCTGTCCGGCCGCGCCCAGCGCCCGGGCGACGTGGTGAGAACCGCCTCCGGCCAGACCGTGGAGGTGCTGAACACCGACGCCGAAGGCCGGCTCGTGCTGGCCGACGTGCTCTGGTACGCCCAGGACCGCTTCAAGCCGCGTGCGCTGATCGACCTCGCCACCCTGACCGGCGCCGTCATCGTCGCCCTCGGGCACGAGCATGCCGGGCTGTACAGCAACGACGACGCCCTGGCGCAGCGCCTCGCCGAGGCCGGGCTGGCGGTCGGCGAGAAGCTGTGGCGGATGCCGCTGGGCGACGCGTACGACAAGGCGCTCCGCTCCGACATCGCCGACATGAAGAACATCGGCGGCCGTCCGGGCGGCTCCATCACCGCCGCGCAGTTCCTCAAGCGCTTCGTCGGCGAGGTGCCCTGGGCGCATCTCGACATCGCCGGCACCGCCTGGGCCTCCAAGGACGCGCCCGGCGTGCCCAAGGGCGCCACCGCGTTCGGGGTGCGCCTGCTCGACCGCCTGGTGGCGACGCATTACGAGGACTAGGATCGGCCTGCTTCGGCACCCGCCGGTCCGGGTGCCGCCGGGACGCTGCTACGGCCGCGCCGACCTGCCGCTCGAGCCCGGTTGGCAGGCGGCGATGCCGGCGCTGGCCGCGGCGCTGCGTCCGATCAACCCGCGCATGGTCCATGCCAGCCCGCTGGAGCGCTGCCGTCTGCCGGCGGACGCGCTCGGCCGGCTGCTCGGCATCCCGGTGCAGGCGGACCCACGCCTCCTGGAGCTCGACTTCGGCGACTGGGACGGCAGCGACTGGGACGCGCTGCCGCGCGAGGCGCTCAACCGCTGGGCCGCAGACCCGTCCGGCTTCGCGCCGCCGGGCGGCGAGTCGGGACGTGCCCTGATCGAGCGGGTGGCGCAGGCCTGCGGCGAGCTGCTGGAGGCGGGCACCGGTGCCGTCGTGGTGTCGCATGGCGGCCCGCTGCGCCTGCTGGGCCCGATGCTGCGTGGCCAGGCGCCTGACCTGCTGCGCCCCGCACCAGCGCCCGGCGTGCTGGAACTGGTTGACATTTTCTGAACGGAGCGTCCTCCGCGCCGCATGGCTGCGTCCGAACCGTCGCGCATGTTGCGCTGCACAATAATGCTTGCATCGCCGCCTGGACCGCCATATGTTGCACCGCACAAGACAACGGAGCAACTCCCATGGCACACGCCACCTCGTTCACCAGCTCGTCCACCACCACCAGCCCGGCGCTGTTCCGGCAGGCGATGAACCTGTTCCGCCAGCGCGTCGCCGAGTACCAGGCACGCGGCCGGATGCGCGCCGAGCTGAACAGCTATTCCGACCGCCACCTGGCCGACATGGGCCTGAGCCGCAGCGACATCGAGGACGTGGTCCGTCACCAGTTCGCGCGCTGAGGCCTGCGGCCGGCATCAACCGGCGGCGAGAAGGCTCAGCAGAACGCACTCGGCCAGGCCGCAGCAGGCGCCGAGCACGTCCCCGGTCTGCCCGCCGATCCGGCGCCTGGCCACCGCAGCGACCGCCAGCCCGACCAGGACCGTCGCCGTGACAGCCACAAGCGCCGCGACCGGCCGGACGCAGCCCAGGGCGATCGCGGCGGCGACCGCCAACGCCGACGACGACGCCAGGGGCGGAACCCGCCCGACCATCCGGCCCAGACCGTCAACCCTGGCCGGCGGCAGAAGCGCCAGCACCGGCAGCATGGCGGTCCGGGACAGCGCCCCGGCGAGCATCAGCGACCCCCACGCCCGTCCGGACGACAGCGTCGAGATCGCGGCGACGCGTATCCCCAGCGACAACGCCAGCGCCAGCGCGCCGTAGCTGCCGATCCGGCTGTCGCGCATGATCTCCAGCCGTTGCTCCGGGGTGCGTCCGCCGCCGAAGCCGTCCGCGGTGTCGGCCAGACCGTCCTCGTGCAGGCCGCCGGTGCACAGCACCGCGGCGGCGACGGTCCAGGCCGAGGCCAGCAGCGGCGGCATTCCCAGCCGTCGCGCGACCCAGAACGAGCAGGCGGACACGGCGCCGACCGACAGCCCGGCCAGCGGATAGGTCCAGACCGCGCGCCCGGGCCGGTATGGCTGCCCGGGCGGCACCAGCCACCCGACCGGCAGCCGCGTGAGCAGCCCGAACCCGCAGGCGAGGTCGGCGCGCAGGTCGCGGATCGGCGTCACGCGCGGCCGGACACGCCCGCCTCCTCGAACGACGCCATGCCCGCATGGCAGGCGCAGGCGGCGCGCAGGATCGGCACCGCCAGCGCCGCCCCCGACGCCTCGCCGAGACGCATCCCGAGATCGAGCAGCGGGTCCTGGCCCAGCGCCGCCAGGAGTGCGCGGTGGCCGGCCTCGGCCGAACGGTGCGACGCGAGCGCATGGTCGAGCCCGCCCGGATGCAGCCGCAGGAGGGGTGCCACGGCGGCGGTGCAGACGAAGCCGTCCAGCAGCACCGGAACCCCGTGATGCCGGGCCGCCAGCGCGGCGCCCAGCAAGGCGGCGAGCTCGAAGCCGCCGACCCGCCGCGCCGCCTCCAGCGGATCCACCAGGGCAGACCGGTGCAGCGCCAGCGCCCGGTCGACCACCTCCGCCTTCCGTGCCAGCCCGGCATCGTCCAGCCCGGTGCCGCGCCCGGCCCAGTCGGCTCCCGTGCCGCCGAACAGCGCGGCGCACAGCGCCGCCGCCGCCGTGGTGTTGCCGATCCCCATCTCGCCCAGGCAGAGCAGGTCGGTGCCCGGCCCCACCGCGCGACAGCCGACCGCAACGGCATCGAGAAACCCCGCCTCCGTCATCGCCGCGTCGCGGCTGATGTCGCCGCACGGCGCCAGTCCCGCCAGCTCGATCACGCGCAGCCCGGCGTCCGCCACACGCGCCAGCTGGTTGATCGCCGCCCCGCCGGCGGCGAAGTTCACCACCATCTGCGCCGTCACCTCCGCCGGGAACGGCGACACGTTCCGGGCGGTGACGCCGTGGTTGCCGGCGAACACCACGATCTCCACCCGGTCGAGGCGCGGCACCGGCCGGCGCTGCCAGGCTGCCAGCCACGCCGCCAGCCGTTCCAGCCGCCCGAGGCTGTTGCGCGGCTTGGTGAGCACCGCCTGCCGCCCGAGCGCCGCCGCCTCGGCCGCACCGTCGCTCCCGGGCAGGTCGAGGCAGGCCCGGCGCAGCGCCTCGAGATCCGGAAAGGACAGGCTCACGGAGCGGCTCCGTCCGGCTGCAGCGCGATGGCGTGGAAGAACGAGCCCGACACCCGTCCGCGCCGGCCGCCGGCAGCACCGAGATCGGCCCCGGCGGCGTCCGCGAGCCTGGCGAGGGGCGGGTCGCCGCCGGGATCGGACACCGCCGCGTAATGGAACTCGTGCCCGCGCAGCTCCGCGCCCGCCGGTCCGACCGGACAATCCGACAGCAGGCGGGCGGCGCGGTAGCCCAGGTGCAGGCGCCGCACGGCGAAGCTGGTGTCGTGGCCGAGCAGCCCCGTCATCGGGTGACGGACGCCCGCCGCGTCGGTCAGCGACGCGCCCAGCACCATGTAGCCGCCGCACTCGCCGTGCACCGGGCGCGTGTCGGCGAAGCGGCGGAGCCCGTCGCGGAAGCGGATGGCAGCGGCAAGCGCCCCCGCATGCAGCTCCGGATAGCCGCCGGGCAGCCAGCAACAGTCTGCCTCGTCCGAGGGCGCCTGGTCGGCCAGCGGCGAGAACGGCAGCAGCTCGGCCCCGGCCCGTCGCCATCCGGCGGCGACATGCCCGTACAGGAACGAGAACGCCGCGTCGTCGGCCACCGCGATCCGCTGTCCCGGCGGCGGAAGCGCCGGCCCGGCGGCAACGCCCAGCGGCGGAAGCGGGGCGGCTGCGGCGATGATGCCACCGAGGTCCAGTTCCTGCTCGGCGGTCGCGGCCAGGCGGACGAGGAACTCCGCCATGGCGCCGTGCTCGCGCGCCTGCACCAGCCCCAGATGCCGTTCCGGCAGGGCGAGCGCCGGGTCGCGCCCGATGCTGCCGAGCAGCGGGATCCCGGCCTCGCGCAGCGCCGACGCCGCCCCGGCACCGTGCCGCAGCGACGCCACCCGGTTCAGCACCACGCCCGCCAGCCGCACCGCCGGATCGTGCACCGCAAAGCCCCGCGCCACCGCGGCCACCGTCTGCGACTGCCCCGACACGTCCAGCACCAGCACCACCGGCAGCCCGAACCGCGCCGCCAGGTCCGCGGCGCTGCCGCGACGCCCGGCCGGTCCGTCGACGCCGTCGAACAGCCCCATCGCCGACTCGACCAGCAGCAGCTCCGCGCCCTCCGCCGCCTCGGCCATCGTCGCGTCCAGCAGCGCAGGCGGCATCGCCCAGCTGTCCAGGCACAGGCTGGGCCACCCCGACGCCAACCCGTGGAACGCGGGATCGATGTAGTCCGGCCCGGACTTGGCCGCGCGCACCGCCATGCCGCGCCGCCGCAGGCCCGCCAGCAGCGCCAGCGTCACCGTGGTCTTGCCGCCGCCGGAGCGGGGCGCGGCGATCAGCAGGCCGCGCGCGGTCATGAACGGGTTCCATGACACGGGGATGCGGCCGGTCCTATAGGGTCGCCATGGAGCAGGAGTCGCATGCCGATCCTCATACCCGCAGATCCGGCCCGCTGCGACGCGGCTGGACCACCGGCTCCTGCGCCGCCGCCGCCGCCAAGGCCGCCTTCACCGCCCTCCTGACCGGCCGGTTCCCCGATCCGGTCAGCATCGTCCTGCCCGGCGGCGCCACCGCCGCCTTCGCGCTGGCGGACGCGTCCTGCGACGGCGACTCCGCCCGCGCCGCCATCGTCAAGGACGCCGGCGACGACCCCGACGTCACCCACGGCGCCCTGGTCCGTGCCGAGCTGCGCCTGCTGCCGCCCGGCAGCGGCATCCGCTTTCGCGCCGGCGAGGGGATCGGCACGGTCACCCGCCCCGGCCTGCCGCTGCCGCCGGGCGAGCCGGCGATCAACCCGGTGCCGCGACGCATGATCGCCGACGCGCTCACCGACGTGGCCGGCGGCACGGTGCCGGACGCCCTGGTGACGCTGTCGATTCCCGGCGGCGCCCGCCTGGCCGAGCGCACCCTGAACGGCCGGCTCGGCATTGTCGGCGGCCTGTCCATCCTGGGCACCACCGGCATCGTGGTGCCGTTCTCCTGCGCCGCCTGGATCGACACCATACGACGCGGCGTCGACGTCGCCCGGGCCATGGGCCTGTTCCACGTCGCCGGCAGCACCGGAGCCACCTCGGAGCGCGCCGTGCAGGCGCTGCACGGCCTGCCGGAGGTGGCGCTGATCGAGATGGGCGACTTCGCCGGCGGCATGCTGAAATACCTGCGCGACCATCCGGTGCCGCGCGTCACGGTGGCGGGCGGCGTGGCGAAGCTGGCCAAGCTGGGGCAGGGCAGGCTGGACCTGCATTCCAGCCGCGGCCGCATCGACCTCGACGCCCTGTCCGAGGTGGCGCGCGCGGCCGGCGGCGATGAGGCGCTGTCGGCGCGCATCGCCGCCGCCAACACCGCCGCGGAAGCGTTCGCCGCCGCGTCGCAGGCGGGGGTGGCACTCGGCGACGCGGTGGCGGCGCAGGCCTGGCAGGTCGCCGCAGCGGTGCTGGCCGGCAGCGACACCGAGCTGGAGCTCGTGCTGTTCGACCGCGACGGGGCGATGCAGGGGCGCACCCCGTTCCTGTCCGTGAACAACGTTCATGAGCGGAACCGCCTGCGGTAGTCCGGATCGTACAGCGCGCTGTCCCGGAACCCTTCCGCCTCCAGCGCCCGCCCGACCAGCACCAGGGCGGTCCGCTCCGCCGGCTCCGCGGCCATCAGCCCGACGATGCTGCCCAGCGTGCCGCGGACGACGCGCTGGTCCGGCCAGGACACGCGCACCACCACCGCCACCGGGCAGTCCGCCCCACGGGACGGCGTCAGCTCGTCCACGATGCGGTCGAGCGCGTGGATGCCCAGGTGGATCGCCAGCGTGGCGCCGGTGGCGCCGAACGCCGCCAGGGTTTCGGCCGCCGGCATGGCCGAGGCGCGGCCGGACACCCGTGTCAGCACCACGCTCTGCGCCACCTCCGGCACCGTCAGCTCGCGCTGCAGCGCCGACGCGGCGGCGGCGAAGGCGGGCACGCCCGGGGTCAGCGTGTAGGGGATGCCGAGGCGGAGCAGCCGCCTGATCTGCTCGGCCACCGCGCTCCAGATCGACAGGTCGCCCGAATGCAGCCGCGCCACCTCCTGCCCGGCGGCGAAGGCGGCGGCATATTCGGCCTCGATCGCGTCCAGGGTAAGCGCCGCGGTGTCGACCAGCCGGGCGTCCGGCGGGCAATGCGCCAGCATCTCGCGCGGCACGATCGAGCCGGCGTAGAGGCAGACCGGGCAGCGCGCCAGCAGGTCGCGCCCGCGCAGCGTCAGCAGGTCGGGCGCGCCGGGTCCGGCGCCGATGAAGTGCACCGTCACGACGGGTCCGCCGACTCGGCGAGGGCGCAGGTGACGCTGGCGGACGCGATCCGCGCCAGCACCAGGCGCGACGCCGGACCGGCCGCGGCCAGCGCGCAGCCTTCCGCGACCGCGGCCACCCCGACATGCGCTTCCGCCCGCGCCGAGCGCGTCCGGCAACGGTCCTGCGCCGCGTCCAGCGCGTCGTGCCCGACCACGCGCAGCTCCAGCGACAGCAGGATCGCCGCCTCCTGCACGCCGGGCTCGTGCCCACGAAAGGACGGCACCGCCAGCGCGGCCGGGTCGCGGCCGGCGGACCGGGCGGCCCGGCGGACCAGGGCGGCGATCTCCGCCGCGGCGGCGCCCGGCCGCAGCCCGATCCCGGCGACGATCACCGCTTCGACGACGCGAACTGGGTGACGGTCATCGCCGGCCGGAACCCGTGCATGGTGCCGATCCGGTCCAGCCGCTCCACCGACAGCCGGGTCAGGCTGCCGCCGAACCTGTCATGGGCGTCGAACAGCGCCCGCTCGGTCTCGATCGTCACCGCGTTCGCCACCAGCCGGCCGCCCGGGCGCAGCGCCGCCCAGGCCCGGTCCAGCACGCCGGGCACCGTGGCGCCGCCGCCGACGAACACCGCGTCCGGCGTCGGCAGGCCGTCGAACCCGTCCGGCGCGGCGGCGTCCGCCACCACCAGCCCCGGCACCCCCAGGGCAACGGCGTTGTTTCGCGCCCGCGCCGCCCGGTCCGGCCGCGGTTCCAGCGCCCAGGCGCGGTTGGACGGGTGGCGCAGCATCCACTCGACCGAGACCGATCCGGAGCCGCAGCCGACGTCCCACAGCACCTCGCCCTGACGCGGCGACAAGGCGGACAGGGTGGCGGCGCGCACCTCCCGCTTGGTCAGCTGCCCGTCATGGGCAAAGCACTCGTCCGGCAGGCCGGCGCAGAGCGGCATCGGCCAGGCATCCGGACCGGCCGCCAGCTCCACCCCGAGCAGGTTCAGCCGCGCGATGTCGGACGGCACCGTCGCGTCGGCCCGCTGCCGCCTGATCCGCTCCCGCCGGCCGCCCAGCGCTTCCAGCACGTGCAGCACCGAGCCGCCGAACCCGTGCGCGCACAGCAGCGCCGCCACCGCCGCCGGCGAGGACTGGTCCGCCGACAGCACCAGCAGGCGCGCGCCCGGCTGCAGCGCCGGACGGAGCGCCTCCACCGGCCGGCCGCACACCGCCGTCTCCTGCATCGCCCAGCCGAGCCGCGCGCAGGCGAGCGAGAACGCCGAGGGCGCCGGCAGGCACAGCATCTCCGCTGCCGGAACGTGCCGCGACAGCAGGCTGCCGACCCCGAAGCAGAACGGGTCGCCGGACGCCAGCACCGCCACCGGGCGCGGACGACGCGACAGGATCGCCGGCAGGGCGTCCGCGATCGGGCTCGGCCAGGGC
>CALMVN010000056.1 GCA_937873225.1 uncultured Acetobacteraceae bacterium
GATCGGTTCGGGCGCGAGCGGGTGGGGCGTGCGGTGTCGTTCGGGGCGCTGTGCGGCAACCTCGGCGGCACCGCGACGCTGTGGATCGCGGGGCGGCTGATCACCGATCCGGCCGGCTTCCGGTGGATGTTCCTGGGCTGCGCGCTGGGCTATCCGCTGGCGTGGATCTCCATGCAGCTGCTGGCGCCGGCGGGGCGGGATGCGTCGTCGGGGTGAGGAAACACCCGATGCGCCCCCGCATCCCGGCACCGGTGCGATGCGGGTCCGGATCGCGACGGACGGGTCCGAGGCTTGGGGCGCTGCTCAGGAACGCTGACCGATCGCCTTCGCCATCGCGGCGTCGACCGCCTCGTGGGCCAGGAAGCGTCGCGCGAAGTCGAGCACGTGTTGCGACAGGCGGTCGTTCAGCGGCTGGTCGTGGTGGAGCCGCAGGATCATGTCCGCCATCGCGTCGTCGTCTCCGACCACCAGCGCCTGCAGCGCCGTCGGCAGGTCCAGTCCCTCGGCGGCGATGGGCGAGCACACGCACGGGATGCCGGCGGCGAAGCTCTGCAGGACCTTGGCCTTGAGGCCGGCGCCGAAGCCGAGCGGGGCCACCGTCAGCCGGACGGCACGGAACACGGCGTCGAGGTCGGACACCTGGCCGAGAACGGCGAGCCCCGCCTGCGGCGGCTGCAGCGATCGCGGGAGGTTGGCGCCCACGAGCCGGCAGACGATCGAGGGGTCGGAGGCGCGCACGCGCGGCATGATCGCGTCGCGCAGGGCGTGGGCGGCGGCGACGTTGGGGGCGTGGGCGTAGTTGCCAACGAAGGCGATGCCGTGCCGGTGCGCGAACGGAACGTCGCAGGGCGCGCACGGGATCGACCACGGGATCACGTGCACGCGCCCGGCGGGAACGGCCTGGCGGAGCAGGGCCGCCTCGACGGTCGAGTGGGTGATGACGGCGTCCGCCTCGGTCGCGGCCCAGAGCTCCTGGTTCCTCAGCCGGTGCACCGCCGGCTTCATCTCCGGACGGTTCTCGAACACCGCCTGGCGCGCCAGCCGGAGGTGGTGCAGGTCGGCCACGGCGTAGACCAGGCGGGCACGCGGCTGGTAGTGCCTGACCAGCGGCCCATAGGCCGAGGCGATCGGCAGGCGGTGCAGGTAGGCGAGGTCGACGCGACCGGCCTCGCGCCGGAGCACCTCCTCGACCGAGCCGAACTCCGGCCGGCGGCACACGCGGATCCCGGCTCGGTCGAACAGGTCGGATGCCGCGTCGGCAGCGGGCATGGACTGGGCCGCGAAGGTCACGCGGCAGCCGAGACGCTGCAGCGAGCGCATGTGCGACAGGATGGCGACGGAGCCGCCGTCGCGGTCCGGGTCGGGCAGGTGGGCGTCGATGACCAGGGCATGGGGTACCAGGGCAGGGAGTACCAGGGCAGGGGGTACCAGGGCAGGGGGCACCGCCGGTCCTGCCTGCGTGCCCGGCGGTGCGTCGCCCGCCGGTGCGGGGGAACGTCGGCGGCGATCGGCGCGCGCCTGCAGAAGCAGCTCGCACTGCTCGATCAGGAAGTCGTGGCGCCGCGCGGCCTCGGCGTCGTCGGCGAAGCCCAGCAGCACCGCGGAAAAGGCGGCGCGCGCCGCATCATTGAAGTCCGAGGACGGGTCCAGCCGCAGCGGTGAGCCGGGCATGTCCTCGCCCGAACCCTCGGCGCGCAGGTGGATCAGCCAGGCGCGCGTGGGGTCGAGCGGAGGCCTGAGCACGACGTCGAAGCCGAACCGTCCGTTGCCGATGCCGGCCGCCTGGAGGTCCGGACGGTGCCGGTTGGCGACCACCCGCTCCAGCAGCCGGTCGTCGGCGGTCAGCAGCAGGCAGACGGGGGCGTCAGGGGACAGCCCGCTGCGGACCCATCCCCTCATCCGGCCCCGGTCGGCCTCGTCGATCGAGCCGATCAGCACGGGCAGGAGCGGGGTGGGGCGTCAGGCCGCCTCGCGACGGCCCTGCAGGACCTCCAGGGTCGCCGCGTCGGCGGCACGGCGGACCTCGATCGGGAGGCCGGCCGGCTGGTCCGGCAGGACGACGTGGAAGCCGTGGCAGCCGCTGCCGTAGCCGGCGCGTTGCAGGTCGCCGCGGAACAGGTTGGCGATCGTCCGGGCCACGATCCTGCCGCCGACCAGCACCTCCAGGCAGGCCGGGACGTCGGGCTGGTCGGGATCCCGGGCCCAGCCGCGGACGACCTGGCCGTCCCAGCCGTCGATGCGGCCGTGCAGCGTCGGGATTGCGGCAGGTGTGCGTGCGGCCCGCCCGTCGATGGCGCGCCTGATGCGGTCCAGCGCCTCGCCGTCCTCGACCCGCGGGGCGCAGTAGATGGCGGGCGCCGTGGGGCGGTCGCCGTAGAGCGCCTGGTACTCCGCGAGGTTGTGGAACATGGCGCGGCTGTTGTCGTCGACAAAGGTTTCGGACGGGGCGTCCTCGGCCAGGATGACGTCGTGGCTGTCGAGCTCGACGTGGAAGTACTCGATCTCCGTGCAGGCGGTGTCGCGCAGCACGCTGGAACCGTTGACCAGGCATTCCGCCGGGACCAGGCAGCCATGGAGGAACATGGCGTGCTTCGGCGACACGCGCAGGTCGCGACGCGGCTGGTAGCGGTTGAGCGAGCCGGCCTTGAACAGGATGGGCTGCACGGCAGGGTTGGAGGCGAGGAACCGGCCGCTGTACGCGCGCCGCCCGATCCACCGGATCGGTCGTGCGCCGCCGGTGAAGGTCGCGACGCGGTCGCCGATCTTCAGTTCCTCGACCGGAACGTTGCCCCGATCGGTGCGGATGGCGGTGCCTCGGGCGTAGCAGGCGATGGAGATGTCCAGGCTGGGCGGCGAGTTCGACAGCTGTTGCGCGCCGGCCGACAGCAGGAAGCTGGCCGTGGTGTAGTCGCCGGCGAAGGCGAGGGTCTGGCTGGTCTGGCCCTCGTCGATGGTCAGGATGCCGCCGCTGCTGTCGCCGGCGTAGTCGTAGGCGGTGACGGTGCCCAGCGAGATGCCGTCCAGGACGACCTCGTCCTCGTCCGGCGCCGGGAACTGGGCGGTGATGGTGCCGGAGAAGCTGGCCGGGTCGTCGAGGATCAGGATGCCGGTGTCGTCGGCGAACAGGACGTTCTGCGTGGTCGGGCCGCCGCCGAGCTCCAGCGTCGCGCTCTGCACGCTGCGCTGTGGCGGGCGGATCCCAATCTCGTAGGACACGATCCCGGGACCGACCTCGAGCGTGCCGGTGCCGCTGATCGGGCCGTCCAGGACCAGGTCGCCGGGTTGCGGTGCAAACACCGACTCCTCGGGATTCTTGGACTCGATGACGCCGTTGTTCACGATCGCCCCCGCCACCGTGCCGATGCCGTCGACGGTGCCTCCGGCGTCGATCGTCAGCACGGGTGCGGTGAAGGTGCCGCTGTCGGTCAGGGTCAGCTCGCCGTCGATGCGGAACGCGTTCGGCGTGATGTAGTTGAAGCTGTCGATCACCAGGCGGCCGGGTGCTGCGATCGCCGTGAGCGTCGATTGCAGGGAAAGGTAGGTGCCGGTGGCGGCATCGAAGCTGTTGATCTGGCCGGTCAGGCCGTTGCCGTAGTACTTCTCGATGTCGATGGTCGCGGCGTCGGTGGTGATCAGGCCGCCGAGATCGAGGTCGAGAATGCCGCCGCTGCTGGCGTCATAGGTGCCGCCGCCGCCCAGCGTGCCGTCCACGAGGTCGGGGTCCGACGCGGCGTGGACCGTCACCGTCGAGGCGGCAGTCGAGAGGCCGTCCCCGTTGGCCCCGATCAAGCCGGTGTTCTGGAAGGTCGCGGCGTCGATGATCAGCCCGGTCCCGTTTCCGGTGCCGGCGATCGATCCGGTGTTGTCCAGCGTGCCCGTGGTGACGATCTGGCCGTAGCCCTGGAGGTCGATGTTGTCGTTGTCCAACGAGCCGAAGCTCAGCGTGCCGCCGGCGAGGTCGATCTCGCTGCCGGTCTGGAGGTCGAGGGCGCCGCTTATCGACAGGTTGCCGATCAGGGACAGGTAGTTGTTGCTGATGGTGACGGACTGGACGGCGTAGCTTTCGCCGGACTCGATGGTGATGAAGCTCGTGTAGACGCCGCCCCCGTTGGTGAAGGTGACGGTCGGGATGATCACCTGCGCGTCGGCGCTGTCCGGCACGACGCCGCCGTACCAGCTCGAAGGGTTGCTCCAGTCCACCTCGTTATTATTGGGACTCGCGTCGAAAACGTAGTTGGTCACGGCACAACCCTTCTGTTGCGACAGCTCAAGGAAACATAGGAGGAGATCGGCGGGGCGGATAGCCGTTCAGGGCGGGGGTCGCTGGAACGGGTAGCGCATTCCGACACGGGCCGGATCACCGTTGCGGGATGCGATGGAAGACGCTGCGTGGCCGACGCGGTGCTGGTGCCGCGTCGCGGAGCGGATCCCGGTCGGGTGGATCGCCTGGTCGGGTCGGGATGCCGTGCTACCCCAGCAGCTCGTCCATCCTCACCACGCGGTGCTCGCGGGCGCTGGTCTCGGCGGCGAGGCCCATGGCGACGGCCATCATGCCGTCATGGGCGGTCACCTGCACCGGGGCGCGGCCGGCGACTGCGTCGAGAAAGGCCTGCTGCTGGAAGAAGGTGGCGCCGTGGTGGTGGCCGGCGGCGAGCACCGTGGGGTCGACGGCGATGGGCTCGCGCTGGACGCGTTTGGGTGCTCCGAGGGGGACGCGCGGGCTGAAGGTGAGCGCCCCGCTCGGGATGCCGACCTCGAGCTTGGCCGCGTCGCCGATCGCCACCAGCTGCTCCTGTTCCTCGGAGCCCTCGGCGAACATGCACAGGTCGAGCATGGCGCGCACGCCGTTGGCGAAGTCCACGGTGGTGAAGCTGTTGTCGATGATGTCGGGCGTGCGGTTGTCGTAGCGCTCGTCGCGGTGGTTCACGTCCATGGCGCCGGAACAGTGCACGCGCACCGGCTCGGCGCCGACGATGAGGCGCATCAGGTCGAAGAAGTGGCAGCACTTCTCGACCATGGTGCCGCCGGTGTTGGCGGCGAAGCGGTTCCAGTCGCCGACCTTGGGCAGGAAGGGGAAACGGTGCTCGTGCAGGGCGAGGCGGTGCAGCCGGCCGACGCGGCCGGCGTGCACGTCCGCGATGAAGCGGCGGACGGGGGGCATGAAGCGGTACTCCATGCCGACCCAGAAGGGGGCGTCGCGTCGGGCGGCCAGGCGGACGAGGTCCTGCGCGTCGGCCAGCGTGGTGGCGAGCGGCTTCTCGCACAGGATCGGCAGGGCGGTGGCGAGAAGCGGCTGCAGCACGGCGTGGTGGGTGTGGTTGGGCGAGGCGACGATCACGGCGTCGAGCGGGGGGCCGCGCAGCAGGGACTCGACGTCGGGGAAGCAGGACACGCCGGCGGCGCGGTCGCCGAGGGTGCGGCGGGCCCAGTCGAGCGAGGCGGGGGCCGGATCGGCCAGGGATACCACCTCGGCGTCGGGGAGGAGCCGGAGGTTGCGGAGGTGCTCCTGTGCCATCAGGCCGGTGCCGATCAGTCCGAACCGCATGGGTGCCTCGCCGTGAAAGGGGGGCGGTGATAGCATGAGCGGACGCGGCGGGAGAACGCCGCGGGAGCGGCGCGGGGGGCTGGAGCGGATGGACAGCGGGGCACCGGATCCGGCGGGGCCGTGCGAGGTGAGCTGGTTCGCAGCCCTCTGCGACGACGACTACGAGTTCCTGGGGCAGCCCGATCCGGGGCTGCTGTCGAGCTTCGGGCACTGCCGGACCATCGTGCAGGCGGCGGAGGCGGGTGGGCTGGACGGGATCCTGCTGCCGTCGGGTTACGTGCTCGGGATCGACACGGTGGCGTTCGCGGCCGGGATGGCGCCGCTGACCGAGCGGATCCGGCTGCTGACGGCGATCCGCTGCGGCGAGATGTGGCCGCCGCAGCAGGCGCGGCAGCTGGCGACGCTGCAGCAGATGCTGGGCGGGCGGCTGGCGGTGAACGTCATCTCCAGCGACCTGCCCGGCGAGACGCTGGACAG
>CALMVN010000057.1:0-5036 GCA_937873225.1 uncultured Acetobacteraceae bacterium
GCGCCAGGAGGGCCGGAAGCAGGCGCGGCGCTTCCAGGATCGCGACCGTCGCCAGCACGTGAAGCAGCACGGCGATCGCCGCCGCCGCGACCAGGATCCGTCGGCGGTGGCGACCGCCCCAGCTGCGCGACGGCACGAACAGCCGCACGCGCGGCGCGGCGCCGACCGGCCTTTCCCGGCCGGGTGCCGGACGCCGCGTCCGCGCCGGCGACGCCACCGGTCAGGCCCGCAGCCGGTCCGGGATCAGCAGGCCGAGCCGGTCCGGGATGTCCCAGATCTCGCGCACGGTGCGAAGCGGCCTGAAGCCGGCGCGCAGGTAGGTGGGCAGGGCGCGGGGATGGTCGGCGGTGCAGGTGTTGACGCGCACGCTGCCGTTCTGGCTGACGGCGCGCGCCAGCGCCACCGCGGCCGCGAGCAGCCCGGGACCGGCGCCGGTGCCGATCGCGTGCGGCATCAGCCCGAAATAGCCCAGGTTGACGTCGCGCCCGCTCCGCCCGTCCAGCTCGAAGAACCCGGCCGGCTCGCCGTCGCGGTAGAGCACGTGGATCGCGGTGGCCGGGTCGGCCAGGAGGGAGGCGATCTCCTCGTCCGGCGCCAGGCGGCGCAGCCACCAGCAGTACTTCTGGCCGACGGTGTCGTAGAGATAGCGGTAGAACCCGACGCTGGGACGCGACACGCGCACCAGCGCGTCGCCGGGAGGCAGTGCGGGCGCCTGCACCGCGACCCCGGGCTCCAGGCGCAGGAAGGTGACGTCGACGGCGATCCGGGTCGTCCGGTCGGACAAGAACTGCCGGGACGTCGTCATCGGGAGCGGCTTCCTGCGGGTTGGGCCAACAACGAACGGAACGCGGAGGGAAACCCGCTCAGTCGTCGAGGAACGAGCGCAGCTTGCGGCTGCGGCTCGGATGCTTGAGCTTTCGCAGGGCCTTGGCCTCGATCTGGCGGATGCGCTCGCGGGTGACGTTGAACTGCTGCCCGACCTCCTCCAGCGTGTGGTCGGTGTTCATGCCGATGCCGAAGCGCATGCGCAGGACGCGCTCCTCGCGGGGGGTGAGCGACGACAGCACGCGGGTGGTGGCCTCGCGCAGGTTGGTCTGGATCGCGGCGTCCAGCGGGATCACCGCGGTCTTGTCCTCGATGAAGTCGCCGAGGTGGCTGTCCTCCTCGTCGCCGATCGGCGTCTCGAGGCTGATCGGCTCCTTGGCGATCTTGAGCACCTTGCGCACCTTCTCGAGCGGCATGCCGAGCTTCTCGGCCAGCTCCTCGGGCGCCGGCTCGCGGCCGATCTCGTGCAGCATCTGCCTCGAGGTGCGCACCAGCTTGTTGATGGTCTCGATCATGTGCACGGGGATGCGGATGGTGCGCGCCTGGTCGGCGATCGAGCGGGTGATCGCCTGGCGGATCCACCAGGTGGCGTAGGTCGAGAACTTGTAGCCGCGGCGGTACTCGAACTTGTCCACCGCCTTCATCAGGCCGATGTTGCCCTCCTGGATCAGGTCCAGGAACTGCAGGCCGCGGTTGGTGTACTTCTTGGCGATCGAGATCACGAGCCGGAGGTTGGCCTCGATCATCTCCTTCTTGGCCCGCGCGCTGTCGCGCTCGCCGCGCGAGACGGTGGCGTAGACGCGACGAAACTCGGTGATCGGCAGGCCGGCGTCCTGCGCCACCTGCGCCACCTTGCCGCGCAGCTCCATCACGTCGGGCGCGTGCCTGGACACGAAGTTCTTCCACGCCTTGCCCGGCAGCACGGCGACGCTGTCCATCCAGCCCGGGTCCATCTCGTGGCCGCGGTACTTGAGCAGGAAGTCGTCGCGGCTGACCTTGGCGCTTTCGGCGTGGCGCAGCATGCGGCCTTCCAGGCCGTTCAGCAGCTGGCTGATCTGCTTGAGCTGGGTGACCAGCTCCTCGATGCGGTTGTTGTGCAGGCGGACCTGCTCGACCTTGGCGACCAGCTCGTCGCGCAGCTTCTCGTAGCTCTTCTCCGAGCGGTCCGACATCTCCTCGCCGGCGGTGAGGCTGTCGAGGCGCTTGCTCTGCACCTTGTGCAGCTTCTTGTAGAGGCTCTCGATCTGCTCGAACTGTTCCAGCACCTCGGGCTTGAGCTTCTCCTCCAGGGCGGACAGCGACAGGCCGGCGCCCTCGCCCTCCTCCGCGTCGTCGTCGCCGCCGGGCGAGTCGAAGCTGGGCTCGGGCGCCGGCGGCACGCCCGCCCCGTCCGCCGCCTCCTCGCTGCCGGCGGTGCCGGCCTGGGTCGCCTCCAGGTCGATGATGTCGCGCAGCAGCATCTGGCCGACCTTGAGACGGTCGTGCCAGGAGATGATGGCGCGGAAGGTCAGCGGGCTTTCGCACAGGCCGCCGATCATCTCGTCGCGGCCGGCCTCGATGCGCTTGGCGATGGCGATCTCGCCTTCGCGCGACAGCAGCTCCACCGAGCCCATCTCGCGCAGGTACATCCGCACCGGGTCGTCGGTGCGGCCCAGGCTTTCCGCGTCGACGTTGCCGCCCGGGGCCTCGGGATCCTCGGCTTCCGCCTTCTTCTCGACCTCCTCCTCGCGTACGGCTTCGGTGTCCTCGTTGTCCTCGTTCTCGACCACCTGGATGCCCATCTCGGAGAGCACCGCCATCACGTCCTCGATCTGTTCCGACGACATCTGGTCGGGCGGCAGCACCGCGTTCAGCTCGTCGAAGGTGATGTAGCCGCGCTCGCGTCCGCGCGCGATCAGGCGCTTGACCGAGGCCGACTGGGTGTCGAGCAGGGTGGCGTCGGCGTCCTGCTCGCTCGCAGTCGCTTCCGTGGTCGCCGCCGTCTTCGTCGCCATGCTCAACCCAACTCCAACCCGGTCCGGACGCCGTGCACGCTCGTGGCGTGCCCCGGACTTCCCGTCGCCCGCTTCAATCGTCGTCCCCGGCCTGCTCGCCCCGCTCGACGGCAGCCAGGGCCGACTTCAACAAGATCAACTGCTTCTGAGCTGCCAGATCCCACCGCTCCGTCAATACCCGTTGCGCTGCCGCGACCTGATCGCGCAGGCCGGCGGCGTTCACAAGACCGAAGAACTGCCACCAGGCCTCCTCGGCGTCGGCGGGCATCGCTGTCTCGGATGCGGCTGCCGCGACTGGCAGAGGACTCGGCGCCAGGATGACGTCCATCTGGGCCGACAATCCGGCCGATTGCAGGTGGGCCATGAGACCTGCCGAGTCAAGTGGAGGTGATGCCGGCGCATCCTCCCCGGCCGGCCGGCCGAGCGGGTCCAGGGTGCCGCACGGCGTGCCCGCCCAGTCCAGCAGCGCCGCCCGCACCTGCGCCAGCTCGTCGGGCAACTCCAGGTGGCAGAAGGCCTGCTCGACGTCGTGCAGCAGGTCGGGATGGCGGAGCAGGATTGCCAGCAGCATGCGCATGCGCTCCAGCCGCACCCCGTCCGCTTCGGGCACCGGCCGGGCCGCCGCCATGGCCGTGACCCGGCCAGGCGGCTGCCTGGTCTGGCCGTGTCCGCCCGGCCGTGCGCCGCCGCCGCGGCGCGCGAAGGTTTCGAAGAAGCGCTGCTGCAGGGTGCGCCGGTACTCCGCCGCCAGGCCCTTGTGGCCGATGGTGGCGGCGGCCGCGGTCAGCCTCGCGTGCAGCGACGCCCGCTGCTCCGGCCCCGGATCGCGCACCCCCTCGCTCAGCAGCTCGAACAGCACGTCGGCGAGGGGCGCCGCCCCCTTGAGGGCCGCGGTCATGCCCGGCGCGCCGCGGGTGCGCACCAGGCTGTCCGGATCCTCGCCTTCCGGCAGCCGGACGAAGCGGAGCGTCCGCTCCGGGTCCAGCAGCGGCAGCGCGGTTTCCGCCGCCCGGATCGCCGCGCGCCTGCCGGCGGCGTCGCCGTCGAAGCACAGCACCGGCGCCGGGGCGACCCGCCACAGCGCTTCCAGCTGCTCGGCCGTCAGCGCGGTCCCGAGCGGCGCCACCGCGCCGCCGAACCCGGCCTGGTGCAGCGCGATCACGTCCATGTAGCCTTCCACCACCACCAGCTCGCGCGCGCCGGGCGACGCGCCCTCCGCCGGCCTCGCCGTGCGCAGCGCCGACGCGGCCCGGTCCAGCCCGAACAGGGTGCGTCGCTTCACGAACAACGGGGTTTCCGGCCCGTTCAGGTACTTGGGCTGTCCGTCGCCCAGGATCCGCCCGCCGAAGCTGACCAGGCCGCCGCGCCGGTCGCGGATCGGAAACGTCACCCGGTTGAAGAACAGCTCTCCCCTGGGGGCTCCGTCCTCGCCCAGGCGCATCAGCCCGGCTTCCGCGACCAGCTCGACCAGAAAGCCCTGCTCCTTCAGCTCGGCCAGCAGGGCGCCGCGGCCGTCGCCGGACCAGCCCAGCCCGTGACGGGCGATCGCGTCCTCGCCCAGTCCGCGGCCGCGCAGGTAGGCCAGGCCCTCGCGTCCCTGCCCGTCCCTCAGCCGGCGCACGAAGCTCGCCTGCGCCGCGTCCAGCACGTCGACCAGCGTGCGCGCACGCTCGGCGCGGTCACGGTCGGCCGGCGCCTGCTTCGGCACCTCCAGCCCGGCCTCGCTCGCCAGCGCTTCCACCGCTTCCAGGAACGACCGCCCTTCCGCCTGCATGACGAACGAGATCGCGTCGCCATGCGCGCCGCAGCCGAAGCAGTGGAAATGGTCGTCGTACACGTAGAAGGAGGGGGTCTTCTCGCCGTGGAACGGGCAGCATCCCTTGAACTGCCGTCCCGAGCGGGCGAGCCTGGTCTTGCGTCCGACCACCGCCGCGATCGGCGTGCGCGCGCGCAGCTCGTCCAGGAAGGCGGGATCGAAGGCCATCGGCCGGTTGTAGGAGGCCCCCCGGGGCAGGTCCATCACGACCCGACCGGACGGGGCGCCCGGAACGACGTCCCGAAAGCCGCCCCGAGAGCCGCCCCGAGAGCCGCCTCGAGAGCCGCCTCGAAAGCTCCCCGGGGGTCGACGCGAGACGCGATGCCGGGTTGACGGGTGCCGATGCAATGGCGAAACGCTATGGCGCCGGCTGATGGATGCCGAAGCGAGGACGGGACGCC
>CALMVN010000057.1:5046-5142 GCA_937873225.1 uncultured Acetobacteraceae bacterium
TTGCTTCACGGCGCGCGGCCACGCCGACGGGCTCGTCGCAGCCGGACCGGCGACGATCGACCTGTTCGCGCGCCCGGCCCCGCCCCGTGCCGACGA
>CALMVN010000058.1:0-3835 GCA_937873225.1 uncultured Acetobacteraceae bacterium
ATCCCGGCCGCCGCGGCGCACGCGTCGTCCAAGGCGGCGACACGCAACCACACCAGGACCGTGGCGCTGTGGTGCGCCCAGCAGCGCCTCGCCATCCGGTGCAGCTCCATCCATCCCGGCGTCATGCTGACCCCGATCTGGGGTCAGGACACGAAAGTGACTCCTGCGTCCGGTTCGTGCGAACGGATGTAGAACTTACGCCGCCAGCAGCGACGATCGTTCTCGCAGTGGCCTGAGCAGGCCGGGCCCGGGCTGGTCGTCTGCGGCCCAGACGTAGTCGCCGGTGAGGCTGATGTGCTCCCATCCGAGCGGGGCGACGTGGCGCATCAGATCGGGCGGGACCGCAGCACCCCGGGCGGCAAGCGCGTCGAAGGCGGCCTGCAAGTATCGCGTGTTCCACAGGATAATGGCCGCGACCAGCAGGTTCAGCCCCGAGGCGCGGAAGGCCTGGTTCTCGAACGAGCGGTCACGCAGCTCGCCCAGGCGGTGGAAGAACACCGCCCGAGCCAGCGCATTGCGTGCCTCGCCCTTGTTCAGCCCGGCGTTGGCCCGCCGGCGCAGCTCGCCGCTGCGCAGCCAGTCGAGCGTGAACAGGCTCCGCTCCACGCGGCCGATCTCCCGCAGGGCCACGGCCAGCCCGTTCTGGCGCGGGTAGGCGGCCAGCTGGCGCAGCATGCCCGACGCGGAGGCATGGCCGGCGCCGACCGACACCGCCAGGCGCAGCGCCTCGTCCCAGTGCGCCCGCACGTGGTCGGCGTCCACGGTGCCACCGACCATGCCGGCCAGTATGTCCGGCACGGCCTGGCCGCGGAAGGCGTAGAGTCGGCGGTCCTTCAGGTCGCGCAGCCTGGGGGAAAATCGGAAGCCGAGCAGGGCCAGCAGGCCGAACACCTGGTCGGTAGCGCCCCCGGTGTCAGTGAAGTGCTCGATGATGCGCAGCCCCGTGCTGTGCTGGAGCAACCCGTCCAGCACGTGCGGCGCCTCGGAGGCGGTCGCCGCGATGACCTTGGTGTAGAAGGGCCCGAACTGGTCGGAGACGTGGGTGTAGAACGCGACCCCGGGCTCGTTGCCATGCCGGGCGTTGACGTCGCCCAGCGCCTCACCACGGCCGCCCGCTCGGAAGAACTGCCCGTCCGAGCTGGAGGTGGTGCCATCGCCCCAGACCCTGGCCAGCGGCAGCGCCCGGTGGGCCTTGATCAGGCGGGCGAGTGCCGCGGCGTAGCATTCCTCGCGCACGTGCCAGTCGTGCATCCAGGCGAGCTGGCGTAGGCTGTGGCCCTGGCAGGACTCCGCCATCCGGCTCAGGCCCAGGTTGATGCCGTCGGCCAGGACCGTGGTGAGCAGGGCCGCCCGCTCCTCGACAGGCCGGCCGCTGCGCTGGTGGGTGAAGCAGTCCGAGAACCCGGTCCAGCCGTCCACCTCCAGCAGCAGGTCCGTGATCCGGGGGCGCGGCAGCATGCCGTAGGCGTCCTGCGCGGCCCGCAGCGCCTCGGGCGGCGTTTCGGCCTTCAGCGGCGTGATGCGCAGGCCGGTCTCGTCCAGCACGGCGTCGGGCAACTGGCCGGCATTGGCCAGGACAGCGATGTCCGCCATCGCCGCCGCAAGCGCGTGGTGCCTGGTGGCGAGGTGACGTTCCACATCCTCCTCCACCCCGACCGGCAGTGGTCCCTCGGAGCGCAGGGCCGCGAAGGTCGGCCTGGGCAGCAGGCAGTCCTCGAAGTTGCGGTAGCGCCGGCTGCCCCGCACCCACACGTCCCCGGCCCGCAGCCGGTCGCGCAGTTCGGACAGCACGCACACCTCCCACGCCCGGCGGTCCACCTTGCCGCCCGCGTCCACCACGAAGGGACGCCAGCCGCGCCGGACGAAGCCGAGCGGCGCGTTGCCGGGCAGGCTACGCTTGCCAGCCCGGTTCATGTCCCGCAGCAGCGACACGGCCTTGAGCAGGCCGGAGGCGCTGGCCGCCCCCTCGAAGGCGAATGCCTCCAGCAACGCGGGGGCAAACTGGCGCATGGCCGGCCACCGCTGGACCAGCTCGGCCCGCACGTCCACTGTTTCGGGCCGCGCGATCTGCTCGGCCTCGGCGACGGCGCGCAGGAACGGTCCCCAGCCCACGGCGCCCTCCACCGCCTCAGCCGCGTCCGTCCCGTCCTCCCGCGCGGCGATGAGGGCGCGTCCTGCGCGGGCCAGGAGCCGTAGGTGGCGCTGGGCGTTGCGCAACGCAGCCGCGGCGTTGTCGACGGCCTTGCGCTCCGCCCGGCGCGACAGGCCGCCCATGAGCTTGTCGAACATGAGCAGCGCCCCATCGGTCAGCTCCGTGTCCAGCCGCAGTATGGTGGCGGCGACCGTCGCCGCACGCCGGGGCTGGGCCAGGTCGCGCAGGTGCTGCGTCGTCATGCGCAGGCCCTCGCCGGCGAGGGCGTCGAATGCCGCCGGCGGCACCGCAGCTTCGCGGTCCCGGTCCAGGCCGATCGCGCGCACGGCCCGGACACGCTCGATCAGGCCGGCCAGGTTCTGAGCCGCAGGCGAGTTCGGCGCCTGGCGCAGCCGCGCAATCCGGGACAGTCCGCCACCGCCAGCCGGAACAGCAAGCAAGGCGTCCAGTGCGGCCAGCTGTATCGGGTTGATGCCGTCGATCATGGCCCGGTGCAGAGCCCGCTCGGCCCGGATGCGAGCGTGGTGGATCACCAGCTCCAGCACCCTGGGCGTGGGCAGTAGGATGCGCCGGTGGCGTAGTTCCTCGACCAGCAGAATGGCGAGCTGGCCTGGCTTTCGGTTGGCCTGCGTCACGGGCGTGAGCCAGGTAACGAGGTCGCGGGCTTCAGCGCGGTCGAAGCCCCGGAAGGCGCCGTGACGCATCAGCTCGGCCAGCTGCTCGCGCCGGGTCTGGGAACGGTCGGAGCCGGTGCCGAGCACGGCCGTGTCGATGCCGAGTTGGCGCGCGACGAAGGCGACCATGGGGGCGGGCGGCCTCTCGCCGGGTTCCAGGGCGCGGCCCGGATGGCGCAGGGCGCAAAGGAGCAGGGCATAGCCGAGCCGGTTGGACGCGCTGCGCTTGGCCGCGACCAGCGTCAGGTCGTCGGGAGTCAGCGTGCAGTGGCGCACCACGTCGCGCTCGCCCGCGGGCAGGGCGAACAGCGCCGCCCATTGCTCGTCGCCCAGCAGCCTGCGTCGCGCCATCCCAGCTCTCCTTCAACAAAGGGCGGGACGCTACGATGCCTGTCCGTCAGCCGAACAGAACCGTCAATGGAATGTCCGAGCCAGGCTGTTTATTAGGGTTTCCTGCAAACGATGGTGTTTCGAGAAAGCGCAAAAGGTCAGCAGACCGAGGCGCCCGGTCACTCCAGTTTTAGGTGCGCGTCCGCGCGGCCGGCGATCCAATAGCCTGCGGCCTTGATCCAGGCTGGCGAATGGCCGCGTGCGACCAACCGCTCGCGCAGCGCGCGGGCGACGGTGCCCTCCGCCGCGATCCAGGCAAAGGTTTCGGGCGGGATCGCGAGCGCGTCGAGCGGGACCGAGAGCGGCTCGGGATCGGCCGCGGCGTTGCTGGGACGATGTACCCACCGCATCGCGACCGACGCCGCGGACGTGAACGTCTGCTCCTCCTGCACCGCCGTGACCGCCGCGAGGCAGGTGATCCGGGTGCCCGCATCGGCCTCCTCGATCATCCGGCCGATCGCGGGCATTGCCGTCTCGTCGCCGATCAGCAACCAGCGGGAGACCGATGGCGGCGCGATGCGCGAGCCCTTGGGGCCCGCGACGTCCAGCCGGTCGCCCGGCTCCGCGCGCTGCGCCCAGCCGGTGGCCGGCCCGGCGTCGTGAAGGGCGAAGTCGATGG
>CALMVN010000058.1:3845-6835 GCA_937873225.1 uncultured Acetobacteraceae bacterium
TCGGCGGCGACGCGCCGCGGCGTCGAAGCGGCGCGGCGTGTAGTCGCGTCGCTCGACGCTGCCGTCCGGCTGCGGCAGCAGCAGCTTGACGTGATCGTCGAAGCCGCAGCTGTCGAAGTCGATCAAGTCGTCGCCGGCCAGCGTCACGCGCAGCATGGCCGGCGTCACATGGCCAATGTCGATGACCTCCAATCGCCGCACTCGCACCTCGTGGCGGACACGCTTGAACACCGGTGGAGCGCTCGTCGCCGACACGTCAGTTACGCCCGCCATTGGCGCGGATGACTTGGCCGCTAACCCAGCCGCCGTCAGGGCCGGCGAGGAAGGCGACCACCCGCGCTACGTCCTCGGGCGTACCCAGCCGGCCCATGGGGATGTCGGCGACGATCCGCTCGACCAGTGCCGGCGGACGGCCGGTGAAGAACAGCTCGGTGCCGACCGGGCCGGGGGCGACCGCGTTGACGGTGACGGCGCGTGGCCCCAGCTCCTTGGCGAGGACGCGGGTAAGCGCCTCCACCGCCGCCTTGGTGGCGACATATACGCCGTGCGCGGGCAGGTAGGTCCCGACGATGCTGGTCGACAGGCTGACGATGCGCCCGCCGTCGCGCACCCGTCGCGCACCCTCGCGCAAGCCGTTGAACGTGCCAGTCAGATTGATCGCGAGATGCGCCTGCCAGTCGGCGTCGGTTACTTCCGCCAGCGGCGCAGTGCGCGAGATGCCAGCGTTGTTGACCAGCACGTCGACCGGGCCGAACGCCGCCTCAGCCGCGTCGAACATTGCCGTCACCGCGAGCTGATCGGCCACATCGGCGCGGACAGCGCGCGCCCGGCCCCCCGATGCCGTGATCGAGCCCACGACCTGCTCGGCCGCCTCGGCGCTCGCAGAGTAATTTACGACGACGGCGAAGCCGTCGGCGGCGAGGCGCGCCGCGATCGCCGCGCCGATGCCCTTGCCCGCACCGGTGACGATCGCCGTCCGGTTGTTGTCTGCCATGGTTTCTTCCTTGTCTGTGGTCGCCCGATCAGGCGGTGATCTTCTGCTGGCCGGGATAGTTCTTGACGTACGCGTCCTCGACGCCGGGCAGGATCTCGACGATCTGGAAGTAGCGGTCCCAGAATGGCCCCTCGCGCAGTTCCTCGACCAGCATCTGGTAGCTGTGATGGTCCTTGCAGTCCCACATCCAGATGTCGGACACGCGCGCCGAATAGAACTCGATGTCGAAGAAGCGCATCCTGACCCCGGGCGCATGCTTCCGGAGCACCGGCGTCAGCTTCTCGCGCGCGATCTGGTTACGCTCGTCGACCGGATGGCCCAGCCACTCGACCGTCGTCTTGACCAGCATGAACACAGTAAACTCGGCTTCGAAGGCCTCGTCGACGTTGGTGTCGGTATCGGTCATGGTGTCTTTCCTCTGTGAAATGATGTCGCTATTATGAGCCATCGCTCGCAAACGGCCACTCGCATTTCCGATCATGTCCCCGCCCGATCCCCAGACCCGTCCCGTCCCTCGCAAAGCGCCCAGGCAGGCGCGCTCGCTCGCCACCGTGGCGGCGATCGTCGAGGCTGCTGCTCGCATTCTTGAGGAGGCGGGCCATGCCGGCTTCTCGACCAATGCGGTCGCCGAGCGGGCCGGCGTCAGCATCGGATCACTGTACCAGTATTTCCCGAGCAAGGACGCGCTGATTGGCGCGCTCGTACGGCGCGAGACTTCGCTGCTGCTGATCGACGCGGAGGCGGCTGCCGCACTTTCCTGTGGCCGGGACGCGTTGCGCACCTTCATCGCGGCCTGCATCGCCCACCAGTTCCGCCGGCCGAAGCTTGCTCGCCTACTCGACTTCGAAGAGGCCCGACTGCCGTTCGATCCCGAGACGCAGCGCGTCGGCGCACGCATTCGGGCGTCGATCGCGGCGATGATCGGCCGGCCCGACCTGCCGCCGCAGCCCGATCCGGACACCGCGACCCGCGATCTCGTCGCCGTTATCAAGGGAATGGTCGATGCCGCCGGACAGCATGGCGAGACCGATCCCGCCGCGCTTATGCCTCGGGTGGAGCGGGCGACCTTCGGGTATCTCCGCCCGTGACAGGGCCGACGGGCCGGGGTCCGCTAGCACCGGCGCAGGCTTGCCGTTGACGTCTATCGATCACATACAGACTAGGCCGCGAGCTCCCCGACACAACAAACACGGCGAGGGTCTTCCCGCGAAGGAACGTAGAACGGGAAAACCGGTCCCGGTCGCACTGACCCGTCAGACGCAGGTTTTGCTTTCCCAAAATCTGTTCCCGATTTAAAACTCCCGAAATCCACGATTTCGATGGGAAAGCGGGAAAGATGCTGATCGGCTATGCGCGTGTCTCGACGGCCGATCAGGACTTGGCGCTACAACTCGATGCCATGACCAAGGCCGGGTGCGAGAAGCTGTTCACCGACAAGGCGAGCGGGGCAAAAGCCGATCGGCCAGGGCTGGCGGAAGCCCTGCACTTCGCGCGCGCCGGTGACTGCATCGTGGTCTGGAAGCTCGACCGGCTCGGCCGCTCGATCCAGGGCCTCATCTCCCTGGCGGCTGACCTCTCGGCGCGGAAGGTGGACTTTCGCTCACTGACTGATGGATTCGATACCTCCACGGCCTCGGGCCGGCTCCTGTTTCATATCCTCGCCTCCGTGGCGGAGATGGAGCGTGAGCTGATCAAGGAACGGACGGTCGCCGGGTTGGCGGCGGCTCGGAAGAAGGGTGGGATCGGCAGCGGCCGAAAGTCAGCGCTGACACTCGACAAGCTGGACACGGCGCGGAAGCTGCTCGCGGCGGGGGACAAGCCCGCCAAGGTGGCGAAGCTGCTGCAGGTCGGCCTCTCGACCTTCTACCGCCACTTCCCAGCCAGTGGGCGGGCAAGTTCATAATTCGTTCGCACGAACCGGACACACAGCGCACTTTCGTGTCCTGACCCCGATCTGGGAGTCGATGCTGGGACAAGGAGCGGAGCGCACGGACCG
>CALMVN010000059.1 GCA_937873225.1 uncultured Acetobacteraceae bacterium
CTGCTGCTCGCCCTGATCCTGTCGGCCACGGCTCCGTCCGGGCGGCCGGGCTAGAAACCGTCATGGATACGCGGGGTGGGTGCAACGCCTGTCGATGCGGCGTGATACCGTCACCCACAGGACCCGGCCGCGCGTCGCCGCGTTCGCGACAGCCTCGGGCTCAAGCAGGATTGTCCTGCCGAGCGTGCCGAACCAGAACCCGGCGGCAGCACAGGCCTGCGTCATGAACCCGCGACCCTGCCGCTCGGGGGTCGAGCCAGAAGCCGCGATCGTCCTTCGTGTCCATCAGGCCGACCACCCCGATCGGCCGTTCCGGCTTGGCACGGCGGCGCCCCCGACTTCAGGGCGAGGCCGTTTCAGGAAGAAGGAGACTGCATCTGGCGATCGCCGTTCCATCATCCTCGTCGAGAAGTTGGTCGCGGATCGGTCGGCATCTCCTGAGCTGATGGAAGCGGTCCGAGGAACGTTGCGCAGGCGAGGCGGGGCTTGGACGGCATGGGAGTTGGTTTCGATCAACCCGCCGCACGCCTGTCGTGGGCCAGCTTCATGAGCTTCATGAGGATCTCGGCCTTGCCCTTCACGTCGATGGGGGTGAGGCGAAGTCGGTACAGGCTCCAGCGTGCGTTGTAATCCAGCTTGTCGAGTCCCGCTTCGTTGATGATCGCGTCCACATCGTCACTCTGCGGTAGCTTGAACTCGATCGTCAGCGTCGACTTCTTGGGCCGAAAGGTGACGAAGTTGTAGGGCAGGCCGTCGCGGCCGAGCCCGATATAGTGTTTGTTGTATTTGAGGCCGACGGAGAAATCCAACTGACGGATCATCTCCAGGCATTGATCGACGAGGCCAAGCATCGTCTTGCTGGCCTTGCCTTCCCAATAGGCCCGGTCGGCCGGAAACGCCTCGGCTTCCTCGTCCTCCTCCACCAGCCCGCGAGCCATCTCGTCCAGGACGCGAGTGAAGACGATGGTCGTCTTGTCGCCCACCTTGAGCGCCTGCATTTGCAGGGCGATCAGCGGGATCGAGCCGTTGAACAGGGCGATCACGTTCAGGAACCGGCTGGTGATGTCCTCGGCGATCAGCACGGCGCAATGATCGTACTGCGGATAGCGCTTCCGCTCGATGTCCCAGTATTCGATCGTCCGAATGATGTGCGTCTCGTCCGTCGGACCGAGTTGCAGCTCAACCTCATAGCGGCGTTTGCTGTCAGGATCCTGCAAAAGCAGGTCCAGACGCCCCGCCCGTGGCTGGATGCGTTCCTTCTGGCGCAACTCCGAGTCGCCGAGACCGAGAATGCTGGGATCATCACCGATGAGATCCTGCACCCACTTCTCTGTCAGTGCGGGATGCGCTCGCAGCGACAGTCGCTCGGCCCGCTCGAACTCCACCATGCTTGTTCCCTGTTGACTTCAACCCTTGCAGACGAACCGCACGGACGGCGTTGGACGACCAGGCCGCAGCAGCGGCTCGGCCAGGGCCACCACCCGCTCGGCGTTGCGGGTCCAGGTCAGCGACCGGGACCGGATCGTGTCCGGGCCGGCGGCGCCCAGGCGGGCACGCAGCGTCGCGTCCTCGCACAACCGCAGCAGCGCCCTCCAGGCCGTGCGCCGCAGCCGGGTCGAACAGCAGCGCGTCCTGTTCGTCGGTGAGCACCTCGCGGATGGCCGCGACGTCCGGCGCCACGATCGCGCGGCCGAGCTGGAGGTACTCGAACAGCTTGAGCGGCGAGGCGTACGGCGTGAGGCCGGGGATCACGGCGACGTCGAAGGCGGACACGTGGCGGGCGACGTCCTCGCGGGCGACCACGCCGGTGATGCACAGGCGGTCCGCCACGCCCGGACGCCGCGCATGCTCCTGCAGCGAGGCACGCGCCGGCCCGTCGCCCACCACCAGGACCTGCAGGTCGAACCGGTCCCGGTGCGCGGCGGCGAAGTCGATCAGCCGGTGCACCGCGTTCCAGCCGCGCACGAAGCCGGTGAAGCCCAGCATCAGCCGCGGCGGCAGGCCGAGACGGGCCTTGGCCGCTTGCGGATCGAGCGGGGCGGCGAACCGCTCGGGGTCGATGCCGTTCGGGATCACGGTGATCCGGCTGCGCGGCACGCCGTGGTTCTCGATCATCCGGCCCAGCACCGCGGTGACCGGCAGCACGTGGTCGGCACCGCGCCGCAGGGAGCGCTGCGCCAGGCGGCCGAGCCGGTGCAGGCGAAGCCCGTCATGGCGCGAGCGCTCCTCGAACAGGGGGGCGTTGACCTCCAGCAGCAGCGGCAGCCCGGAACGGCGGCGCATCCAGATGCCTGCGAACAGGAACAGGCTGTAGCGCTCGTAGATCACGTCCGGGCGCTGGGCGCGCACCGCCGCGGACAGGCGCAGATAGGCAGGAACGTTGTAGGCGAGCTCCAGCAGCTCGTACAGCG
>CALMVN010000060.1 GCA_937873225.1 uncultured Acetobacteraceae bacterium
AGCTTGTGGCGCAGCTGGCCGATGTAGACGCGGAGGTACTGCACGTCCTCGCCATGCGCCGGGCCCCACAGCGCCAGGAGCAGCTGGCGGTGCGTCAGCACCTTGTCCTCGTGGCGCATCAGCATGGCCAGTAGCTGGTACTCGCGCGGGCTCAGGGTGACCTTGGCTCCCGCTACCCGGACCTCGTGGCGGCCGGGGTCCAGCACGATCGGGCCGCAGGTGAGGATCTCGTCCGGGCGGGGCTCGACGCCCGGGTCGTGGCGGCGCAGCACCGCGCGCAGCCGGGCCAGCAGCTCGCCCAGGCCGAACGGCTTCTCGACGTAGTCGTCGGCGCCGGCGTCGAGAGAGGCGATCTTCTCCGCCTGCCGGTCGCGGGCGGACAGCACGATCACCGGCACCTGGGAGAACGCGCGCAGCCGCTCCAGCACAACCTGGCCGTCCATGTCCGGCAGCCCGAGGTCGAGCACGATCGCGTCCGGGGCGCGCGACGCCGCCTGGCGCAGCCCGTCGGCGCCGTTGAACGCCGAGCGGGGACGGTAGCCGGCGGCTTCCAGGGCGGGAGCCAGGAAGCGGTGGATCTGCTTCTCGTCGTCGACGATCAGCACTGCCGGGCGGTCGATGCCGCTCATGATGCGTGCGGCAGGGCGATGGTGACGGTGGTGCCAAGGCCGCCCTGCCTGCGCCCGGATGACGGGCTGGCGGCGGAGATGGTGCCGCCCTTGACGTCGATCAGGCCACGGGCGATGGCGAGGCCGAGCCCGGTGCCCGGCACCACACGGTCGCCGTGCTGGGCGCGGAAGAAGCTGTCGAACACGTGCGGCAGGTCGGCCTCGGCGATGCCGGCGCCGTTGTCGCTGATCCGGGCTACCGCCTGGCCGGCCTCGACGGCGAGCCGCACCGCGACCGGGTCGGCAGCGGAGGGATGCGAGTACTTCAACGCGTTGTCGAGCACGTTGAACAGCACCTGCCCCAGCAGCAGCGGGTCGGCCAGCGCGGCGGGAGACGGCCCGTCGGCTGCGACCGAGACCAGGTCTGGGTCGTCCAGGCGGGACACGGCGGCCTGCACCACGTCGTGCAGCAGGACCCGCACCAGGCGCGGCACCACCACGCCGCTGTCGAGCCGGGTCATGTCGGTGATGTTGGCCAGGAACCGTGTCATCCGCCGCGTGTCCTCCTCGATGGCGAGCAGCAGGTCGTCGCGGGTATCCGGGGGCAGGCGGGCCCAGGCGGTGCGCAGGGTCTCGGCCGAGCCGCGTATGCCGGTCAGCGGCGTGCGCAGGTCGTGCGACAGCGAGTTCAGCAGGGCGGTGCGCAGCTTCTGGGTTTCGTCGCGCGCCGTCGCGTCGGCGGCGCCGCGCACCAGCCTGACGCGTTCCAGCGCCAGCGCCGCCTGGTCGGTGAGCGCCTGCAGCGCCTGCAGCGCCGGCCCGTCGATCGGAACCGCCGACTGCACCGCGAGCAGGCCGTGCAGCCCGTCGAGGCCGCCGTCGCCGTCGGTCCTGGCGGCATCGGTCCTGGCGGCATCGGTCCTGGCGCCCGGGATCCGGATCGGCAGGAAGCGCCAGGGGGCGGAGGGCAGGGTGGCGGTGCCGCGCCCGGACGGCTCGCCGTGCCGCCAGGACCACAGCGCCGCCGCCCAGGAGCCGTCGTCCATGGTGTCCGCCGGCGGGTCTGCGGCGAGGATGTCGAGCGCCCCATCGCCGTCGCGCGCCGCCAGCACCATCGCCCGCGCGGCGATGGAGGCGGCCTGGCGCACGATCTCGTCCTGCAGCTGCGCCCTGGTCACCGGCACGCCCAGCGCGCGGGAGAACGCGCCGATGCGGCGCAGGCTCTCGATCCGGCCCTGGGCCGCCCGCGCCGAGGCGCCGAGGCGGCTGGCGACCACGCCGGTCGCCCCGGCGACGGCGGCGAACACCAGGATGGCCATGATGTCGCGCGGCTGGTCGATGGTGAACTGGTAGAGCGGCGGGATGAAGAAGAAGTTCCAGGCCGCGAACGAGGCCAGCGCGCTGACGAGGGCCACGCGGAGGCCGTGCAGGGCGGCGGCCCCCACCACCGCGGCCAGGAACAGCATGCCGAGCGCGTCGGGTTCGACCAGGCCGTGCAGCGCCTGGCCCAGCCCGACCGCCAGCGCCACCAGCGCGGTCGAGGACAGCCACGGCGTCCAGCCTGCCGGCAGCCGGGCGCCGGTCCCGGACGGGCGGGGGCGCGGCACGCCGGTCGGCACCACCTGCACGGCATGGTCCGGCGCCCGGGCCAGCAGCGTGGCCGGGAGGTTGCGCCGCAGCCCGGCCCCGGACAGCAGGTTCTGCCACCGGCGCGCGTCCTGCGCCCGGCCGACCACGATGCGTGACACGTTGCGCGCCTGTGCGACCTCCAGCGCGATGCCGACGATCCCGTCCTGCGCCGTGCGCGCGGCGCGGATCTCGGTCTCGGCGCCGAGCTCCGCCGCCAGGCCCATGATGCGCGCGATCCGCGCCGCGTCCGCCGGCGCCTCGCCGGCCGGCTCGACGTGCAGCACCAGCCAGGGTGCATGCAGCGCGTCGGCCAGCCGCTTGGCCTCGCGCAGCACCGTCTCGCCGTTCTCCGCGCCGACCAGGGCCAGCACCCGGTCGCCGGCCGGCCAGGGACCGGCGATGGCGTTGGAGCGCATGTAGTCGAGCAGGCCGGCATCGACGTGCTGGGCGGCACGTCGCAGCGCGATCTCGCGCAGCGCCTGCAGGTTGCCCTCGCGGAAGAAGCCGCCCAGCGCGCGTGCCGCCACGTCCGGGCGGTAGATCCGCCCCTGCGACAGCCGGGCGCGCAGGTCGGCAGGCGACAGGTCGATCAGCTCGATCTCGTCGGCGAGCTCCAGCACGTGGTCGGGCAGGGTTTCCGTCACCCGGACCCCGGTGATTCGCAGCACCGTGTCGTTCAGGCTTTCCAGGTGCTGGACGTTGAGCGTGGTCCAGACCGGGATGCCGGCGGCGAGCAGCTCGGCCACGTCCTCCCAGCGCCTGCCGTGTCGGCTGCCGGGGGCGTTGCTGTGCGCGAGCTCGTCGACCAGCAGCAGGGAGGGGTGTCGTGCCAGCGCGCCGTCGAGGTCGAACTCCTCCAGGGTCTGGCCGCGATACTCGATGCGCAGCCGCGGCAGCACCGGGAGGTCGCCGAGCTGGGCCTCGGTCTCGGCGCGGCCGTGGGTCTCGATCAGGCCGGCGACGATGCCGTGCCTGCCTTCGGCCAGGAGGCGGCGGGCCTGGGCCAGCATCTCGCAGGTCTTGCCGACGCCGGGTGCGGCGCCGAGGAAGATCTTCAGCGGCGCGCGGGCGGCCTTGGCCTCGGCGGCAAGCAGCGCGTCCGGGTCGGGACGCTTCCGCTCGGTCCGCATCAGGCGGCGGTCCGGCTCCGGCCGGAGCAGGATCGTTCGATCATGGTCCGCCTTGCCTCGTGCGTGCGCACCGCAATCCTTCCCGTTCCGGCTGGCCCACGCCTACCGGCTGCTCGTGTGGACCCCGACGCCGGTGTCGCCCTTCGCGGGCAGGGAGTCGAGGGCGAGGTTCAGGCGCAGCACGTTGACGCGCGGCTCGCCGAGCAGGCCGAGGGTTCGGCCCAGCGTGTGCGCGGCCAGCAGCTGGCGGACGGTGTCGACCGGAAGGTGGCGCGCGGCGGCGACGCGGCCGGCCTGCAGGGCGGCGTAGTCGGGGGAGATGTCCGGATCCAGTCCGGAGCCGGAACTGGTCACCGCGTCCATCGGGATGCTGCCGGGTGCGGCACCCCCCTTATGCAGCGCGGCCACGTCGGCCGCGACCCGATCGTGCAGCGCCTTGGAGGTGGGGGCGAGGTTGGAGGCAGACGAGTTGCTGCCGTCATAGGGGGTCGGCACCGTCTTGCTGGGGTCCTTCGGGTCGGTGCCGGAGATCGCCGACTCGCGGCCGTGGAAGTAGCGGTCGGTGGTGAAGTTCTGGCCGATCAGGGCGGAGCCGACCGGTTGGCCGTTGCGCTCGAGCAGGCTGCCGGTGGCGGAGAACGGGAGCGCCACCGCGCCGAGGCCGACGAAGCCGAGCGGGAACAGCAGCCCGAGCAGCAGGGTGAACAGGACGACGAGGGAAAGCGCCGGACGCAGATGCGACAGCATGGAACCGATCCTCAGGCGAAGACGTGGAGGGCGGTAAGGGCCATGTCGATGATCTTGATGCCGATGAAGGGCACCACGATGCCGCCGATACCGTAGACAGCCAGGTTGCGCCGAAGCAGCGAGGCGGCGCTGACCGCCCGGAAATCCACGCCCTTCAGCGCCAACGGCACCAGGGCGATGATCACCAGGGCGTTGAAGATCACCGCCGACAGGATGGCGCTCTGCGGCGTCGACAGCCGCATGACGTTGAGCGCGGACAGGCCGGGATAGGCGACCACGAAGATCGCGGGCAGGATCGCGAAGTACTTGGCGATGTCGTTGGCGATCGAGAACGTCGTCAGCGCGCCGCGGGTGATCAGCAGCTGCTTGCCGATCTCCACGATCTCGATCAGCTTGGTGGGGTCGCTGTCGAGGTCGACCATGTTGGCCGCCTCGCGCGCCGCCTGGGTGCCGGTCTGCATCGCGACGCCCACGTCGGCCTGGGCCAGCGCCGGCGCGTCGTTGGTGCCGTCGCCGCACATCGCCACCAGACGGCCCTCGGACTGCGCGGAGCGGATGTAGCCGAGCTTGTCCTGCGGCGTGGCCTCGGCGATGAAGTCGTCGACGCCGGCCTCGGTGGCGATCGCGGCCGCGGTGACGCGGTTGTCGCCGGTCACCATCACCGTGCGTATGCCCATGCGGCGGAGGGCGGCGAAGCGGTCGCGTATGCCGGGCTTGACCACGTCCTTGAGCTCGATCACGCCGAGCAGGCGGTTGTCCTCCGCCACGGCGAGCGGCGTGCCGCCGGAGCGGGCGATGCGCTCCACCGCGGCGGTGAAGGCCTGGGGCGGCCTGGTCTCGCCCACCGCCTTGAGCAGGGAGTCGACCGCGCCCTTGCGCCATGCCCGGCCGCCGGCATCGAGGCCGGACAGTCGCGTGTTGGCCGAGAACGGCACCGGCACCGCGCCGTCGGGCGCCACCGCGACGATGCCGAACCGGTCGCGGGCCAGGGCGTGGATCGAGCGGCCTTCCGGGGTCTCGTCGCCGACCGAGGCCATGGCGGCGGCCTCGGCGACGCGCTGCTCCTCGACCCCAGGCACCGCGCTGAAGCTGGCGGCCATCCGGTTGCCGAAGGTGATGGTGCCGGTCTTGTCCAGCAGCAGGGTGTCGACGTCGCCGGCCGCTTCCACCGCGCGGCCCGAGGTCGCCACCACGTTGAAGCGCACCAGCCGGTCCATGCCGGCGATGCCGATCGCGGACAGGAGGCCGCCGATGGTGGTCGGGATCAGCGTCACCAGCAGGGCCGCCAGCACCGGCACCGACAGCACGGTGGCGGAGTAGTGCGCGAAGCCGACCAGGGTCGCCACCGCGATCAGGAAGATGATGGTCAGGCCGGCGAGAAGGATGTCGAGCGCGATCTCGTTCGGGGTCTTGGAGCGGGACGCGCCTTCCACCAGCGCGATCATGCGGTCGATGAAGGTGTGGCCGGGCTCCGCGGTAATTCGCACCAGCAGGCTGTCCGACACCACCTGCGTGCCGCCGGTCACGGCGGAGCGGTCGCCGCCGGCCTCGCGGATCACTGGGGCGCTCTCGCCGGTGATGGCGCTCTCGTTGATGGAGGCGATGCCCTGGATGATCTCGCCGTCGAGCGGGATCAGGTCGCCGGTTTCCACCAGCACCACGTCGCCGACCCGCAGGTCGGTGGACGACACGGTGCCGTAGAGGGCCGGGTCGTCGGGGTTGGGCACGCGCTTCGCGATCATCTCGTTGCGTGCGCGGCGCAGGCTTTCGGCGCGGGCGCGGCCGCGACCTTCGGCCATCGCCTCGGCAAAGGTCGCGAACAGCACCGTCAGCCACAGCCAGATCGCGATCGCCAGCGCGAACGCCGCGTGCGGCGGGTGGGTGAACAGGTCGCGCACGCCGAGGATCGTGGTCAGGATCGCGACGATTTCGGTCACGAAGATGACCGGGTTGCGCATCAGCTGGCGCGGATCGAGCTTGGTGACGGAGTCGCGTGCGGCACGCAGCGCAATCCTGCGGTCGAACAAGGCGAGCGCCGGAGCGCCCGCGCCGGAGGTGGTGGCTGACATCGTTGCGTCCTCAGTACGTGGTGCCGGTGCGCAGCCCGACATGCTCGGCGATCGGTCCGAGCGCGTCGGCCGGCAGGAACTGCAGCCCGCCCAGGATGACGATCACGCCGACCAGCAGGCCCACGAACAGCAGTCCGGTGGTCGGGAAGGTGCCGGCGGTCATCCTGAGCTTCGGCTTGGCGGCGAGCGAGCCGGCGATGGCCAGGATCGGCACCATCACCGCGAAGCGGCCGAACAGCATGGCGAAGCCCTGGCCGTAGGCCAGCAGCGGCCCGGTGGCGGTGAGGCCGGCCATGGCGCTGCCGTTGTTCTCGGTGGCCGAGGTCCAGGCGTAGAGCATCTCGGTCAGGCCGTGCGGTCCGGCGTTGGACAGGGCGGCCAGGCCGGCCGACAGGACCAGGGACAGGCCGGCGCCGCACAGGATCCACAGGGTCAGGATCAGCAGCGCCAGCATGGCCAGCTTGACCTCGCGCGCCTGCACCTTCTTGCCGAGGTATTCCGGGGTGCGGCCGACCATCAGGCCGGCGACGAACACAGCCAGCAGCGCGAACACGACCATGAAGTAGAAGCCCGAGCCGATGCCGCCGGGAGTCACCTCGCCGAGCTGCATCAGGAACAGCGGCACCAGCCCGCCCAGCGGCATGAAGCTGTCGGTGGCCCCGGACACGGCGCCGGTCGAGGTGCCGGTGGCGCCGACGTTCAGCATCGCCGTCAGCGCGGTGCCGAAGCGGACCTCCTTGCCCTCCAGGTTGCCCTGCGCCTGGTCGACGCCGAGCGCGTGCAGGAGGGGGTTGCCGGCGGACTCCGCGGCGTAGGCCAGGATCATGCCGAGGCCGAGGATGCCGACCATGGCCACCAGCAGCGCGCGGCCCTGGCCGGGTTCGCGCACCAGGCGCCCGAAGGTGACCGGCAGGGCGAACGGGATCAGCAGCAGCATGAAGGTCTCGATCGCGCAGGTCAGCGCGGTCGGGTTCTCGAACGGGTGCGCGCTGTTGGCGTTGAAGAAGCCGCCGCCGTTGGTGCCGAGCTCCTTGATCGCCTCCTGGAACGCCACCGGCCCGAGCGCGATCACCTGGTGCGCGCCTTCCAGGGTGGTGACGGTAGCGAAGGCGTGCAGCGTGTCGGGAACGCCGCTCGCCATCAGCAGGATCGTGAACACGCAGGCGAGCGGCAGCAGCGCGTAGAGCGTGGCGCGGGTCAGGTCGGCCCAGAGGTTGCCGAGCGTCTGCACGCCGCCGGCGGCAAAGGCGCGCATCACCGCGACCGCCACCGCGATGCCGGAGGCGGCGGACAGGAAGTTGTGCACCGTCAGGCCGGCCATCTGCGCGCCGTTTGAGACGCCGGACTCCGGCGTGTAGGCCTGCCAGTTGGTGTTGGTGACGAACGAGATCGCGGTGTTGAACGCGATCGCGGGCGGCATTCCGGTGATGCCTTGCGGGTTGAACGGCAGGTAGAACTGCAGCCGCAGGATCAGGTAGAGCAGCGCGAAGTGCAGCGCGTTCAGCAGCAGCAGCGCTGCCGTGTAGCCGCGCCAGCTCATGCCCTGCTTCGGGTCGATGCCGCAGGCGGCGTAGAGGCCGCGCTCGACCGGCGCCAGCACCGGCGAAAGGAAGCAGCGCTCGCCTTCCATGACGGTGGCGAGGTAGCGTCCGGTCGGAAACGCGGCCGCGACGACGATCGCGAGGGTGAGCAGGATCTCGACGGTGCCGAGGGTGGTCATGATCAGGGATCCCTCAGAAGTCTTCGGGGCGGATCAGCGCCCAGCCGAGATAGACCAGGAGGCCGATCGACACGCCGGCTCCCAGGATCAGGTCGATGCTCATCGCCTAGATCCTGCCGCACAGCGACGCGTAGCCATCCATCAGGAGGATGGCGCCGACGCCGAGGACGAGGAGAAAGATGTCGAACATGGGGCGCCCCTTCTCATGGTGGCCCGGCTTACGCCGGCGGCCCGTAAAGGGGATATTCGCGGTTCCGCGAAACGGATAAGGGCCGCATAAAGACTGCGGCCTGGCCGGGGCTGGCGTTCGGGTTCCGCCTCAGAAGCCGAGTATCACGTCGGCGGCCAGGGTGAAGTTTCCGTTCTCGGTCAG
>CALMVN010000061.1:0-5335 GCA_937873225.1 uncultured Acetobacteraceae bacterium
CGCCCCCGCGGAGGGGTGCCCCTACGGGGGGGCCGGCGCAGGGGTCGGGCCGGCCGCCCGCTTCACTCGCCGCGGTTGATCCGGTCCAGGATCGCGATGGTTTCCACGCACGCTGCCGCCGCCTCGCGGCCCTTGTTGTGCGCGTCCGGACGCGACCGCGACACCGCCTGCGCGTCGGTATAGGTGGTGAGCACCCCGAACGCGATCGGCACCCCGGTGTCGAGGCTGGCCTGCATCATGCCGGTGGTGGCGCCCAGGCTGATGAACTCGAAATGCGCGGTGTCGCCCTTGATCACGCAGCCGAGGCAGATCACGCCGCGGTAGCGCCCGCTGCGGGCCAGCGCCGGGGCGATCAGCGGCAGCTCGAACGCGCCGGGTGCGGCGATCACGTCGGCCTCCCGCACGGCGATGTCGTGCTCGGCCAGCCATTCGACCGCACCGGCACGCAGGCCGCCGGTGACCTCCTCGTTGAAGCGGCTGACCACCAGCGCCAGGCGGGGCGGAACGTCGAACCGCAGCGCAGGTGCCGCGGACGGGGTGTTGGTGCTCATCGGCTCGTTCCTACTCCGCGGCCCGGTCGGCCGGCTGCACGCCCCCGAGCGCATGGCCCATGCGGTCGCGCTTGGTGCGCAGGTAGGCCTGGTTGTAGGCGGTCTGCGGCATCTCCAGCCCGATCCGGGCGGCGACGGTGAAGCCGCGGCCTTCCAGGGCGGCCACCTTGTCCGGGTTGTTGGTCAGCAGCTCCAGCGTGGTCACGCCGCAATCGCGCAGGATCGCCGCCGCCACCGACCAGTCGCGCGCGTCGGCGGCGAAGCCCAGCCGGTGGTTGGCGTCCACCGTGTCGAGCCCCCCGTCCTGCAGCGCATAGGCGCGCACCTTGTTGGCGAGCCCGATGCCGCGCCCCTCGTGGCCGCGCAGGTAGAGCAGCACGCCGCAGGGAGCGTCGGCGATCCGCGCCAGCGCCGCCTGCAGCTGGCTGCCGCAGTCGCAGCGCAACGAGCCGAACACGTCGCCGGTGACGCATTCCGAATGCAGCCGCACCAGGGCCGGACGCCCACGCGACGAGGCCGGGTCGCCCTTCAGCAGCGCCAGGTGCTCGTGGCCGTCGCGGTCGCGGTAGGCCCGCATCTCGAACACCGCGTCGGACAGCGCGACCGGAAGGCTGGTGGTGGCGACGCGCTCGACCAGCGGCTCCGGCGCCGCCGCCTCGGTCGCGGCGAGGTGGGCGACCAGCTCCGCCACGGTCACGATCGGCATGGCGTGGACGGCCGCGAATCCGCGCAGCTCGTCCATGCGGGCCATGGAGCCGTCCGCGCTCATCACCTCGCAGATCACCGCGGCAGGCCGCAGCCCGGCCAGCCGCAGGAGGTCGATCGAGCCCTCGGTGTGGCCGGCGCGCACCAGTACCCCGCCCTCCACCGCACGCAGCGGGAACACGTGCCCGGGCGACACCAGGTCGCCCGGCGAGGCGTCCGGGGCGGTCGCGGCCTGGATGGTGCGGGCGCGGTCGTGGGCGGAGATGCCGGTGGTCACGCCGGTGGTCGCCTCGATCGACACGGTGAAGGCGGTGGAGCGCGGCGCCCGGTTGTGCGCCACCATCATCGGCAGGCCGAGCCGCTCCACCTGCGACGCCTCGAGTGGCAGGCACACCAGCCCGCGCCCGTGGGTGACCATGAAGTTGATCGCGTCCGGCGTGGCGAACTCGGCCGCGATCACCAGGTCGCCCTCGTTCTCGCGCGTCTCGTCGTCGGTCATCAGCACCATGCGGCCGGCCCGCAGTGCGTCGAGCGCCGCCCGGATCGAAGGCGGCACCGCGTGCTCGGTCGTCATGATCCGGCCCTCAACAGCTGTTCCACGTATTTCGCCATCACGTCGACCTCCACGTTCACCGGCGCTCCCGGCTGCAGGCCGCCCAGGGTGGTGTGTTCCCAGGTGTGCGGGATGATGGTCACGCCGATCGCGAACCGGTCCTCCCCGCTTCCCGCCGCCGGCTCGTCCAGGCGGTTCAGGGTGAGGCTGATGCCGTCCAGGGTGATCGAGCCCTTCAGCACGCAGTAGCGGCGCAGGGCGGCCGGCAGGGAGAAGCGCAGGCTCCACGCGTCGCCCGCCGGCTCGACGGATCGCAGGGTGCCGACCCCGTCGACATGGCCCTGCACGATGTGGCCGGACAGCCGGGTGGACGGCGTGACCGCCCGTTCCAGGTTGACGCGGTCGCCCGGCTGCAGCCGCCCCAGCGCCGTCACCGACAGGGTCTCGGTGCTGGCGAAGAACGAGGCGAAGCCCTCGGCGTCGGACCGGGTCACGGTGAGGCAGACCCCGTTCACCGCCACGCTTTCGCCGAGCTGGAGGTCGGGAAACCCGGTGCGGAGGTCGAGCCGCACGTCACCCTGCCCCGGCACCACCGCCGCCAGGTGGCCGAGCCGTTCTATGATGCCCGAGAACATGCATCCTCCCCATTCGGTTCGAGCCCGCGCAGCTCCGGCAGCAGCAACAGCGGCGACACGTCGCGGCCCGGCGCCAGCGCCACCGACCAGCGGTCGGGGCCGGCGACCGGATGGCGGATGGTCAGCCAGTCGTCCCACAGCCCGTCCTCGCGCAGGGCGTCCAGCAGGCGCGGGCCGGCTTCCACCAGGGCCCACAGCACGCCGGCCTCGGCAAGCGTCGGCAGCAGCGGGCCCGGCGACGACAGCAGCCGCACGTCGAAGCCGCGTGCGCCGGCGGCGTCGGCGTAGCCGTCCGGCAGCGACCGCCCCAGCACCGCGAGCAGGCGCCGGCGGTCCGAGTGGTCGGGCAGGTGGCGGACGGTGAAGTGCGGCCGGTCGGCGCGGATCGTGCCGGCGCCGGTCACCACCGCGTCGGTGGCGCGGCGCAGGCGATGCGCCAGCCGGAGCGAGCCGGCATCGGTGAAGGTCCTGGCGCCGGGGGGCGGCACCATCCCGCCCTCGGCGTCGAGCGCCTGCTTGACGGTGATCCAGGGCCGGCTCTCGATCGCCCAGCGGCGGAACGGCGCGATCAGCGCGCGGCAGTCGCGGTGGAGGCGGGCTTCCTCCGGATCGGGGCTGGTGCCGAGGAGGTGCACGACCAGCCCGCTCTCGCGCAGCCGGTCGGCGCCGTGGCCGCCGACATGCGGGTTGGGATCCGGGCAGCCGATCCACACCGTGCGCACCGGGCTCCGGAGGATCGCCTCGGTGCAGGGGCCGGTGCGGCCGCGATGGTTGCAGGGTTCCAGCGTCACCAGCAGCGTGTGCGCCTCGGCCAGCCGCCCGGCCTCGGCCAGCCGCCCGAGCGCCAGCGCCTCGGCGTGCGGCTGCCCTGCCCGCTCGTGGCCCGCCGCCACCAGCACCCGGCCTGCACGGTCCAGAATGGCGCAGCCGACGGGAGGGTTGGGCGCGGTCGCGCCGAGATGGGCGCACGAAGCGGCCAAGGCCTCGCGGAAGCCCCGCGCGACCGGTTCCGGAAGAGCCGGCCGGTCCAGTTCCGTTGGCAGCAGCGAGGGTGCCGCGTTCATGCTCGATCGAATCCCGTCCACCGGACGCGACCCAGGGCGCAGCCTGACGCGCAAGCCCTTCCCGTTGCGGGAAGACCCTGCACGCTGGCGTCCTCTTCCATCCGGACTGTACCGTCGGCTCCGGGATCGCACCGGATCTGCTGACCCCGCCGAACCGGGCGGGCGCTCGCGGGCTGATGCTCCGGGAGGCGAACCGCCCGAAGCAAACACCGCCGGTGGGGAATTGCACCCCGCCCCGAGAACGTCTCTGCGTCCGTATTAAGGGCGTCGGTGCGGGTGCCGCAAGGGCACCGTCACGTGCCGGTCCGGCGGGTGCCTAGCGCCCGACCGGCATCGCCGCCTGCACCAGCCTGATCCGGTGGTCCGGCAGCAGGTGCGCCGGGTCCGGGCCGATGCCGCTGCGTATCAGCTCGGCCCGCAGGAGGTCGGGATAGCGGCGGCAGCAGCCGGGACGGTCGGACGGGCGTTCGACGGTGATCTCGGTCAGGGCAGCGCGGCCATAGGCCTGCACCGCGCGCTGCACGATCCAGAGCGAGCGGGCGTCCAGCACCGGCGCGTCGTCGGCCTGCACGGCGAAGCGGATCTCCGCCACCGGCGGCGGCGCCGCGGTCAGGTCGTCGCCGGGCACCAGGGGCATCGGCCGCGGCGGGAAGCCCCATTCGAACAGCACAAGCCCGCCGCCCTCCTGCACCGGAAGCCCGGCGGACCGGCTCGCCGCGTTGCCTACCGCATTCGGCCCTGAGGTCGTGTCGGTGTTCGGGTTGGGATAGGTGGTGGCGGTGCCGAAGGCAGTGGTGTCGGCGCCGGTGGCGGGGTCGTGCAGGCTCCGGTCCGGCTTCGGCACCGTGTCCGGATCCGGCAGCGGCGCCGCGCGAAGGCGCTGCGCCGGGGAAGCGGGTGCGGACTCGTGGAAGTCGTACTCGCCGGTCGCCGGAACCGAAAGCGAGACCGACCCGGCATGCCCCTGGGCCCGGACCACCCCTGGCGCAAGCACGCCCAGCAGCAGCATCGGACCCAGCGGTGCCAGACGCAGAACCGCGGAAGCGACGCGGCGCGTCATGACGGGCTCCGAACAGCGTGACGAGCTCGACTAGCCGACACGTGTTTCGACCGTGTTGCCGGCCCGCCCGCTTGCGGCATCCGGCCAGGAAACGCGGAGGGCATCGTCGCAAGGGTCGTCGAGGACGTCGATCCTGCCGGAACCGAGCAATCGTTCCAGCCGACGGTCGCGATGCGCGCGGCGACGGCCAAGACTGGTGCAGGGATCCGGCGGCACGGTCGTCCCGGACGGCGCGCCCTTCTCGCGCAACGCGACCTTCACCTTCTGCGGAGAAGCACAGCGGGTGGCCGCGAAGGATCGCGCTCGGCTTCCCGTCACCGTTGCGCCGGCGCGCTCGCCAGCAGGGCATCGCGCAGCGCGCGCATCCGGGTGTTGAGGGCGGCAAGCTCGCCCGCCTTCATGCCGGAACGGTCGAGCATGGTTTCGGCGAGGCAGCCGGTCCTGGTCCACAGCGCACGGCCGGCCGCAGTCAGGCCGACCCGCACCTCCCGCTCGTCGTCCGGGTTGCGCGTGCGGTCGAGCAGGCCGGCGGCGGCGAGGCGCTTGACCATCGGCGTCACCGTGCTCGGCTCGAGCGCCAGGCGGGACGCGATCGCGCCCACGGTCCGCCCGTCTGCCTCGCGCACCGCCTGCAGCACCAGGAACTGCGGATAGGTGAGGCCGAGCCGGTCGAGCGCCGGCTTGTAGGCACGGTTGATGGCCAGGCTGGCGACGTAGAGCGAGAAGCAGAGCTGCTCGTCGAGCGGCAAGGGGTCTGGCATCGGGTC
>CALMVN010000061.1:5435-7235 GCA_937873225.1 uncultured Acetobacteraceae bacterium
GCGCCGGAACCGTCCACTGCCAAGGAGTTCGTCATGCCTGTCGACGTGAAGTACCGCACCACCGGGTCCGCCACCGGCGGCCGCGACGGCGAAGCGCGCTCGGAGGACGGCGCGTTCCAGGTCAGGCTTTCGACGCCGAAGGAGCTCGGCGGGGCCGGCGGATCCGGGACCAACCCGGAGCAGCTGTTCGCGGCCGGCTACTCGGCCTGCTTCATCGGCGCGCTCAAGGTGGCCGGGCAACAGCTCAAGCTGCACGTTCCGGCGGACGCCACCGTGTCGGCGACGGTGGGCATCGGCCCGCGCTCGGAAGGCGGGTTCGGCATCACCGCCGACCTCGCCATCCACCTGCCAGGGGTGGATCGCGCCGACGCGGAGCGCCTGGTCGAGGCGGCGCACGCGATCTGCCCGTATTCCAACGCGACGCGCAACAACCTCGACGTGGGCCTCACCCTGGTCTGAGCACCGGCTGGTCTGAGCACCGGACGCGGCGGGATCGCAGCGCGGGCCCGCCGCCGCATCGTGGCACCGCATCGTGGCGCCATCCCGCCGGGACGCGGGATCGCCCGTCGGCGTGCGGCCCGGTTACGGGACCGGCCCGGCCGGGAACGCGACCACCGGCCCACGCACCGCGACACGGACCTGGCCACCGACCTGCAGGCCGAGCGCCTGCGTCCCGCCGATACGCGACAGCAGGACCGCGTCCTGCCCGGCCAGGGCCAGCGTCAGGCTGGCATCGTGGCCGTAATAGCTGATCGCCGTGATCGTGGCCGGGGTCCCGTCCGCGGCACCGGGCTCGACCTGTTCCGGACGCAGCATCACCTCGACCCGGCCGTCCGGCACCGGCACGGATGCCGGCAGGCGGCCCAGCGCGCAGGTGACGATCCCGCCCAGCGCCTCGCCGTCGAGCAGCGTCGCCTCGCCGACGAAGCGGGCCAGCCTCCCGTCGAGCGGATGCCGGTACAGCTCCGAGGGAGGTGCGACCTGCACCAGCCGGCCGTCCCGCAGCACGCCGACGCGGTCGCCCATGGACAGAGCTTCCGACTGGTCGTGCGTCACCAGCAGCGCGGTGGTCCCGGCCTGCGCCAGCGCGTCCGCCACTGCGCGCCGGGTGCCCACCCGGAGGAACGCGTCGAGGGCGGAGAACGGCTCGTCCAGCAGCACCAGCCGCGGGCCCGGCGCCAGGGCGCGGGCCAGCGCGACGCGCTGCTGCTCGCCGCCGGACAGCGCCTGCGGCGGACGCGCGGCATAGGCCGATGGCAGCCCCACCAGCTCCAGCAGCGCGTCCGCCCGCCTGCGGTCGCGTCGGCCGGCGCGGGACAGCCCGAACAGGATGTTGTCGGCGACGCTCAGATGCGGGAACAGCGCGCCGTCCTGCGCCACGTAGCCGACCCGGCGCCGCTCCGGCCGCAGGTGCACCGGCCGCCCGTCCACCGTCCCGTCCGCAACGATGCCGTCGATCGCGATCGTGCCGGCATCGGCGCGCTCGAAGCCGCACAGGAGGCGAAGCAGCGTGGTCTTGCCGCCGCCGGATGCGCCCAGGATCGCCAGAAGGCTGCCGGACGGAACCTCCAGGTCGAGCCCGCGCAGCACCGGGACGTTGCCGAACGACTTCGCAAGCCCGGAGACGCGCAGCGCCGGCGTCATGCCCCGCCCGGTCCGGCGGCAACGACGCGCGGATCGACGCGGCCGAACCGGCGGGCCAGGATCCAGGTCGAGCCGAGCGACAACAGCACCATGACCGCGGCGTAGGGCGCTGCCGCGGCGAAGGCCAGGGTGGTGGTGTCGGCCCAGACTTCCGTC
>CALMVN010000062.1 GCA_937873225.1 uncultured Acetobacteraceae bacterium
GGACGTAAGCGATGAGGGGGACGTGGATGACGGGGACGTGGGTGAGGAAGGCGGGGCCGACGCGGTCGTCGGCAGCGCGGCCGGGTTCGCGATCTCGTCCGGCTTGCGTCGCTTGAACACGTTCAACCCTCCGCTGCTGTCGATAAACCTCGGCCCTGGGCACCTGCCCTTCCTCGGGCTGCGGAACCGGACCTCGGCTTACACGCTGCGCACGGCAGCGGACAAGCGCCAACCGGGCCGTACCGGACGTGTTGCCGCTGTCCCGGTCGGGTGCTAGCGGACGCCGTGCCGGCCTCGCCGGTCCAGCCAAGGATCCCCCGCTTGAGCCTCGCCACCCTGTCCCGCGACGCCCGCCACGACCTGCTGTGCATCGGCAACGCCATCGTCGACGTGCTGGCCCCGGTGCCGGCGGGGATGCCGGAGGCCGAAGGGCTGGTCCCGGGCAGCATGACGCTGATCGACGCCGCGCGCGCCGAGTCGCTGTATCGCCGGCTCGACCGGCGCCAGCAGACCGGCGGCGGCTCGGCCGCCAACACCGCGGTGGCGGCGGCCGCCCTGGGGGCACGCACCGCCTATCTGGGGCTGGTGGCGGACGATCCGCTCGGCCTCGCCTTCGCCGCCGACCTGCGCGCGGCCGGCATCCACTTCCCGTCGCGCCCGCTGCACGCCGACCGCGCCGACGGGCGCAGCACCGCGCGCTGCCTGATCCTGGTCACGCCGGACGGCCAGCGCACCATGAACACCTATCTCGGCGCCTGCACCGCCTTCGGGCCGGACGACGTCGACGACGACACCGTGCGCAACAGCCGGATCACCTATCTGGAAGGCTACCTGTTCGACCCGCCTGAGGCGCAGGACGCGTTCCGGCACGCCGCCCGGCTGGCGCACGAGGCCGGGCGCACGGTGGCGCTGTCGCTGTCCGACGCCTTCTGCGTCGATCGCCACCGCGCCGCGTTCCGGGCGCTGGCGGCCGGCCACGTCGACATCCTGTTCGCCAACGCGGACGAGATCGTCTCGCTCTATGGCGCCGAGGACTTCGAGCAGGCGGCGGAACAGGCCGGGCGCGAGGTCGAGCTGGCGGTGCTGACGCGCGGGGAGAAGGGAAGCGTGGTGTTCCGCCATGCGAGCGCACCGACATCCCGCCGGTGCCGGCCAGCGTGGTCGACAGCACCGGCGCCGGCGACGCCTATGCGGCGGGCTTCCTGGCCGGGCTGGCGCAGGAGCTGCCTGTGGCCGAGTGCGGCCGCATGGGCAGCGTCGCGGCGGCCGAGGTGATCGGCCATTTCGGCGCCCGTCCGGAGGCCGACCTGCGTGCGCTGCTGGCCGGCCACGCGTCCGCCTGACCGGGTTCCGGGCATTTTGGGCGTGCAAATGCTGCCCTGCCGCATTATCTAGCGGCCACCGACCTCCCTGATCGGGGCCGAAGCGGGCCCGCCTGTGCCGTTCCCATCCGGGTCGCTCCGGACAGGGACGGCATTCGCACATCATCCCGCCCGCCCGGACCGAACGAAAGCCAGCCGCCCGCATGGACATCCGCAACATCGCCATCATCGCCCACGTCGATCACGGCAAGACCACCCTGGTCGACCAGCTGCTTCGGCAGTCCGGCTCGTTCCGCGAGAACCAGGTGGTGGCGGAGCGGGCGATGGACCGCAACGACCTGGAGCGCGAGCGCGGCATCACCATCCTGGCCAAGTGCACCAGCGTGGTCTGGAAGGACACGCGCATCAACATCATCGACACGCCGGGCCACGCCGATTTCGGCGGCGAGGTCGAGCGCATCCTGAACATGGTGGACGGCGCGATCGTGCTGGTGGACGCGGCCGAGGGCGCTCTGCCGCAGACCAAGTTCGTGCTGACCAAGGCGCTGGCCCGCGGCATCAAGCCGATCGTGGTGGTGAACAAGGTCGACCGCCAGGACGCGCGTCCGGACGAGGTGCACACCGAGATGTTCGACCTGTTCGCGGCCCTCGGCGCCAACGACGAGCAGCTCGACTTCCCCATGCTGTTTGCCTCCGGCCGGCAGGGCTGGGCCGACACCGAGCTCGAAGGCGCCCGCAAGGACCTGTCGCCGCTCTACGACATGGTGCTCAGCCACGTGCCGTCGCCGTCCTGCGACAAGGAGAAGCCGTTCGCCATGGTGGCCTCCATCCTGGAAGCCGACCCGTTCCTCGGCCGGGTGCTGACCGGCCGCGTCGAGCAGGGCCGGGCCCGCACCAACATGCCGGTGCGGGTGCTGCGCGCCGACGGCTCGGTGGTTGAGACCGGACGGCTGACCAAGCTGCTGTCTTTCCGCGGGCTGGAGCGGGTGCCGGCGGACGAGGTCGAGGCGGGCGACATCGTCGCCATCGCGGGTTTGTCCGAGGCGACCATCCCGGAGACCATCGCCTCGCCGGAGGTGACTGCGGCGCTGCCGGCGATCCCGGTCGATCCGCCGACGCTGAGCATGACCTTCCGCCTCAACGACGGCCCGCTGGGCGGCCGCGAGGGCAAGAAGGTGACCTCGCGGCAGATCCGCGACCGGCTGTTCAAGGAGGTGGAGGGCAACGTCGCCATCCGCGTCACCGACAGCCCGGAATCGGAAGCGTTCGAGGTGGCCGGCCGCGGCGAGCTGCAGCTCGGCGTGCTGATCGAGCAGATGCGGCGCGAGGGCTTCGAGCTCACCATCGGCCGGCCGCGGGTGCTGACGCGGGAGAACCCGGAGAGCGGGGACCGCGAGGAGCCGTTCGAGGAGGTGCTGGTCGACGTGGACGAGCCGTTCTCGGGGATCGTGGTCGAGAAGCTGAGCATCCGGAAGGGCGTGATGCAGGACATGCGGCCGTCCGGCGGCGGCAAGGTGCGGCTGACCTTCCTGATCCCGTCGCGCGGCCTGATCGGCTACCACAACGAGTTCCTGACCGACACGCGCGGCACCGGGATCATGAACCGGCTGTTCGCCGGGTACCAGCCCTGGGCCGGCTCGATCGCCGGCCGGGTGAAGGGCTCGCTGATCTCGTCGGAGGACGGCCAGGGGGTGCAGTACTCGCTGTTCTCCCTGCAGGAGCGCGGCGCGCTGTTCGTCGACCCGGGCGAGAAGGTCTATGTCGGCATGATCCTGGGCGAGCATTCCCGCGAGAACGACCTCGAGGTGAACCCGATCAAGGAGAAGAAGCTCACCAACATCCGTGCCGCCGGCAAGGACGAGGCGCTGCTGCTGACCCCGCCGCGACGCATGAGCCTGGAGCAGGCGATCGCCTACATCGAGGACGACGAGCTGGTTGAGGTGACGCCGTCGGCGGTGCGGATCCGCAAGCGCTACCTCAACCCGAACGAGCGCAAGAAGATGGAGAAGCGCGGCGACGCCGCCTGAACGAAGACGTTCCGTCGTCCTGCGCGGACCAGCCGGTCCCGCAGGAGCGGAAACGTTTCTTGGGCGATTTCAACGCCCTGGCCCGCCTACCGCCGTCGGTCGTTCGTTCCTGCCATGAAATCGACACGAATCACTGTCGGTCGTCTGCAAGATCGTGTTGTATTTCAGGCACCTGCGACGGAAACCTGAGTGTTCCACCGAACTTTGCCCCGCGACGCGGCCGGGACCGCGTGGTATGGACCTCCGGCGCACCGACCCTATCCGGGGTTTGGCACCGCAGCCCCATCTGTCCCACCCGCGGAGTCCCCCATGACGTTCAAGACCCGGTTCCTCGCCGCCCTGTCGACCGCTGCCCTGCTGGGCGCCGCGGCTCCGGCCGTTGCACAGACCACCACCGCCCCGACGACCACGGCGCCGGCGACCACCGCGCCGTCGACGATGGCACCGAACACCATGTCGCCCGCCACCCCGGCGCCGAGCACGATGGCTCCGTCCACCTCGGCCCCCGCCACCTCGGCGCCGGGCACGATGGCCCCGTCCACCGACTCGTCGGCGGCTTCCAGCAGCAGCATGACGCCGAAGAAGACCACCCGGCACCACAAGAAGACCACCCACCACAAGAAGGCCGCGGCCTCCACCGAGGCGGCGCCGCAGTAACCTGCGGGTCCTTCGTCAGCTGACCGGTGCGCAGGAGCGGGCAGCCGCCTCCTGCGCACCCTTTTCCGCCTGGCGGTCCTGATGCCTGATCCGGCGCCTGCCGCCGCGATCGGCCCGCGCGGCCTCCTGCTGATGGGCGGGTTCGGCTTCAGCTCCGGCCTGCCGCTCTACCTCACCTTCTTCACCCTGCAGCAGTGGCTCAGCGAGAGCCACGTGTCGCTGCGCACGATCGGCAGCGCCGCCCTGATCGGGCTGCCCTACCTGCTGAAGTTCCTGTGGGCGCCGCTGCTCGACCGGGCGCTGCCGGGACCGCTCGGCCGGCTCGGGCGCAGGCGGGGCTGGATGCTGCCTGTGCAGCTGTCCCTCAGCCTCACGATCGTCGCCATGTCGCACTGCGACCCGGGCCGGGCGCTGCTGCCGCTGTTCGGCGCGGCCTGCCTGCTGGCGTTCCTGTCCGCCAGCCAGGACATCCTGATCGACGCGTGGCGGATCGAGGCGTTCGCGCCGCGGCTGCAGGCGGCGGCACTCGGCGCCTACAGCTGGGGCTACCGGATCGCCATGCTGTGCTCCGGCGCCGGCGCGATCTCGCTCGCGGCGCGGGTGGGCTGGCACCGGTCGCTGCTGGCGATGGCGGGGTTGAGCCTGCTCGGCCCGGCGCTGGCGCTGCTGGCGCGCGAACCGGCGCAGCCGGTGCGCGACCGAGCCGGTCAGGGGTGGCGGCACGCGCTGCGCGTCCGGGTGGCGGAGCCGTTCCGCGACCTGCTCGGCCGTCCGGATTCCGGGATCGTCATCGCCTTCGTGCTGGTGGCCAACCTCGGCACCCAGCTGGCCGACACCATGGCCTATCCGCTGTACCATGCGCTGGGCTTCGCGCCGACGGCGGTGGCGTCGGCCAACGGCGTCCCGTCGCTGTGCGCGGCGCTGGCGGGGGCCGCCGCCAGCGGGCTGCTGGTGGCGCGGATCGGGCTCGGCCGTGCGCTGATCTCGTGCGCCTGCGTGCAGATGGCCTCCATCCTGCTCTATCTGGCCCTGGTGCATGCGGGGCCGGTGTTCCCGCTGCTGCTCGCCAAGGTGACGCTGGAAGGCTTTGCCGAGGTGCTGGCGGCCACCACCTTCGCCACCTACCTGTCGCGGCTGTGCTCGCTCGACTACACCGCCACCCAGTTCGCGCTGCTGTCGTCGCTGGCGCCGGTGGCGTGGCGGACGCTGGGCGGCAGCACCGGGTTCCTGGCGCAGGCGATGGGCTGGACCGGGTTCTACCTGCTGACCGTGGCGGCCTGCCTGCCCGGCATCCTGGTCATGCTGCTGCTGCTGCGCCGTCATCCGGGCGGGCTGCCGCCGCGCGTCGCGACGGCCTGAACCGGTCCCGGGCTGCGGGAACGGACGGCCGTCCCATATGAACGGGATGAGCCCGATCCCGCATGTCCGCCCGTCCCGTGCCCACGAGGCGCTTGGGGAGCCGTTCTTCGACCTGGTGACGCCGGCGCGCTTCCCCGAGCACGCGTTGCGCTACCGGAACCTGCAGGCATCGCGGCGGATCGGGCTCGATGCGCTGTCCGACGCGGAGTGGGTCCGGCATTTCGGACGCTTCGAGCCGCTGGAGGGGTCGTTCCCCCGGCCGCTGGCGCTGCGCTACCACGGCCACCAGTTCCGGAACTACAACCCCGAGCTCGGCGACGGGCGCGGCTTCCTGTTCGCGCAGATGCACGACCTCCGGGACGGCCGGCTGCTCGATCTCGGCACCAAGGGCAGCGGGCGCACGCCGTGGTCGCGCGGCGGCGACGGACGGCTGACGCTGAAGGGCGGCGTGCGCGAGGTGCTGGCGACGACGATGCTGGAGGCGCTCGGGGTGGACACCTCGAAGTCGTTCTCGCTGATCGAGACCGGGGAAGCGCTGGAACGGGGCGACGAGCCGTCGCCGACGCGCTCGGCGGTGCTGGTCAGGCTCAGCCACTCGCACATACGCATCGGCACCTTCCAGCGCCTGGCCTATCACGGGGACGTGGACGCGATCCGTCGGCTGCTGCACCACGCGGTGCGGTTCTACCTTCCCGAGGCGGCGCGGGAGGACGAGGCGGCGCAGGCGGTGGCGTTCCTGGGCGAGGTGACGGCGCGCGTGGCGCGTGTGGGCGCGCAGTGGATGCTGGCCGGCTTCGTGCACGGGGTGCTGAACACGGACAACATCAACGTCACCGGCGAAAGCTTCGACTACGGGCCGTGGCGGTTCCTGCCGACGTACCAGCCGGACTTCACCGCGGCGTATTTCGACACCGGCAAGCTGTACGCCTTCGGACGGCAGCCAGACACGCTGCTGTGGAACCTGGTGCGCCTGGCGGAGTGCCTGCTGCCGCTGGCGTCGCAGGAGGTGCTGGAGCCGGTGCTGCACAGCTTCGGCGAGCGGTTCGGGGCGGAGCTGGTGGCGGGGATGCTGCGAAGGCTCGGACGGGCGTCGGCGGGCACGGAAGCGGACGCGGCGACGAGCGGCCAGGTGTGGCTGGCGCTGCGGGAAACGCAGGTGCCGTTCGAGCGGTTCTTCTTCGACTGGTATGCGACGGTGCCGGCGGGCTACCCGCAGCCGGCGTTCGAGGCGCTGCGCGGGATGCTGTCGGCGCATGCGTCGGCGCCCGGCGCCGGGCGGGACCACGCGTATTTCCGTCGCGACGCGCCGTGCACGATGCTGATCGACGAGGTCGAGGCGATCTGGGCGCCCATCGCGGCCGACGACGACTGGTCGGCGTTCCACGCCAGGCTGGACGACATCGCGCTGATGGCGTCAGCGCTGGCCTGACCGCCCGCCCAGCGGCCAGGTGGCAGCGACGCGATTTGATCCGCTGCCGCCCGTCGCCATGGCTGGAATCCTGCGAGGAGCAGGCGCATGACGATGCGGATGGCGAGGACCGGCATCCGGCATGGATGAAGCAGACGCCGCACGGCGGCGCGTCGGCGCGGGCGGGCGGCGACCAGGACCGGTACCGGGCGATCTTCGACAGTGCGGTCGACTTTGCCGTCATCGCGACCGACGTCGACGGCCTGGTGACGGGATGGAACACCGGCGCGGCGCGCCTGCTCGGCTGGTCGGCGGAGGAGATGCGTGGCAAGCCGGCGGACCGGCCGCGCGAGGAGATCCGGCAGGCGCTGGACGCCGGACGCGCCAGCGACGAGCGCTGGCACCTGCGGCGGGATGGTTCGCGGCTCTGGGCGAGCGGCGCGATGATGCCGTTGCGCGGCCCCGACGACGCCCTTCCGGGCTACCTCAAGATCCTCCGCGACCGCACCGCCGAGCACGAGGCCGGGACCGTGCGACCCTTGGACGACGCGCTGCGTGCACGGCACACGCGGAACGGATGACCCCGACCGGGACCGGACGGCCCGCTCCGGAGCGCCAGGATCGGACGGCGGACGCCGCAGGGTCTTCATCTCAAGCTGCCGTCGGCCAGCGCCGGACCGATCGTGTCGACCAGCCAGGCGACGAACAGCCGGACGCGCGGGGAAAGCTGGCGGCTGCTCGGGTAGAGGACGGAGAGGGGCGTCGGCAGGGGCGGAAACCCGGCCAGCACCTCCACCAGGGCGCCTGAAGCGAGGTCGTCCCTGAAGCGGTGGCGCGGCGCCTGGACAAGGCCCAGTCCCAGCCGGGCCGCCGCCGCGCTGGTGTCCGCGGCACTGACCAGCACCCGGGCCGGCAGCGTCACCTCGACCACCCGGCCGTCGACGCTGAACTCCAGAGGCAGCGGTTGTCCGGTGCGCGACGACACGAAGCCGACCATGACGTGCCCGTCCAGCCGGTCGGGCGAGCGCGGCACCCCGTGGCGGGCGAGATAGGCCGGGCTGGCGCAGGTGACCTCCTCCATGACCCCCAGCCGACGCGCCACCATGTCGCTGTCCTCGAGCGTGCCCGCGCGCACCACGCAGTCGAACCCCTCGCGGACCAGGTCGACGAACCGCTCGCCTTCCCCGAGATGGACGGTCAGGGCGGGATGCCGCGCCAGGAAGTCAGGCAGGGCCGGCAGCAGCATGGTGCGGGCGAGGTTGCCCACGACGTCGACCCGCAGCATCCCGGCCACCGCCCCGCTCGCCGCCTGATCGGCATCCTCCAGGTCCGCCAGGATCGTCACGCAGCGCCGGTAGTACGCCTCACCCTCGACCGTCGGCTGGACGTGGCGCGTGGAGCGCTGCAGCAGCCGCGTGCCGAGCCGCTCCTCCAGCAGCTTGATCGTCGCCGTCGCGACCGGACGCGAGATGCCGAGATCGGCCGCCGCGGCGCTGAAGCTGCCCCGGTCGACGATGCGGACGAACAGTTCGAGGCCTGCCAGGCGGTCCATCGTGATTGTTCCGTAAGCCGGAACAATGCTGCCGGCAATGCCGGCCTTACGCTTGCGGGATGCGGCGCCAGATCAGGGGCAGTCGATGAACGGAGGGTTCTCCCATGTCCACCCAGTCTTCCATCGCCATCGTCACCGGCGGCAGCCGGGGCATCGGGCGCGACACCGTGCTGCGTCTCGCGGCGCGCGGCGTCCGCTCCATCCTCACCTTCAACGCCAACCAGGTGGAGGCCGACAAGGTCGTCGCCCTCAGCGCAGAAGCCGGCGCGCCTGCCGTGGCGCTGCAGCTCGATGTCGGCAGGACCGCATCCTTCGACGACTTCGTCGCGCGCGTCCGCGGGACGCTGAGCCGGATGGGCGCGGAGCGTTTCGACTACCTGGTCAACAACGCCGGCACCTCCTCGACCGCGACGTTCGTCGAGGGCACCGAGGCCCAGCTCGACGAGCAGTTCGCGGTCCACTTCAAGGGTCCGTTCCTGCTCAGCCAGAAGCTCCTGCCGTTGATGGCGGATGGCGGCCGCATCGTGAACGTTTCGTCCGGCCTCGCGCGCTTCGCCTTCCCCGGCCGTGCCGTCTACGGACCGATGAAGGCCGCCGTGGAGACGCTGTCGCGCTACATGGCCCTCGAGCTCGGGCCGCGTCGGATCGCGGTCAACGTCGTCGCGCCGGGCGCGATCGCCACCGACTTCAGCGGCGGCATCGTGCGCGACAATCCCGAGGTGGCCAAGGCGCTCGCCTCGCACACCGCGCTTGGCCGCGTCGGCCACCCCGACGACGTCGGCCCGGTCATCGCCGCCCTGCTCTCCGACGCGTTCCGCTGGGTCAACGCCCAGCGCATCGAGGTCGCCGGCGGCATACACATCTGACGCCGTGCGCCGGGCCGGCGGATCGCCCGCCGGCCGTGCGGCCTCGACGTCCGCTCCGGAAAGGAAGCAGGGCATGGTCTGACGACCGCACCGGGCGCACGGAAGCTGCGGCGGGTCAGGGCGCCCGTGTCCGCTTCCCGTCGAGCCCGGTCGTCTCGGCCGGGACGGGCCTGCACGCCTGAACGGGGTTCACGGCAGCTTCCGGCGCCGACGCGGCAGGAGCATGAGGCCCAGGGTGGCGAGGCCGAAGGTCGCCATCGCGCCGACGGTGCCGCGGTGCCTGGTGCCCCAGGCCTGCGCGCTGAACGGCAGGGACTCGCGGTCGAACGGGCCATGCGTGCCGGACGGGCGGGTGGAGGGCGTGAACAGGTTCTCGTCGCGTGCCTCGGCGATGCCCTGGTTGTGCGAGGTCTGGCTCATCGGCGCGATCCTGGCCATCAGCAGGTCGGTGAGGCCCGGCGCCACGGCGTTCAGCAGGCCGGTCTGCACCGTCTGGCCGCCCACCAGCACGTCGCGCCGGCGGTTGGTGGCGGCGAAGAGGATCGCGTCGGCGACCAGCTCGGGCTGGTAGATCGGCGGCGGCGGGCGCGGCAGGCCGTCGAGACGGGCGGTGGCATGGCTGTAGAACGGGGTGTTGACGCTGGGCGGATAGACGGTGGTGATCCGCACCCGGCTCCCCTCGTGCATCAGCTCCGTGCGGATCGCCTCCGCGAAGCCGCGCATGGCATACTTGGCGCCGGAATAGGCCGACTGCAGCGGCACGCCGCGCAGGCCGATGGCGGAACAGATGTTGACGATCACGCCGGCATCGCGCGGCCGCATGTGCTCCAGCGCCACCCGGGTGCCGCGCACGGTGCCCATGTAGACCACGTCGGTGACGCGCTCGAACTCCCGCTCGGACACCTCCACGAAGGGCGCGAACACGCTGACGGCGGCGTTGTTGATCCACACGTCGATCGGGCCGAGCTCGGCGGCGATTGCGGCCGCGGCCCGGCGCAGGGCGTCGCTGTCGGTCACGTCGGCGGCCTGGGCGCTGACGCGGCCGCCGGCGTTGCCGCCTGCGAACAGCACGGCGCTGCGGGCGGCCTCCAGCGGCCCGGCGCCGCGGGCGACGAGGCCGACATGCCAGCCGCGCCTGGCGAACAGCTCGGCCGTGGCCAGCCCGATCCCGGAGGAGCCGCCGGTGATCGCCACCACGCGTGGGTTCTGGGTATTGCCTGCCATCATGCCCCTTCGGAGCGGAACCGTCCCGCGACGAGGTGGCAGCGCCCGGCCGGCGTCCCGGTTGCCGGAAGGAAGCCGGCTTTCCTGCGCGGACGGGGCGCGGGTTCCTCGGGAAACCGTGCCGGGCGGCCCGGCATCCCCGCGAACAGGCAGGCCGGGACCGGACGAGGCGCCGTTCCGGCCGCGCCGGCGATGGAGGCTCCCCCGACAGGCCCGGCGCCGGGACCAAGGCGTTTGCGCCCCCGCACAGCGGCGTGGGGCGGCGACGCGGGACGGGATCCGGACCGCAGCACTCGCCGCCACTGCCGTGGCACGGCGTGTCGAGGCGCGGCGCGACGACCGTGCAGGCCGTATGCCTGGTTCTCCCGGGCGGTCCGTCAGGAGGGAGGCGGGACAGCTGCCCGGGCGGGACCGCCCGGCGCTTCCGCGCCGGCGGCGCCTCGGGCTACGGTGCGTCGGCGACCTGACCACGGGGGAACTGGATTGCAGCGGACCGAGCCTGTGTCGAGCGGAACGGGCAAGGGACCGGTCCGGCTTACCCACCTGCAGCGCCTGGAAGGGGAAAGCATCCACATCCTGCGCGAGGTGGTGTCGGAAGCCGAACGGCCGGTGATGCTGTACTCGGTCGGCAAGGACAGCGCGGTGATGCTGCACCTGGCGCGCAAGGCGTTCCACCCCGCCCCGCCGCCGTTCCCGCTGCTGCACGTCGACACCACCTGGAAGTTCCGCGACATGTACGCGCTGCGCGACCGCGTGTCGGCGGAAGCCGGCATGGAGCTGCTGGTGCACCGCAACCCCGAGGCCCTGGCCCGCGGCATCAACCCGTTCGACCACGGCGCGCTGCACACCGACCTGTGGAAGACCGAGGGGCTGAAGCAGGCGCTGGAACGCTGGGGCTTCGACGCCGCGTTCGGCGGCGCGCGACGCGACGAGGAGAAGAGCCGGGCCAAGGAGCGGGTGTTCTCGTTCCGCTCGGCCAGCCACCGCTGGGACCCGAAGAACCAGCGGCCGGAGCTGTGGAACCTTTACAACGCCCGGAAGGGCCCGGGCGAGAGCATACGGGTGTTCCCGATCTCGAACTGGACCGAGCTGGACGTGTGGCAGTACATCCAGCTCGAAGGCATCCCGATCGTGCCGTTGTACTTCGCGGCACCCCGGCCGACGGTGGAGCGGGACGGGCTGATCCTGATGGTGGACGACGCGCGGTTCCGTCTGGAGCCGGGCGAGGTGCCGGTACAGCGCTCGATCCGCTTCCGCACGCTGGGCGATTATCCGCTGACCGGGGCGGTGGAAAGCCAGGCCGCCACCCTGCCGGAGGTGATCCAGGAGATGCTGCTGACCACGACCAGCGAGCGCCAGGGCCGCGTCATCGACCACGACCAGAAGGGGTCGATGGAGAAGAAGAAGCAGGAGGGCTACTTCTGATGGCGACGGCGACCGGAACGGATGCGGGCGCGTCGTACCGGGCGGCCGGGCTGGTGGCGGAGGACATCGACGCCTTCCTGGAGCAGCACCGGCACAAGTCGCTGCTGCGGTTCATCGCCTGCGGCTCGGTGGACGACGGCAAGTCCACCCTGATCGGGCGGCTGCTGGTCGACAGCCGCACCGTGTTCGACGACCAGATGGCGGCGCTGGAAGCGGACAGCCGGCAGGTCGGCACGCAGGGCGGCGCGATCGACTTCGCGCTGCTGGTGGACGGGCTGGCCGCCGAGCGCGAGCAGGGCATCACCATCGACGTGGCGTACCGGTTCTTCTCGACCGAGACGCGCAAGTTCATCGTCGCCGACACGCCGGGGCACGAGCAGTACACACGCAACATGGTCACCGGCGCGTCGACCGCAGACCTCGCGGTGATCCTGGTGGACGCGCGCAAGGGGGTGCTGACGCAGACGCGGCGGCACAGCCACCTGGTGCACCTGCTGGGCGTGCGCCACCTGGTGCTGGCGGTGAACAAGATGGACCTGATCGGGTTCGACCGGGCGCGCTACGAGGCGATCGTCGCGGAGTATCGCGGGTTCGCCGAGGGGATCGGCATCGACGGGGTCACCGCGATCCCGGTGTCGGGCCTGGGCGGCGACAACGTCGCCACGCGGTCGGAGGCGATGCCCTGGTACGACGGGCCGACGCTGATCGCGCACCTGGACGCGGTCGAGGTCGACGCGGTGCGCGACCAGGGCAGGCCGTTCCGGATGCCGGTGCAATGGGTGAGCCGGCCCGACCCGCAGTTCCGCGGCTTCGCCGGCCTGGTGGCGTCGGGCACGGTGCGGCCGGGCGACCCGGTGCGGGTGCTGCCCTCGGGGCGCACCTCGACGGTGGCGCGGATCGTGACCCTGGACGGGGACCTGCCCGTGGCGGTGGCCGGGCAGTCGGTGACGCTGACGCTCGCCGACGAGGTGGACTGCTCGCGCGGCGACGTGCTCGCGGCCGCCGGCGCGCCGCCGGAAGCGGCGGACCAGTTCGAGGCGAGCCTGGTGTGGATGGCGGACGAGGCGATGCTGCCGGGCCGGTCGTACTGGCTGAAGCTCGCCACCCAGACCGTCACGGCGCAGGTCCACGCGCCGAAGTACCAGGTCAACGTCAACACCCTGGAGCACCTGGCGGCGAAGACGCTGGAGCTGAACGCGATCGGCGTGGTCACCCTGTCCACCGACCGGCCGGTGGTGTTCGAGCCGTACGGCGACAGCCGCACCCTGGGCGGCTTCGTGCTGATCGACAGGATCAGCAACGCCACGGTGGCGGCCGGGATGATCCGGTTCGCGCTCCGGCGGGCGCAGAACGTTCATTGGCAGGCGATCGACATCAGCCGGGAAAGCCACGCGCTGCAGAAGGGGCAGAGCCCGGCGCTGGTATGGTTCACCGGGCTGTCCGGCGCGGGCAAGTCCACGATCGCCAACCTGGTGCAGCGCCGGCTGCATGCCCTGGGGCGGCACTCCTTCCTGCTCGACGGCGACAACGTCCGGCACGGGCTGAACCGCGACCTGGGCTTCACCGACGCCGACCGGGTGGAGAACATCCGCCGCGTCGGCGAGGTGGCCAAGCTGATGACCGATGCGGGGCTGATCGTGCTGACCGCGTTCATCTCGCCGTTCCGGGCCGAGCGGCGGATGGTGCGCGACATGATGCCGGCGGGGGAGTTCATCGAGGTGCACGTCGACGCGACGCTGGCCGACGCCGAGCGGCGGGACGTGAAGGGGCTGTACGCCAAGGCGCGGGCGGGGCTTCTGAACAACTTCACCGGCATCGACAGCCCGTACGAGCCGCCGGAGCACGCGGAGCTGCGCCTCGACACCGCGGCGCTGACGCCGGAGCAGGCGGCGGAGCGGGTGGTCGAACGGGTGCTGCGCGCGCAGGACCGGGCTGGTGGGTGAGTGCGACCACGCGCTGGCGCGCCGGATCGCGGAGGGTGCCGGGGCGCTGCTGCTGGCGGTGCGCGGCTGCGGACTGTTCGCGGGCGGGGCGCTCGGCGCCGCGGGCGACCGGATCGCCCACGCGTTCATCGTCGAGGCGCTGAAGGCGCACCGGCCCGGGGACGCGGTGCTGTCCGAGGAGGAGGAGGCGGACCCCGCGCGGCTCGAACAAAGCCGGGTGTGGATCGTCGACCCGCTGGACGGCACGCGGGAATACGGCGAAGGGCGAAGCGACTGGGCGGTGCATGTGGGGCTGGC
>CALMVN010000063.1 GCA_937873225.1 uncultured Acetobacteraceae bacterium
GGCTCAAGGGGCGGCGGTGGCCCCGCTGGATCCGGCGGACCTATACGAGGCCCCCGCCGCGGCCCCCGACGACCCCCGCCAGCGCAGGCAACGCGGTGCCGAAGCCGGCCTCGGTGTAGGAAAGGTGGCGCGCCTGGATGAGGTAGATTGGAAACCACGTGGTGAAGAAGAAGGTCAACGCGGTAATGCAGTACTGCCCGAAGTAGATCCCGAGGAACATCCTGTTCGTCAGCAGGGCGCGCAGGGTGGGCCAGTTGAAACCCCCGCGCTTCGTGACGGCGCCCGCATCGAGTTGCGACTGCGCGCCGCCGGCCGTGATCATGTCGAGCTCGGCAGTCGAGACCCGCGGGTGCCGCGCCGGCGCATGGACGACGCGCGCGAACACCGCCCCGCCGAGCAGCCCTGCGACACCCATCGTCAGAAAGACGTCGCGCCAGCCGAGATGCTGGACGATCCAGCCCATCAGCGGCGCAAACGCGATCAGGGCCGCGTATTGCGCGGCATTGAAGATGGCGCTTGCGGTTCCGCGCTCGCGATCGGGAAACCAGGCGGCAACCAGGCGCGCATTGGCCGGGAATGACGGCGCTTCAAGCGCGCCGAGCACGAGCCAGAGAGCGAACAGCGCGATCACGGCCCGGCTCGACGTGAGCAGGCTCACGGCGCCCACGAGCAGGATGCTGGTCGACCAGGTGAAGATCGAGGCGAGGTAGACGCGGCGTGACCCGAACCGGTCGAGCAGCGCACCGCCCGGCAGCTGGGCGGCAACGTAGCTCCAGCCGAACGCCGAGAAGATGTAGCCAAGCTGCACCGAGTTGATGCCGAGGCTTCTGCGCAGCGCGGGGCTTGCGATGGCCAGCGACGACCGGTCGGCGTAGTTGATGGTCGTCATCACGAACAGCATCGCGAGGACCTGGAAACGGGCGTGGCCTCCGCCCGGCCGTGGAACAGGTGAGCTGGCGGTCATGTGTTCCTTTCCCGTCGCCTTCCGGGCTGGCCGTTCTTCCGCGGTCCGGACGTGATGGCCCGCTCGTCACTGCGTCCTGGGCATCAGGTGCGGCTTGTGCGATCGGCGAGCCGTGCGTCGGCACTCCGGATAAGCGCGGCAAGCTCGTCGTGCTCCGTCCTCGTGAGGTCCGTGAGCGGCAGTCGCACCGGGCCCGCCGGGCGGCCGATGACGTTGAGCCCCGCCTTGACGATCGAGACCGCGTAGCCGCGCCCGCGGTCGCGCAGCGCGATGTAGGGGAGCACGAACTCGCGGAGTTCTTGAAGCACCGTGGCATGGTCGCGAGCGCGCACGGCGCGATAGAACGCGACCGCCCATTCCGGCATGAAGTTGTAGATCGCCGACGAGTAGGTGGTGACGCCCATCTCGAGGTAGGGCATCGCGAAGGTTTCGGCCGTCGGCAGGCCGCCGATATAGGTGAGCCTGTCCCCCAGCGTCGCATACACCCGCATCATCAGCTCGAGATCGCCGACGCCGTCCTTGAAGCCCACCAGGTTGGGGCAACGCTCGGCGAGACGGGCCAGCCCGGTCTCGTGCAGGACCGCATTGCCGCGATTGTACTGGATTACCCCGATCGACACCGACCTGCACACCGCCTCGACATGCGCGGCGAGCCCCTCCTGGTTTGCCTCCATCAGGTAGGGCGGCAGCAGGAGGATCCCGTCGGCCCCTGCCCGCTCGGCGCGTTGTGCAAGCTCGACCGCCATCGCGGTGCCATAGCCGCAGCCTGCGATCACCGGGACCTTGCCGGCGGCAACCTCGACCGCCGCGCGGACCACCCGTTCGACCTCGTTCGCGGTCAGGGAGAAGAACTCGCCGGTGCCCCCTGCCGCGAACAGGGCGGCCACGTCGTGCGAGAGCATCCAGGCGCACTGCTCGCGGAACTTCGCCTCGTCGACGCGGTGCTCCGCGTCGAACGGCGTGACGGGAAAGGTGAGCAGTCCGGCGCCCACGGTGCGCGCCATCTCGTTCGGTGTCATGCTGCTCATCCCGGATCTTCTCGGAGCTTCGGCTTCGTTCGTCGTGCGCCCGCCCGATTCGGGCCGCGACAAGCTTGACCCTAGCGGGACGGGTCGATGTTGGCTAAGTCATAGACTGACTTGATCGATGCGTGGATCGGATCGATGTTCGGGCTGCATCAGCTACGCTGCTTCGTCGCCGTGGCCGACCACCTGCATTTCGGTCAGGCGGCCAGCCAGCTGAACATGACCCAGCCACCGCTCAGCCGTCAGATCCAGCTGCTCGAGCGCGAGATCGGCGTGCCGCTGTTCGACCGGACGAGCCGGTCCGTACGGCTGACGCCGGCCGGCCGCGTCTTCCTTCCCGAGGCGAAGCGGATCCTGCGCCTCAGCGAGAGCGCGATGAAGTGGACCCGCCGTGTCTGGCGCGGGGAGGCCGGCACGTTGCGGATCGGCTTCACCGCGGCGTCGGGATACGGAATGCTGCCGGGCCTGATCCGGCAGCTCCGCGGCATCATGCCGAATGTCGATCTGGTGCTGCGCGAGATGGTGACGCGACTGCAGATCGAGGCGCTCGATAGCGGCGTGCTGGACCTCGGCTTCATGCGGCCGTCGGTGGACCTGCGCCGCTTCGCCGTGCGCGAACATGCGACCGAAGCGATGGTCGTGGCGCTCCCTGCCGGCGAGGCCACGACCGCGCCGCCCGCCCTGCCCGTCTCCGACCTGCAGGACCGTCCCTTCATCATGTACTCGCCGGACAACGCCCTCTACTTCCACGACCTCGTCACCGCCCTGCTCGATGAACACCAGGTGCAGCCGAAGGTCGTTGAGCAGGTCGGCCAGATCCACTCGATGCTGGCGCTGGTGGACGCGGGCTTCGGAGCGGCGCTGGTTCCGGAAACGGCGGCCCGCCTGCACTTTCCCGCGGTCGCCTTCCGCCCGCTGGCAGACGGCGCCTCGCCGCCCGTGCGGCTGAACGCGGTGTGGCGGGACGAGAACGACAACCCGGCGCTGGCCCGCTTCCTGGCGCAAGCGGGGCTCGACCAAGTCGGAACGTGAACCGGTCGATCCACTGGTTGCATCGATCGGGGTCAATTCGGCCAGTGACGCGGATCGGGAAGGTGGTCATACCTGACGCGGCACGCGTCACGTCACCTGCGCGGCTTGCACGTCGGAGAACGCGAGATGTCCGAGGCTCCCACCACCGCGGCGCTCCCGTCACGGCGTCCGGCGCGCGACGAGGCGGACGGCGGCGATCGGATCGCGCAGGTGCGGGTGTCGCTCGCCTTTCTTCCGCTCCGGCGCCCCATCAGCGACGCGAAGGTGCTGACCGGCCGGCAGAAGCCGCTCACCGAGGTCGCCTTCCTGTTCGCCGAGATCGAGACCGCCGACGGGCATCGCGGCCTCGGCGTCAGCTACTCGAAGCGCGCCGGCGGTCCCGGCCTCTACGCCCACGCGAGCGAGATCGCCGGCAACCTCGTCGGCGAGGACCCGAACGACATCGCGCGCCTGGGCGTCAAGCTGATGTGGGCCGGCGCCTCGGTCGGCCGCAGCGGCATCGCGACGCAGGCGATCGCCGCATTCGACATCGCGCTCTGGGACCTGAAGGCGCGCCGCGCGGGCCTCCCGCTCGCCAAGCTGATCGGCGCCCACAAGGAGTCCGTCGCCTGCTACAACACGTCGGGCGGCTTCCTGTCCTCGCCGATCGAGGAGGTGCTGGAGAACTGCTCGGCCTCGATCGCGTCCGGCATCGGCGGCATCAAGATCAAGGTCGGCCAGCCCGACTGGGCGGAGGATCTGCGCCGTGTGGAGGCGGTGCGCCGCCACATCGGCGACTTCCCGCTGATGGTCGACGCCAACCAGCAATGGGACCGCCCGACGGCGTCTCGCGTCTGCCGTGTCCTGGAGCAGTTCAACCTGGTCTGGATCGAGGAACCGCTCGATGCCTACGACGCCGAGGGCCACGCGAAGCTTGCGGCGGCACTCGACACCCCGGTCGCGTCGGGGGAGATGCTGAGCAGCGTCGGCGAGCATCTCGAGCTGATCCGGCTCGATGCGGTCGACTTCATCCAGCCCGACGCGCCGCGCGTCGGCGGGATCACGCAGTTCCTGAAGATCATGACGATGGCGGAAGGCAGGCACATGAAGCTCGCGCCGCACTTCTTCATGGAGCTGCACGTGCACCTGTCCGCCTGCTACCCGCATGACAGCTGGGTCGAGCATTTCGACTGGCTCGAGCCGCTGTTCAACGAGCGGCTCGAGATCAGGGACGGGCGGATGCTCGTCCCGACGCGGCCGGGGCTCGGGCTCAGCCTGAGCGAGCAGGCGCGGGGCTGGGTGGTGGAAACGGCGTCGTTCGGCGGCTGATCAACTGCTGGAGGCCGTCGATGGGATCGCTGCTGGTGCCGGCTGCCTGTCTGCCAATGCTGGGCGCCGAAGCGCTGTCCGGGATCCGGCTGCTGCGTGCCGGCGTGATGTGGGTTCTAGACGGCGCCCTGCACAGCCACGAACAGCGAATAGAGCGAGGTGCTGGCAGCCATGAACAGCCGGTTCCGGCTGCGGCCGCCGAAGCAAAGGTTGGCGCAGCGCTCCGGCAGCGCGATCCGGCCGAGCCGCCTGCCGTCGGGCGCGAACACCACCACCCCGTCCAGTCCCTCGCCGGTGCCCCATCCGGCCCAGATGTTGCCCTCGGCATCGCAGCGTATGCCGTCCGCGGCACCCCCGTCGTCGCAGCTGACCAGAACGCGCTTGTTGCCGAGCCTGCCGTCGGCCGAAACATCGTAGGCCAGGATCCTCCGCGGCCGGGTGCGGGACTCGACAAGGTAGAGTATGGCTTCGTCCGGCGAGAAGCACAGGCCGTTCGGGCCGGACACGTCGTCCGCCACCACGGAAAGGCCGCCGTCCGGATCCAGCCGGTAGACCTGGTCGGCGATCTCGGGCTCCGCCTTGTCGCCTTCGTAATGGCCCTGGATGCCGAAGGGCGGGTCGGTGAACCACACCGATCCGTCGCTGCGCACCACCACGTCGTTCGGCGAGTTCAGTCGCCGCCCCTCGAAGCGATCGGCCAGCACGATGATCCGCCCGTCATGCTCGGTGCGCGTGACGCGCCGGCCGCCATGCTCGCAACTGACCAGTCGGCCCATCCGGTCGCGCGTGTTGCCGTTGGCGAAGCCGGACGGGCGACGGAACACCGAGACCGCGCCGCCCTCCTCGTCCCAGCGCAGGATGCGGTCGTTCGGGATGTCGCTCCAGAACAGCGCGCGCATGTCGCCGAACCAGACCGGGCCCTCGTTCCAGCGGCAGCCGGTGGCCAGGCGCTCGATGCTGGCGTTGAACAGCACCAGCCGGGCGAAGGCAGGGTCCAGCGCCTGCACCGCCGGATCGGGGTAGCGCGCGCTCGGCTGCCAGCCGCTCATCGTCGTCGCTCCGGAAGGTTGCGGCATGAGTTCACATCCACGGCTTCCCTGGCGCAAGGAGCGACGATCGACCTGTCGGCGAGCGCGCGGAGACGGCGCGAACCCGGCAGCGCAGCGCCGGGGACGTCATGGATAGTGGCCCGGTTCAATCACCCGCCGGCGAGCCTGGCCGACATGGAAGTGCATCGCGGTTCCCGCCGCGTCGCCATCCTCGGCGGCAGTCATGTCCAGGCCAAAACCGTGTTCCTCGGTCACCACCCGCGCTCGTACGCAAGCCCAGCCGGATCAGGCTCGGCGGGACGCGCATGAAGCCGGGGAGCGGAGCCTGGACATGACGCAGGATGTTGTCGGCGAATTGACCAACATCCGGAGGCGGGCCAGGGTCCGCATCCTTCGATGTGGCAGCGGAACCCGTCATGACGCCCTTGTCCGACCCCGATGCATCCCCGCTCCGCGTTGCCCTGACCGGTGCGGCGGGTGCGATCGGCATCGTGTTGCGTCCCGGCCTTCTCCGCGCCGGACACCGGCTCCGCTCGCACGACCTGCGACCGCTCACGGCGGCGGCGGCCGGCGAGGAGCTGGTGGAGGGCGATCTGCGCGACTCGGCGATCGTCGACAAGGTCCTGGCCGGGATCGACGTCGCGGTGCACATGGCCGGCACCAGCGTCGAGCGTCCGCTGGACGAGATCATCGAGAACAACCTGCGCGCCCTGTCGGCGCTCTACGAGGGCGCCCGCCGGCACGGCGTGCGGCGCGTGGTGTTCGCAAGCTCGAACCACGCCTTCGGCATGCACGAGGCCGGACACCAGCTCGGGCTCGATGCGCCGTTCCGGCCGGACGGGCTGTACGGGCTGAGCAAGGCCTGGGGCGAGTCCATGGCCCGGCTCTACTGGGACAAGCACGGCATCGAGAGCGTGTCGCTGCGGATCGGCAGCGCGTTGGCGGAGCCGACCGAGATCCGCCATCTCAGCACCTGGCTTGGCCACCGGGACCTGCTGGCGCTGGTGCGCCGCGCGATCGAGGCGCCGGCAGTCGGCTGCCTGGCGGTCTGGGGCGTGTCGAACAACGTGCGGCGCTGGTGGGACAACACGGGCGCCGAGCGGCTCGGCTACCGGCCGGTGCAGGATGCCGAAGCCTATGCGGCGGCGATCAAGGCCGCACAGGCACCGGTCGATCCGCTGGCCGCCCGCTTCCAGGGCGGCAGCTTCGCGGCGAGCGGCTGCACGCGGACCGCGCAGGGGAGCGGGAAGCTGTCCGGCTGAGCCGGCAGAAACGATGACTTGAACGACGACCGGAACAACCGGCGCGACAGGCAACGGGAGAACGAGCATGTCGAGCACGAGAAGAGGGCCGGTCGCGGTGCCCGCGCCTGCGATACCCAGGGATGCCGTCGTCGCCGGCACCATGACCCGCATGCGCTGGACGGTGGTCGGGCTGCTCTTCGCCGCCACCACCATCAACTACATGGACCGGCAGGTGATCGGCATCCTCAAGCCGGTCCTGCAGCATGATCTCGGCTGGAACGACCTGGACTACGGCCACATCGTGTTCTTCTTCCAGCTGGCCTACGCCGTCGGCTATGCGGGCGCCGGGCGCCTGGTCGACCTGATCGGCGTGCGCTGGGGCCTGTTCGGCGCGGTGCTGGTCTGGAGCATGGCCGCCATGTCGCACGGGCTGGTGCGCACGGTGGAGGGGTTCGCAGCCGTGCGCATGCTGCTCGGCCTGGGCGAAGGCGGGGGTTTCCCGAGTGCGATCAAGGCGGTCGGCGAGTGGTTTCCCAGGCGCGATCGTGCGTTCGCCACGGGAGTGTTCAACTCGGGCAGCAACATCGGCGCGCTGATCACGCCGCTTCTGGTGCCGTTCCTGACGCTGCGCTACGGCTGGCGCCCCGCGTTCGTGGTGACCGGCGCGTTCGGCCTGCTCTGGCTGCTGGCCTGGCTCGTGTCGTACCGGCCGCTGCCGGCCAATCCACGCGTGTCCGCCGCCGAGCGCGCCTACATCCTGAGCGACGGGCCCAGCGCGCTGCCGGCGGCCCGGGAAAGCTGGCTCCGGCTATTGCGCCATCGCGCCACCTGGGCATTCGTGGTCGGCACCTTCCTGACCAGCCCGGTCTGGTGGTTCTACCTGTTCTGGGTGCCGGACTTCCTCCATCGGAGCCACGGGCTGAACATCAGCCAGATGGGCCTGCCGCTGGTGACGATCTACCTGATGACCGACATGGGCAGCATCTCCGGCGGCTGGCTGTCGTCCGCGCTGATCCGGCGCGGCCTGTCGCCGCTGGCGGCGCGCAAGGTGGCGTTCGGGGTCTGCGCGCTGTGCGTGGTGCCGATCTGCCTGGCCCCGCTCGTGCACGGGCTGTGGCCGGCGACGCTGCTGATCGGCCTCGCCGCCGCGGCGCACCAGGGGTTCTCCGCCAACCTCTACACCATGGTCTCCGACACGAACCCGCCCGACGCGGTGGCAAGCGTGGTCGGGCTGGGCGGCATGGCCGGCGCGATCGGAGGCATGGGGGTGGCGGAAGCAGCCGGCGTCATCCTGCAGGCAACCGGCAGCTACGTGAGCCTGTTCAGCTGTGCCGCCGGCGCCTATCTGCTGGCCCTGCTGCTGATGCACCTGATCCTGCCGCGCATGCCGCAGCGGCTGGGTTGATGGGCGCCTCTGCCGAGGCGAGCACGGCGCCCAGGGCTTCCGCGACATCGAGACCGCCGGCGCGATCACGCTGCAGGCCGCCCCAGCGGGTAAGCCAGCCGAAGCTGCGCTTGACGACCTGGCGTCCGGGCAGCACGGAAAAGCCCTTCTGCCCCGGCACGCGAGGACCGGTCCTGTGGCGCATGCCGTGCCGGTTGGACCAGCAGCGGCAGCGTCCCGCGGTGAAGGCGCCGTCCGGAATCGCGATGCGCAGGCTCGGCCACGTCGCCTTGCCCCGGTCGAAAGCGGGAAGCCTATCGCGTTCCTGGACCGACGCAGGCACCACGGCGACAGCGAGCCAGATCGCAGCAAGGCTGTTGATCGTTCGGAGATCGGCTTGTTGATCATGTCGCGCCGGCAGTGAACGCCGCGGGCCGATTATCGGGAGGACGAGGGCTGGAAATTCGCGCCGCCCCGTGTCTGCCGGCTGTTTTCATTCCGACCGCCTTTCCGAGACGTCAGCCTGGGCAGCCCGTTCGCGTCGCGGCGTCGGGGTTTGACCGGTAGGCGAGCAGGCCGCAGAGCGCCGCCCATCGATCTGCTGGGGCCGAAGGCCCCGTCAGTCTTTATATCGGGTTTCCAAAGGGCGACTGCCCTTTGGCGGGTCCAGGGCAGAGCCCTGGCCTGTGCAGGTCGAACCCCGCCGTCGTTGGCATGAGTCGCGTGTAGAGCGTTGTCCCGGATCAGTGCGTGGTGCGCGCCGTCGTCCACGATCCGACCCGCCTCGATCACCACGCTGCGGTCGGCGCTGCGCACCGTTGCCGGCTGGCGCACGATCATCAGCGTGGTGCGTCCGCGCGACAACGCGAGCTTCCATCCCGAAGCAGGTCCCGGATGGGTGCTGACCGGGATCGCATTCATGCTGCGGACCGGCATCCAGCGGCAGACGCTCCGCTCGGGATGGGGTGCGGCTCGGGCATCACCTGTCGGCGCCGTCTGCGGAGTTGGCGGGAGGCGGGTGTCCGGGACGGGCTGCACCGGGAGTTGCTCGGTCGGCTGCGGACGGCCGAGCGGATCGACCCGGGTGCGGCGCCGTCGGCGGCATCGGGTTGACGACCAGCACCGGCCGGGAAGCGGCAGCGAGCAGGAGCGCCTTCACGAGGCCCGCACGTCGCGTGGTCCGGAAGGCGCCTGCGGGCGACGCTCACAGGCGCCTCTCCGCTTCAGGCGAACAACTGGATCGCCTTGATGGTGATCCCGGCAATGGTCACGACGCCCTCCGCGACCTGGCTCCAGTCGATCGAAAGACCAGGCTCGCCGCTGTAGAGGGCCTCGTCGATGCCGTTCTCCCCGAACGTGCCCCAGGCCCAGGCCGGACTGATCTTGGCGGGATAGCCGGCATCGACCTTTCCCGGGCCCGTCGAACCGCGAGTGACCCGGATGTATTCGTCGCCCGAGAAGAAGTAGTCCACGGTCTCGCTGAACAGCGCTGCGTCGATGCCGTTCGTGCCGAACGCGCCCCAGCCCCATTTCGAGATCGGCGCCGGGTAGCCGGGATCGACGGTGCCCGGTCCGGTCTCCCCGCGTGACACCCGGATATACTGGCTACCCTTGAAGAAATAGCATTTCGGGCCGCTCCACAGCGCCGCGTCGATGCCGTTCGCGCCGAACGCCCCCCAGCCCCAGTTCGAGATCGGCGCCGGGTAGCCGGCATCCACGGTGCCGGGCCCGGTGTCGCCCCGCGTCACGCGGATGTACTGGTTGCCCTTGAAGAAATAGCATTTCGACCCGCTCCACAGCGCCGCGTCGATGCCGTTCGCGCCGAAGGACGATCCCCAGTCCCAGGCCGAGATGCTTGCGGGATAGCCCGGATCCATCCCGGGACTCCCTGGACCCGTCCGCCCTCGCTGCACGCGGATGTACTGGTTGCCCTTGAAGAAGTAGCAATACATGGCTTTCCTCCGTTGGGAGCGGCCACCGAAGGCCGCCCGGCCGCGATCGCTTCGTGTACGGACGACAGGGCGTCTGTAACGACGCGGGTTGAACATTGGCGTGTTCGGCAGGAGCCGTCGTCATCCGAACGGTTGACGTCGTCTACGGAAGTTGCGATCGTTGCTTCTCTCACAGGCACGGATGGCAGGGGTGAGGGCCGAGGACCTTTCAAGGGTGATCGGTGCCATCTACGACGCACCGCTCCTGTGCGACTGGCACCCGTCGCTGGAGGTGCTGGATGCGGCCCTCGGTTGCACGCGCGTCGTTCTCATGACCGACGACACGAACAACGGGCGGCAATATCCCGTGGCCAGCAGGGATCCCGACGTCGAAGCCACCTATGTCGAGCACTACATGCCGCTCAACGGAGCCTGGCCGGTGCTTGCCCGGCAGGAGGTCGGCCGCGCGGTTCTCGACCGCCACGTGCTCAACATGGAGGCCTATGAACGGAGCGTCTTCTTCAACGAGTTCGCGCGGCCGAACGGGCTGGTGGCGGCGTCGGCCATCGTCATCGGGCGCGATCGGGGCGTAACGTCGGCGCTCGTGGTGAACCACCAGGAACGCCGGGCGGCGACCGAGGCGCTCGACCTCCGGACGCTGTCGCTGTTGCTGCCGCATTACCAGCGCGCCGTCCTGCTCTGGCAGGGCCGATCGGCGCTCGCGCACGGCAACCTGTCACTGTGGCAGGCCGCCGACAGGCTCTCGACCGCCATCCTGGTCGTCGACCGGGCGGGGATGATTCTGCGGACGAACGAGGCCGCCTCGGTGTTTCTCCGCCACCGTGCGGCGGACATTCTCGAGCGCAGGCCGTTTGCCGGCCCGGACGCCATCCGGTCCGACCTCCTCCTGGCTCTGCAGCACTCGCTGGCAACGAGCGAGCCGACCTCAGCCCAGGGCCGCCATCGCGTGGAGACGGGCAGCCATGCCTATGCCCTCACGATGCTTCCGCTTCAGGGTCCGCCGGACTGGATCGGCATACGCCGGACCTGTTACGTGATCATCGTCTCCGACCTGACGGCCGCACCGGCCAACGCCTGCGACGCGCTGATCGCGAGCTTCGGGCTGACGAAGGCAGAGGCGAAACTTGCCGTCGCCCTGGGCGGCGACGGCAATCTCGCCAACACCGCCGCCAGCCTCGGAATCCGGCTCAGCACCGCCAAGACGTTGTTGAACAGGGCGTTTGCCAAGACGGGGTCGCACACCCAGTCACAACTCGTCCGGTTGGTGGAGCGGTTTTCGCTCGTGCGCGACGCGCCGGTGCGACTATCCGCCACCAGCGCTCGCGAGACAGATCCGAGACGTTGAGGAAGGGTTCCGGCTGATCGTGTTCGGAAAGGCTTCGTCGAGCCTCGGGCCAGCGTTCTCGTTGATCTTCATGACAGCG
>CALMVN010000064.1 GCA_937873225.1 uncultured Acetobacteraceae bacterium
TCTACCAGCTCGACATGATGAACCCGACCAGCTACTTCCTGGCCCAGCGCTTCGCCATGAGGGACAAGGACCTAGTCTACATCGCCAATGCGAAGACCAACAAGTTCTACAAGTTCTTCAACCTGATCAGCATGATCATCGGTCCGGCCATTACCGGCATCGTGGTGTCGCGGGACTGACGTCCTACAGGCTGCGGTAGGCGTCGATCGCTTCGTCGACGCTGCCGTACATTCGCAGCCTGCTGTCGTGGATCAGGGCGCCGCTGTCGCAGTGCTCGCGGATGAAGCCCATGTCGTGCGAGACGATGATCAGCGCCCGGTCGGCGCGGTGGCCGAACAGCTGGTCCTGGCAGCGCTGCAGGAAGCGCGCGTCGCCGACCATGATCACCTCGTCGATCAGGTAGCACTCGAACTCGATCACGATCGACAGCGCGAAGGCGAGCCGGGCGCGCATGCCCGACGAGTAGGTCTTCACCGGCTCGGCGAGCTGGGCCCCGAGCTCGGCGAAGTCGTCGACGAAGGCGCGGGTCGACGCGTAGTCCAGGTCGTAGATGCGGCAGATGAAGCGCAGATTGTCGAGGCCGCTGAGCGAGCCCTGGAACGCGCCGCCGAAGGCGAGCGGCCAGGACACCGACATGTGGCGTTCGACGCGGCCGGAGGTGGGCGTCTCCACGCCGCCGATGATCTTGATCAGGGTGGACTTGCCGGCGCCGTTGCGGCCGAGGATGCCCAGCCTCTGCGAGGCCTCGATCTGGAAGTTGACCCGGTCCAGCACCCGGCGCCGGCCGCGCGGGATGTGGAACTCCTTCACGATGTCGATGCAGCGGAGCATGGGCAGCGGATCACTGGATGACGATGTGGCGCCGTATGCCCAGGGTGAGGAAGAGCCCGAGCAGGATCATCAGGGCGGTGGCGGACAGGTCGTAGGGGATGTTGAAGTGCGGACGGACGCTGTGGCCGAACTGGCCGCCGCGTATCATCTCCAGGTTGTTGACGCTGGGCGACCAGAGCAGGAACCAGCGATACTTGGCCGGCAGCCAGTCGGCCATGGTAAAGGCGCCGGAGAACGGGATCGCCAGGTAGGCGAACACCTGCACCGACTTCTCGACCAGGTCGGACATCTCGCTCAACGCGGCGACCAGCAGGGCGCTGGCCAGGCAGAACAGGATCTGGAAGCCGAGGCCCAGGTAGAGCAGCCCGTAATCCTTGGGCGGCTCCATGAAGTTCACCGCCATGGCGCACAGGGTGACGATGATGCCGGCCATCAGGGAACCGGCGACCTCCAGCACCACCCGGGCCAGGATGATGTCGAGCGGGGTCACCTGCCGGTGGAACAGCAGGCTGCCGTTGGATTCGAACGCCTTGACCGCGCGGAACATGCAGTGCCGCCACATGGTCAGCGGCACGTAGCCGGTGATCACGAACGCGGTCATCGGCACCCCGTGCTCGTGCGCCGGGCGGATCGCGGTCCACAGCACAGCGACGCCGGCGCAGAACAGGATCGGCTCGCCGATCACCCACAGGAAGCCGATGTTCTCGCGCCCGTAGCGGGTGTGCAGCTCGCGCAGCACCAAGGCGCCGATCACGCGCTCCTGGACGCGGAACAGGCCGAGCAGGCTGCGCAAGGCGGCGGGGAGGCCGGTCACGCGACGTGGTGCTCGCGGGCACCGGCGATCAGCAGGCGCGCCATCAGGAAGATGCCGAGGAAGCTCACGAACACGATCAGGGTGGACACGATGCTGCGCGGGTAGACGGCATAGTCCGGCCGGTTCGGCTGCACCACCTCGTCGAGGAACAGCTGCTGGCGGTCGGCCTGGACCTTGGCGGTCTCGAGCGCCGCGGTCGAGGTGGCAAGCTGCTTTTCCAGCAGCTCGCGCTGGATGGAAAGGTCGTCATAGGCGGTAATCTTGGGCACCAGGGACTGGTCCGAGCCGGTCACGGCGGTGCCGGCACGGGCGATCTGGTCGGTGAGCGCCTGCGCGCGGCGCTGGTAGACCGACAGCAGCGGGCTGTTCGGCGCCGATTCCCTGAGTTGGGTGATCTGCAGCTGCGTCGTGCTCAGCATGGTCTGCAGGTCGTTGATGTCCTTGAGCATCGGCGCCGACTGCTTCATCGGGTCGAGCAGGGCCTCGCGGTTGCGGTAGGCGCCGATGCGGGCGGCGATGTCGCGGAGCTGCCGCTCGGCGTCGGTGACCTCGTGCTCCGAGGTGCTGATGATGTTCTCGCGCTGCCGCGCGTTCATCTGGTTCACTAGGCGCTCGGCGGCGGCCATCAGGGCCGCGGCGACGCGCTGCGAGTCTTCCGGGCGGAACGTCTGCACGGTGAGGGTGGAGATGCCGGTGGTGGTGTCCAGCTCGGCCACCACCTGGCGCTGGTAGTGCCAGAAGAAGTGTTCGAAGGTGTGGCCATGGAACGGGTTGGGGAACCGGGCCAGGATGTCGGCGCCGGGACGGTTGAAGATCGCCCGGAGGTCGGCGGTGCGGATCAGGTAGGCGGCGGCGTCGCGGGACATCATGTAGTTCTGCACCACGTAGGTGTCCTCGGTAGCCGAGCCTCCGCCGCCGGCGGTCTGCAGCAGGCTTGACAGCATGCCGGGAGACGAGTTGCTTTGGCCGCGCACCACGAACTGCGCCTCGGACACGTATTGCGGCGAGGCGATGCCGAAATAGTAGATGGCGGCCAGCAGCGTCGGCAGCATCACCACGAGCAGGAACGGCAAGGGCAGACGGCGACGGCGCATCGGCGGCGGGCGCCGCTGCGAGGTCTTGCGGAGCAGGCTGGTGGCGGTGTCCCGGAGGTTGAATTCCAACGTGTCCATGATGCCTGCCATGCCTGATGAAGGGTAACGAATGATGACAGCCGGCTCGTCTCGGCGGCATCGGTTCTCCGTCGGGCGGAGCATGCCGGTTCGACCTAGACTGGCAAAGCATTGGTGTCAAGATTCCTGGTTGCCGATCCTGAATTGTTTGAAAATGTCAAGTCAAGGCTTCTAAAACCGGCTCGCTGCTGCGGTTTCCAGCACGATCATGTCCCAGACCTCAAGACGCGGCACCACGAACCGGATCCGGTCGCCGTCGCGGGCGTAGCGCAGCGGCCGCGCCTCGCCGTGCCGGACGTCAGGGCTTGCCCACCAGAGCCGGCTGCCGTCCCGGAACCCTTGCGGCACCTGCAGGACGACCGGAAGGCGGTCGAACACCCGTGGCGGAGCCGCCGTTCCCATGTCGTCGTCCAGCCGGATCGACCGCAGGGCGGAGAAGTTCAGCAGGTGCAGGATGGTGAAGCCCGCGCGGCGCTTCGGCAGGGCATAGACGGTTCCCGCCGCTCCGGTGGCGCTGAAGCTGGCGCCGGATGACGAAAGGGTCGCGACGGCGAGGTCCGGGGCGTCGACGACCCGGTCCCGAAGCAGGGTCTCGTAGGACACCTCGAAGTTGCGGGCGTCCTGCTCCCATTCCTGCAGGGCGGCGTCCATGCACAGGGCCGGACCCGGGACGTAGATGTTGCTGGCGAGCTTCGCCTGCCGGACCGGGCAGACCGTGTTGCGGTCGCCGAGTTCCCAATGGTCGAGCCCGGACGCCAGCATCTGCGAGTCCAGGTAGCGGACGCCGGGGGCGTTGAAGAAGCAGGTGCGGCTGCCGCCGGCGGTATGGCATCCCGGTTGCTGCGCGTGGCCGGTTTCCAGATAGGCGGCCACCACCGCGTTGCGCCGGGTGGCCGCGTGGATCCGGGCGGCGAGGCCGTTCAAGGCCGGGAAGAACCGGGTGTCGCCGAACTCCGGGTGGATCTCGGTGTAGACCACGTCGCCGGCGCCATGACGCAGCACGTCGTCGAGGTTCCACTGGCTGACCGGGTTCAGGATCACCCGGCGGCCGAGCGACGCGGCGGCGGCATTCGCGAAGGGCACCAGCGCCGCTCCCAGGTTCACCGGGTGCCCGTCGGCGTCCGTGACCGGGCCCGGGTCGCCCAGGGTGTCGATCTGCACACCGTCATAGCCGAGCCGGTCCAGGACCTTGCGTTCCTGCATCTGCCAGAACGCCTGCCAGGCCGGGTTCGAGGCGTCCATCTGAAGCAGCCTCGGCGTCGCCCAGCCGGATGGGAACGGGCCGTGGCTCACCTGGTCGGCCTCGGCACAGTGCGGCGTGCACCCGTGTCGGAACAGGCCCCAGGACAGGCTGGCGCCGCTGCCGTCGGTGGTGTAGCCGGGCCAGGCGCCGTTCCACAGCGCGTAGTCGAAGCTGGCGAGGCGGAGCCGGCGCGCCGCGGCGAGGCCGGCCGACAGGGTGCGCCGGTCGATCGTCTGGTTGGCGATGTCGGGCCAGGACGGCGCCGGGCTGTACGGGAGGTGCTGCTTCCAGTTGACGTCGTACCACTGGACGGCGTTGCAGCGGTAGGACACGAGGTCCTGCAGCATCTGTTCGACCGGCTGTCCGGCGGCGACGCTGTTGCCGGTCATGAAGCAGTAGCGCGGGAACCGCTTCCAGTCGGTGGCGACGTCGAACGCGCCGGAGGCGTCGTCCACCACGCGGCCCGACCGGTCCCTGGCCTCGATGCTGACGTGGTAGCCGCGCCAGTCGGTGGCGGGAACGGCGAAGCGGACGTGGATCGCGGCCTGGGCTCCCGGCGCAACGCTGACAAGCCGCGGCGGCGGCGACGGGAAGGGGATGCCGCGCCCGTCGGAC
>CALMVN010000065.1:0-2276 GCA_937873225.1 uncultured Acetobacteraceae bacterium
CGGGCTCACCTCGTGGATGTTCCAGGTGCTGTTCCGGCGGGTGATGATGCACTAGAGCGGTGTCCTGCTGACCTGAATCGTGATCAGAGCTTCCGGCACGGGTGGTGGATGTGATTCATAGGTCTCCGGCAGTGGTCGGAGGCGGCGGTGGGGTTCGTTCGGGGACGGGCGTATGGGCCTGATCTGCGCGAGCGTGTGCTGGCGGCTGAGGGTTCATGTCGTGCGGTCGCGCTGCGCTTTGGTGTCAGCGTGTCCTACGTCGTCAAGGCCCGGGCTCGCCTGCGTGAGACAGGGCTCTCGACGCCAGGGCTGCAGCGCTGCCATCTCAAGCCGAAGCTAGAGGGTCAGGCGGCGCTGCTGCGAGCCCGGGTGAGCGCGGTCCCGGATGCCACCTTGGCCGAGCTGCGCGAGTGGCTGCGGTCCGAGCATGGCATTGTCGCGGGTTACGGCACGCTGTGGCGCACGCTGGCTCGCCTCGGCCTGACGCTCAAAAAAAGTCGCTCGCGGCCAGCGAACAGACGCGGCCGGACGTCGCGGCAGCCCGCATCGCCTGGCGTCTGCAACAGCCCGAGCTTGACCCAGCGCGCCTCGTCTTCGTTGATGAGACTTGGACCAAGACCAACATGACCCGCTTGCACGGCCGCAGTCCACGCGGCCAACGCCTGCTGGCACGCGTGCCGCACGGGCACTGGCAGACATCGACTTTCGTCGCTGGGCTGCGGATAGATGGCATCACTGCACCTCTGGTGCTTGACCGTGCCATCAACGGCCAGGCGTTCCGTGCCTATGTCGAGCAGTTCCTGGCACCGACGCTAAGCGCAGGCGACGTGGTCATCATGGACAACCTCGGCAGCCACAAGGTCAAAGGAGTGCGTGAGGCGATCGAAGGCCGCGGCGCCGTCCTGCGCTACCTGCCGCCCTACAGCCCTGACCTCAACCCGATCGAGCAGGTGTTCAGCAAGCTGAAGGCACTACTCAGAGCCGCCGCGCCACGCACGGAAGCCAAGCTCTGGAACACGCTGGGGAGCATCCTCGACCGCTTTCCAACAGCCGAGTGCGCCAACTACCTCGCCAACTCAGGTTACCGTCCAGTCAGCCGGATAACGGTCTAGGAGTAGCGGCGCTCGATGTCCACAATTCCTCCCGACCTAATTCGCATGCGTGAGCTGGGCTTGGTCGGACTCCAGGGCCATCGCGCGGATATCGTCTGTCGAGACAAAGAACTTGGTTGATTTGGCCCGGAGCTCGGTCAAGCGTGGAACGTGGTCTGCAAAGGTGCGTGCCTGAACGCTATCGATCGTGAAGCTGACCAGAGTATGTGGCCCCTGGCGTGACAAGGGAGTGTGGTTGACCGATGCAACGACCTCACAGGACGTTGCACCGGGCACCATAGCAAGATGGGGGAGAGCGGCGGCGCCAGCACGCTGCGCTAGCACAAAGGCAAGCATGTCGACCTCGCGATCCGCCATCGCAGGTGTTAGCGCCGCCGAGACTAATTGTTCGTCCTTGAGCATCTGTAGATGCGCTACCAGCTGCGGGCCATCGAACGCCATCTCGAGCCGACAGCCCGGACCCCGCCGCATCGCAAACTGCATGCCGTAGCCATCGGTACCTGTCAGCATCGGCATGTTTGGTAGCGCAGGCGAAACATCGGGCGTGGATGCTACGGCGGAGGCCCAAGCGGGCCCCACCACCGCAACCAGCATCAGGATCGCAGTCAGAGCCCGCATGGTGCTCAAGTGTGTCCGGTAGTGCTTTGCAGCACTGCCCAATGCGCCTCCTGCTGGGCGATGCCGTAGTACTGGTTCGTGCCGCCGGCCGGCAAGATCAGGCTTGGCTGCGCGGCGGTGGACGCGGCTGCCGGTGCGGCGCCAGGGATCGCAGGCGTCCCCATCTTGCCCAAAATGTGGGCGACGCCCATAGCCGCCGCGACGATGACGCCGATGGAGGTCCCGAGATCGTGAATCGCGGCCTGGGTGTTCGGGTCGCTGAAACCGCTGAGAACTTTGCAGGCCTCGGTCGAGGCGGCGGCGTTCATTGTCATCATGCCGTCCAGATCGTCGTCGCGACTGAACTGAGAGGCTTCCGCAAGGGCAGAGGTTGCCATGACGTCAGCGACAAACGCGCCCCCGGCGGCGGCCATGCTGGCAATGTTGGCGTTCCCTTGCGCGACGTTGCCCGCGGTAGCATTTGGCACGCCATTAAGGATCTTTTGCTCATCATTTTCGATGATTGAGAAAGCATCATTGAGATTACCGTTGCCGAGATCTTTACAG
>CALMVN010000065.1:2286-3525 GCA_937873225.1 uncultured Acetobacteraceae bacterium
TCGCCGCGGGACCGCCGTTGAACAGCCGATAATAGTCGCCGTTCGCATCACCAAAGACGTTGGTATCGTAGTCTCCGTTCACGTAGGTATTTGGATACGATGGATCAGCGGTGACCCTGATCAGTTCCGGTGGATCGTCCCCAATTGGCTGTGGCCCGATTGGATCATTCTGGTCCAACGGGTTGATGGAACTCGGCTGAGCTCCAAAAATGGCTGAATTATTCGATGATTGATGTGCCGCCGCAATGAACTGCATCTGAGCCATTTGCACCATCCTGCAACAAAACTTACCGAAATGTTTCGGTTGTTTCAAAGCATCAAAATAGCGTTTAGGCAAAGTCACGATTCCGTGACATGAAGCCGGAAAAGCCTTTTGGGGAAGCGGCGCCTACATCGGCAAGCTGGGTGAACGACTGGACTCGGCCATGGCGCTGCAGACGGAGGTGGTCGAACGGGATGGCATTCGCCTTGCTCGAAAGCACGGTTACGCTTACGAACGCGACCGCCGGCGATCCTGGCGGCGCTGGCATGGAACCGCGCCGACACCCACTATAAGCCGGCAGCGAAAATCGCAGCAGATAGACATGCCATGAGGAACAGGCCCGTCAGCGGCAGCTCGATGACGGATCAAGATCGGACTGTCTTTGCCATGGTGCTGCACCCTGCCGGCAACCGTGTTCCTATCCAACCCGATCACGTGGTAGCCGCGGCCCTGCCCGATCAAGACGATACACTCGGATGCATGGCCGCCGCTGCGTCAGCCGGCTGCCGGACTGTGTACCGCCGGCCTTGTCGCGGCAGTGCTAGGCCCGCCCTCAAGGCTGCAGCATCGTCAGTCCTGTCGTGATCACCGACATACATTGCGCCTCCGGTTCCTTCCTAAGATGCGTCCACGCCAGGATGACGCCCATGCGCCACCGCGCACTGTCGGGCGCTGTCAGCATCACGCTCCTACGCCGGAACGGAGCCAGACAACCCGATCGGTGCGGACACGCTGCCTGCCCGGCGCCTCACCCACCATCCTTGGCCACGCAGTCTCACCTACCTTGCATCAGCTGCAACACGTAAACGGAGACCCTGGTGCGCGCGACCGGACCCGACCTGTGGAAGCGCTGCCGCAACGTGGCCCCGCCGACGCCCCTTTCCGACAGGACGCCTGCGCGTCACCTCAATGCGGCGTGCCTCCCGGCATCGCCGGCATCCCGTTCGGCATCGCCGGCATCCCGCCAGGCATGGCCG
>CALMVN010000066.1 GCA_937873225.1 uncultured Acetobacteraceae bacterium
TTATCAAGGCTGATGGAGGGGTCCAGGGCCTCCGGCCGCAGCGGATCGAGCTGCGAAGCAGATCGACGGGGGGCGCCCTGCGGCTTGCTCGTCTGCCGATCAAACCCTGACGCCGCCGGTATTATTCGGCCCTCCTCGCACCCGGACCGTCGGCAGGGCGTTTGCCGGCCAAGATTAAGCCGTGTTTGCGTGCGAACACGGCGTACGCACCGGGTTTTTCGCCCGGCGTTTTCTGGGAGTCGTCATGTTGAAGAGATCGATCGTCGTGCCGATGGCGCTGGCGTTGTCGCTTGGTGCCGCGTTGCCGGTGGCGCCCGCCTCCGCCGAGCCGGGCGGTTGCCTGAAATACGGGGCGGCCGGCGCGGTCGGCGGCCACCTGGCGCATCACGGGGTGCTGGGTGCGGCAGGCGGCTGCGCCACCGGCATGTACGTGCGCCACCGCTACCGCAAGCAGCAGCGCGCCGCCGCGGCCGCGTCGGTCCGCGGCGACGGGACGGTCGACGGCACGCCGCGCTAGGCTGCAACCGGTCCACGTTCACCGGCCGCGGTCCAGCTGGTCGTTTCGGCAGGCATCCTGGCGATCAGGCGCGTATACCTGACCCGGCGATGCTCCGGGTTTCACTGGTCAGGGCGACGCGGCAGGCCGCCTTCGGGCGGCCTGTCCCGTTCCAGGGTCGCGCGCGCTCATACCAACGGGGGTGGGGGTCGACCTGCACAGGCCAGGGCCCTGCCCTGGACCCGCCAAAGAAACAGTCGCCCTTTGGAAACCCAATATCCAGGCTGATGGGGCCTGGGGGCGGAGCCCTGCGGCTTGCTCGCCTGCCGGTCAAGCCCCGACGCCGCTGGTATCAGTCGGTGTCGCCGGTGCGCGACAACGCGCCCGTCACGTTCGGCAGGGTGACGTCGCCGTCGCCGTGATGCGACAGGCTGCCGCCGCCGATCGTGGCCCGCACCAGGAGGTCGCCGGAGCCGTCGCGGGTGCCGGTGAGCGTGCCGACCCGGCCGCCCAGCACCGCGACGTCGCCCGAGCCTTCGGCCGCGACCTGCAGCGTGTCGGCATCGATCGAGGCGATGCGTATGTCGCCGCTTCCCGTGGCCTGGAGCTCGACGGGACCCTCGATCCGGCTGGCGGTCGCGTCGCCCTTCCCGTGCAGGATCAGGCGGGTCGGGCCGATCCTCGCCTGGCCCAGGGTCAGGTCGCCGGAACCCGTCAGCACCGCGGACAGCCGCGCGACCGAGCCGCGTCCGATCCGCAGGTCGCCGGAGCCGTCCAGCACCGCGTCGACCGCGCCCGCGACCTCGGCCACCGACACGTCGCCGCTGCTCCGCTGTCGCACCGTGAGCGCCCCGGCGCCATCCAGCGTCACCGAGCCGCTGCCGGTGCCCTCGATCGTCACCGGGCCGGTGAACCGGCCGCCGCGTATGTCGACCGCGTCGATCTGCTGGATGCGGAGCGGCATGGCGGGCGGAAGGCGAAGCACGAGGTCGCCCCCCTCCCCGGAACAGGAGGACGTGACGGCGCCCCCGTCCAGCGACAGCCCGCGCAGCGCCGCGTCCTGGCCGCGCCCGGCGGACATGACCACGCGGCCGTGGAGAGCGGGCTCGGGCAGGAGCGGTACCGAGTCGGCGCAGGACAGGTCGACGAACAGGCTGCCCGTCTCGATGCTGCGTGTCGGCACGTCCGACGCCGGCTGCGTCAGGGGGCCGCCGTCCGGAACCGCGTGGGACGACAGGCGGATCGCGATCGCGGTCGGGCCGCGCGGATGACGCGCATCCTGGTGCGACAGCGTCCAGCCGCCGAAGGCGATGGCGGCGAGCAGCAAGGCCGCCCGCCTGCGGCGCATGCGTATGTCGTCGGCGCGGGACAGGTCGTGGATCGGGAACACCGGCACGGCACTCACTCGCCCATGCGTCGGAAGCCGCGATGCAGCTCGAAGTCGGGTGCCGTGACGAAGGCCTCGATCCGGCCCAGGCGCGGCTCCAGGGTCTCGAAACGGTGGCGCAGCAGCGCCCAGCCTTCGCGCACCGGCACCGGCCTGTCCGGGACCGGCGCGGCCCGGCTGCCGCCGCGTCGGCTTGCGTCCGGCCCGGCCATGGCGCGGTCGGATGCGGTCCGGCCGTAACGGCGTTGCGGCTGGCGGCGGCGAAGCAGCAGCGCCAGGGCGAGATAGGCGAGGCCGGTCGGCAGAAGGAGGAACAGGAGGGCCACGATCCGCACCAGCGGCAGCGGCAGGTCGAGGTCCTCGGCCAGCCCGGCGCAGACGCCGGCGGCCATGGCGCCGTCGTCCTGGCGCCATACGCGGGCCGGACGGTCGCGGAAGAACGGATCGTTCATCGGATCGGTCCTTCCCTAGTGCGGCATGCGGCTGCGCCAGCCGGCCAGCTCGTTGTCGAGGATGCGCTCGAGGTTCTCGACCCGCTGCTCCATGCGTCGTGCCAGCTCGTTCATGTCGGCCAGGGCACGCTGCTCCTCCGCCCCCATCCCCGCGCTGCCGATCTCGCGCAGGCGCCGGTCGTGGCGGAGCTTCAGGAACCAGGCGGCAAACGCGAACGGGGCGATGACCGCGATCATCCCGGTCAGGTCCGACAGCACGTGGCTGCCGCTCAGGATGGCGAGGGTGGCGGGATCCACGGCCGGTGATCCTTCAGGAGCGGGTCTGGTGGTCGTCCGGGCCGGCCTGCGGCCCCTCGATCGCGCCGTTCTCCGGTGCGGCCTTGCGCCCGCGCAGCCTGGCACGCATCGCGGCGAGCTCGGTCTCGACCGCGCTGTCGGCTTCCAGCCCCTCGATCTCCTGTTCCAGGGTGCGACGGCCGAGGTCGTAGGACTCGGCGCGGCCTTCCAGCGCGTCGAGGTTGCGCTCGATCTGCTCGAAGCGGCCGAACGCGTTGCCGATGCGGTCGTCGAAGATGCGCTCGCGCAGCTTCACCCGCGAGGAGGCGATGGAGGCGCGGGTCAGCAGCGCCTGCTCGCGCGCCTTGGCCTCGGCGAGCTTGGCCTGCAGCTTGGCGATGTCGTCGTTCTGCTGCGACAGGCCGGCGACGATCTGCTTGTGCTGCGCGTCCAGGCCCTCCCGGGTCCGGGTCAGGTGGGTGCGGGCCTGCAGGGCGCCGCGCGCCAGGTCGTCGCGGCCGTGGGTCAGGGCCAGCTCGGCCTTGCGCTCCCATTCCGCCTCGTCGCGGGACAGGGTGGCGATGCGTCGCTCGATCTCCTTGCGCTCGGCGATGGTCTGCACCGCGGACGAGCGCACCTCGACCAGGGTGTCCTCCATCTCCTGGATGATCAGGCGGATGATCTTCCTGGGATCCTCGGCCCCGGCGACGATGGCGTTGATGTTGGAATTCACGATGTCGGACAGGCGGGAGAAGATGCTCACGGGGTGACCTCCGTTACGGGGGCGGCGGGACGCACAGGGTCCCTTCGGCTTGTCACAGCAGCTTCCATGCCAACGACTAGCGGTACCGGCACCCTGTCCCAAGCCTCTGGCCGCACTGGATATTCCTCCGCCCTTGCGTCCGAAGCGATGCCGACACACAGTGCGACGCGACACCACCATGGCTCGGAGGACCAATCCTTGGCGCGTTCGGCCACATCGCCCGCGGAGGCGGCGACCCCGATCGGCGAGGCGCCGGCGTTCCAGGAGATGCTGGCGCACGTGTCCAAAGCGGCTCCGCTCAACCGTCCGGTGCTGGTGATCGGCGAGCGTGGCACCGGCAAGGAGCTGGTGGCAAGCCGGCTCGCCTACCTGTCGCAGCGCTGGGACCGGCCGTTCATCAAGCTGAACTGCGCGAGCCTGAGCGAGTCGCTGCTGGACAGCGAGCTGTTCGGCCACGAGGCCGGCAGCTTCACCGGCGCGACCAGGCGGCGGCCGGGGCGGTTCGAGCTGGCCGACGGCGGCACGCTGTTCCTGGACGAGATCGCCACCGCGTCCATGGCGGTGCAGGAGAAGCTGCTTCGGGTGATCGAGTACGGCACCTTCGAGCGGGTCGGCGGCAACGATCCGCAGCAGGTGGACGTGCGGGTGGTGGCGGCGACGCACGCCGACCTGCCGGCGCTGGTGCGCGCCGACCGGTTCCGTGCCGACCTGCTGGACCGGCTGGCGTTCGACGTGGTGCCGGTGCCGCCGCTCCGGGCCCGGCCGGAAGACATCCCGCTGCTGGCCGGGCACTTCGCGCTGCGCATGACCCGGGAGCTGGGCCGGGACGTGTTCGCCGGCTTCGCCCCCGAAGCGATGGCGGTCCTGAAGGGGCATGACTGGCCCGGCAACGTCCGCGAGCTGCGCAACGTGGTCGAGCGCAGCGTGTACCGCGCGGCCAACACGCAGAAGCCGCTGGGGCAGATCGTGCTGGACCCGTTCCCGGCCGCAACCGGGGCAACCGTCGCGGCGACCGTGCCGGCGACGCCTGTTATCGCCTCAGCCGCGGCCGCCGCGCCTTGTCCCGAACCGGTCGGCGACTTCGCCGCCCGTACGCGCACCTACGAGGCGCGGCTGCTTCGCGAGGCGATGGAAGCCAGCCGGTTCAACCAGCGCGTCGCCGCCCGTGCGCTGGGCCTGACCTACTACCAGCTGCGCCACCACCTGAAGGGGCACGGGATGCTGGGGCGTCAGGCCGGCCCGGGAGGGGCGCCGGCCGAGGCGCCGGCCGGGGCACCAGCCGAGGCGGTGGTCAGCACCGGTGCCGCAACGTAGTCCTGCGGGAACAGGCGGCGCAGCGCCTCGACCTTGGGCATGTCGTTGATGGCGATGTAGGGAGCGTCCGGGTTATGCGCGAGGTAGTCCTGGTGGTAGCCCTCGGCGGGATAGAAGCCGTGCAGCGGGTCCACCCGGGTGGCGATCGGCGCGTCGAACACGTGCGCGGCGTCGAGGCGGGCGATATAGGCGCGCGCCGCCTCTGCCTGTGCCGGCGTGCTGGTCCAGATCTCGGAACGGTACTGGGTGCCGCTGTCCGGGCCCTGGGCATCCCGCTCGGTCGGGTCGAGCGCCACCGAGAAGAAGACCTGCATGAGCCGGCCGAGCGAGATTTGCTTCGGGTCGTAGGTGATCTGCACGGACTCCGCGTGGCCGGTGCTGCCGGTGCTGACGGTCTCGTACTGAGCGGTGTCGGCGGCGCCGCCGGTGTAGCCGGACACGGCGCGGCGGACGCCCTTGACGTGCTCGAACACGCCCTGCACGCCCCAGAAGCAGCCGCCGGACACCGTGATCCGCTGCAGGCCGCTGCCCTCGGCGGGCATGGACATGGCCGCCGGCACCAGCCGCGGCGCTTCCTCGGCCCGGCCTGGCCGCGCCCCGGACAGGAGAAGGGCGGCCGGGATGGCGACCGCGCCGGCAAGCAACAGGAACCTGGTCATGACGTGGATCTCCCTGCGATCGGGTTCAGGCGGCGTGCGGCGGCTGGACGCCGGGGGCCGGGTCGAAGCGCAGCGCGACGCCGTTCATGCAGTAGCGCAGCCCGGTCGGCCTGGGGCCGTCGTCGAACACGTGGCCGAGATGGCCGTCGCATTCGGCGCAGCGTATTTCGGTGCGCTGCATGAACATCGAGTTGTCCTTGTGCTCGACCACCGCGTCGGCGACCGGCTGCCAGAACGAGGGCCAGCCGGTGCCGCTGTCGAACTTGGTGTCCGAGGAGAAGTTGTGCAGGCCGCAGCCGGCGCAGGCGTATTCGCCCTTGCTGTAGAAGTGGTTCAGCGGCGAGGAGAATGGCATCTCGGTGCCGGCCTGGCGCAGCACGTCGTACTGGGCCGGCGACAGCAGGGGGCGCCATTCGGCGTCGGTATGACGCAGCGGCGCCGGCACGGCGGCCGACGCGCGCGGCAGGCGCCAGAGCGTCGCGGCGCCCGCGGCCAGGACGGTGGCGGCGCGCAGCATCTGCCTGCGGGTCGGGTATTGAGGGGTCGACATGCTTCGGCATCCTCCGTTGTGCGGCATATGGGCATGGCTTCGTCGGAAACAGCATCCGGTTACACCCTGGAAGCGGTTCGACACGCATGGCGGACGTCGTGACCCTGCCGCCCGGCCTGTCCGCGGGCGCGGCGCCGGCCGAGATGGGCGTCCCGTTCCCGTCATCCGCGGTCCGGCCCGGCGTCGCGCGGTGCGCGAGCTGCGTCGGCGTGCCCGGACCCGGCCGGGGAACGGGCGTGCCGCCCCTGCCCTCGGTGCGGCGGCGGGCGGCGGCGGGCTTCCGCTCCGGTCGTCGGGCGGTTCGCGGAGCTGCCGCCGAAGCGGGTCGTCGGCTGCCGGCCACGCGACGGGCGGCGACGTGAGCGACCGGGTCGCGGACCTGCTCCGCCGGGCGCGGGACAGCCTGGACGACGCGCGCCTGCTGGCCGAGCACAGGCGCGCCAACGAGGCGGTGCTGACCAGGCTCGCCCTGCACCAGGCGCTGCAGGCGGTCAGCGTCGGCGAAGGGCTCGACGCCGATGACGGGCTGCGTCTCGACACCTTGTTCCGGCGGGTGCCGGACGATCATCCGCAGGCGGCAGGGATCGCCCGCTTGCGTGCGGAGGAGGCGCAGACGGTCGCCGCGGTCGCGGCGCTGGTCGAGGCGCTGTCGGCGCCGAAGCCGGCGCGCAAGGAAGCCGGGAAGCCGGCGCCGGAGGCCGTGCCTGGGCCTGGGCCTGGGCCTGGGCCTGGGCCGGGCGAGGCCGCGCCCTTCCGGGACCCGCCCGGTCCGACGGCGCTCGCCGCCGCTCCGCGGGGGTCCGGGCGCGTGGGAGACGCGAAGGGCGTCCCGTCCACCGCGTTCTGGGCGCTGATGGACCGCTGGCGCGTAGCCGACC
>CALMVN010000067.1 GCA_937873225.1 uncultured Acetobacteraceae bacterium
TGACGGTGTCGCTGATCGCGGTGCTGATCCCGCTGCTGTTCATGGGCGACGTGGTCGGCCGGCTGTTCCACGAGTTCGCCATCACCCTGTCGGTGACCATCGTGCTGTCGGCGGTGGTGTCGCTGACCCTGGTGCCTATGCTGTGCGCGCGCATGCTGCGCGAGCAGCCGCACCATCCGCAGGGTGCCAGGCTGCAATCCGGCAGCCGCTTCTCGCGGCTGTCTGAAGCGGCGATCAACCGCACCATCGCCGGCTACGGCCGCGCGCTCGACGTGGTGCTGCGTCACCAGCCGCTCACCCTGCTGGTGTTCGTGGCGACCCTGGCCGCGACGGTGGTGCTGGCGGTGGTGATCCCCAAGGGCTGCTTCCCGGTGCAGGACACCGGCGTGATCCAGGGCATCTCGGTGGCATCGCAGGACACTTCCCTGGCAGCCATGTCTCGCCACCAGCAGGAACTGGCCCGCGTGATCCTGCATGATCCGGACGTGGTCAGCCTGAGCTCGTTCATCGGCGTCGACGGCAGCAACATGACGCTGAACCAGGGCCGGTTCCTGATCAACCTGCGCCCGCACGACGAGCGCAGCCTGACCGCGTCCGGCGTCATCCGCCGCCTGCAGGGCGAGGTCGCCGGCGTGGTCGGCGTGCGGCTGTTCATGCAGCCGGTGCAGGACCTGTCGCTCGACACCGCGGTGTCGGCCACCCAGTACCAGTTCGTGCTGGAAACCCCGAACTACGACGACTTCAAGGCCTGGGTGCCGAAGGTGGTGGCGAAGCTCCAGGCGCTGCCGCAGCTGGCCGACGTCACCTCGGACCTGCAGGCAACCGGCCTGGTGGCGATGGTGACCCTGGACCGCGCCACCGGCGCCCGCTTCAGCATCACGCCGGAGACGGTCGACAACGCGCTGTACGACAGCTACGGCCAGCGCCAGATCAGCACCATCTACACCCAGTCCAACCAGTACCGGGTGATCCTGGAGGCCGACCGCTCGCTGGCCCGCAGCCTGTCCAGCCTCAGCCAGCTCTATCTTCCCGGCAGCGGCTCCAGCACCACGACCACCACCGGCGCCGCCCACAAGCCGACCGGCGGCCTGGTGCCGCTGGACGCGGTGGCCTCGGTGAAGCTCGGCACCGCGCCGCTGCTGATCTCCCATCTCGGCCAGTTCCCGGCCACCACGATCTCGTTCAACCTCCGGCCGGGCGCGTCGCTGGGGCCGGCGGTGGACGCGATCGAGCGGGCGGAGCACCAGATCGGCCTGCCCGCCAGCTTCCAGACCTCGTTCCAGGGCACCGCGGCCGCGTTCCAGTCCAGCCTCGGCAACGAGCTGTTCCTGGTGCTGGCGGCATTGGCCGCGGTCTACATCGTGCTCGGCGTGCTGTACGAGAGCTTCATCCACCCGGTCACCATCCTGTCCACGCTGCCGTCGGCCGGGATCGGCGCGCTGGCGGCGCTGATGCTGGCGGGTGCGGATCTCGACGTGATGGGCATCATCGGCATCGTGCTGCTGATCGGCATCGTCAAGAAGAACGCGATCATGATGATCGACTTCGCGCTGGAAGCGGAGCGCGAGGACGGCATGGCGCCGATGGCCGCGATCCGGCGCGCCGCCCTGCTCCGGTTCCGCCCGATCCTGATGACCACGCTGGCAGCGGCCTTCGGCGCGCTGCCGCTGATGCTCGGCACCGGCACCGGCTCGGAGCTGCGACGGCCGCTGGGGCTGGCCATCGTCGGCGGCCTCGCCGTCAGCCAGCTGCTGACCCTGTTCACCACGCCGGTGATCTACCTGTTCATGGACCGGCTCGGGCGGCGCACGCGCCGGTTCCTGAACCGGCACGACGCGCCGCCGCCCGACGCCGGCGCGCTGCGACCCGGCCCCGCACCGCAGCTGCCGTGACGCCTCGCGCATGAACATCTCCAGGCCGTTCATCCTGCGTCCGGTGGCGACCACGCTGCTCACCGTGGCGCTCGCCCTGTCCGGGGCGTTCGCCTACACCAGGCTGCCGGTGGCGCCGCTGCCCAACGTCGCCTTCCCGGTGATCCAGGTGCAGGCGACGCAGGCCGGCGGCTCGCCGCAGGAGATCGCGGAAACCGTGGCGACACCGCTGGAGCGCCATCTCGGCACCATCGCCGGCGTCACCGAGATGACCTCGACCAGCACGCAGAACCAGGTCCGCGTCACGATCCAGTTCGAGCTGTCCACGGACGTGGACAACGCGGCGCACGAAGTCGAGGCGGCGATCCAGGCGGCGCGCGCCGACCTGCCGAGCAGCATCCGCTCCAACCCGACCTACCGGAAGTTCAACCCGTCCGGCCAGCCGATCATGATCCTGGCGCTGACGTCGAAGACCAAGACCGCGCCGGAACTGTTCGATCTCGCCACCAACGTGCTGCAGCAGCAGCTCTCCAAGGTGCAGGGCGTCGGCTACTTCCAGCCCGGCGGCAGCGCCCTGCCGGCGGTGCGGGTCGAGCTCAACCCCTTGCCGATGTTCCAGCAGGGGCTCGGCTTCGAGGACGTGCGCGCGGCGCTGGCGTCGGCCAACGCCAACACGCCCAAGGGCTTCATCGACGTCGGCTCGCAGCGGTTCCAGCTCGACACCAACGACCAGGCGCGCAAGGCCGCCGACTATCGCGGCCTGGTGGTCGGCTACCGCAACGGGGCGCCGATCCACCTGAGCGACATCGCCGCCATCGACGACAGCGTCGAGGACCTGCGCAACGCCGGCTACTACAACGGCCAGCCCGCGATCATCTGCATCGTGTTCCCGCAGGCGTCGGCCAACATCATCAAGACCACCGACGCGATCAAGGCGCTGCTGCCGACGCTGCAGGCGGCCCTGCCCGCCGACGTGCAGCTGCATATCGGCCTGGATCGCTCCACCACCATACGCGCCTCCGTGCACGACACGCAGAACACGCTGATGATCGCGGTCGTGCTGGTGGTGCTGGTGGTGCTCCTGTTCCTGCGCACGCTGCGCTCGACCCTGATCCCGGCGGTCGCGGTGCCGGTGTCGATCATCGCCACCTTCGCCGCCATGTACCTGCTGGGCTTCGCGCTCGACAACCTGTCGCTGATGGCGCTGACGGTCGCGACCGGCTTCGTGGTGGACGACGCGATCGTGGTGCTGGAGAACATCGCCCGACACATGGAGGACGGCATGCCGCGGCTGCAGGCGGCGCTGCAGGGCGCCGGCGAGGTCGCGTTCACCGTGCTGTCGATCACCGTGTCGCTGATCGCGGTGTTCATGCCGATCCTGCTTCTGCCCGGGATCGCCGGCAAGTTCTTCTACGAGTTCGCGATGACGCTGATCGTCACCATCAGCGTGTCGCTGCTGCTGGCGCTGACCGTGACGCCGATGATGTGCGCGCTGTTCCTGCGCGTGCAGCCGCGCGTCTCGGCGGAGCAGGCGGAGGCCGACCGGCGACGGGCCGCGGCGGAATCCGGCGTGGCGCGACGCGCCCTCGCCGCCCTCGCCGCACTGATCGAGCGCCTGCTCGACGGGCTCCTGGCCGGCTACGAGTCCAGCCTCCTGTGGGCGCTGCGCCACCGCCGTCTGGTGGCGCTGACGCTGCCGCTCACGATCGTGCTGACGATCGCCCTGGTCTACCGCATGCCGAAATCGTTCTTTCCCGTGCAGGACAACGGCCTGCTGATCGGCACCATCGAGGGCGAGCAGAGCATCTCGTTCCAGAACATGGTCGGCAAGCTGGTGACGGTGCAGAAGGCGGTGCTGTCCGACCCGGACGTGTCCACGGTCGCGGGCTTCACCGGCGGACGCGGCACCAACCAGGCGCAGGTGTGCATCCAGCTCAAGGACAAGGACGTCCGCCACGACAGCAACGACGCCACCATCGCCCGGCTGCGCGCCAAGCTGTCCCACATGGTCGGCGCCCGGTTCTTCGCCTTTTCCGCCGGCGACGTGCGCGCCGGCGCGCGCCAGAGCAACGCGCAGTACCAGTACACCCTGTCCGCCGACGACGCAGACCTGCTCTACAGCTGGACGCCGCGCATCGAGGCGGCGCTGAAGCAGCGCCGCGAGCTGGTCGACGTGGACTCCGACGTGGCCCAGGGCGGGCTGTCGCAGTCGGTGGAGATCGACCGCGACACCGCGGCCCGCCTGGCGATCACGCCGCAGCTGGTCAGCAACACCCTGTTCGACGCGTTCGGCCAGCGCTCGGCGTCGATCATCTACAACACGCTGAACCAGTACCACGTGGTGATGGAGGTGGCGCCGCGGTTCTGGCAGGACCCGTCGATCCTGAAGCAGATCTACGTCAGCACCGCCGGCGGCACCACCAACGGCAGCACCGCCAGCAACCTGATCAAGACCACGCCGCTGGCCAGCAACACGCCGAGCACCTCCTCCACCAGCGTGAGCACCACCCTCGGCGACACCACCACCACCACCAGCCAGCAGTCGGAAGAGAACTCCGCCAGCAACAGCATCGCCGGCGGCAACAACACCTCCAGCGGCGCCGCGGTGTCGTCGGCGGCGGAAACCATGGTGCCGCTGCTGGCGGTGACCAAGGTGATCCCGGCGACCACGCCGCTGCAGGTGTCGCACGACGGCGGGTTCGTCGCCGCCACCCTGTCCTTCAACACCCCCGCCGGCGTCTCGCTCAGTGCCGCCGAGGAGGCGATCCAGGAGACCATGGTGCAGCTGCACGTGCCGGCGGCGATCCACGGCGCCTTCGCCGGCAACGCGCAGCAGCTGCAGCAGACCACCAGCACCTACCCGCTGGTGGTGCTGGCGGCGCTGGCCGCGGTGTACGCCACGCTCGGCATCCTGTACGAGAGCTACATCCACCCGCTGACGATCCTGTCCACCCTGCCCTCTGCCGGCGTCGGCGCGATCCTGGCGCTGCAGCTGTTCGGCGAGGACTTCTCGCTGATCGCCATGATCGGCGTGATCCTCCTGATCGGCATCGTGAAGAAGAACGCCATCCTGCTGATCGACTTCGCGCTCACCGAGGAGCGCGACAACGGCAAGACTCCGCACGAGGCGATCTACCAGGCCTGCCTGCTGCGCTTCCGGCCGATCATGATGACCAGCTTCGCCGCAGCGTTGGGCGCCCTGCCGCTGGTGCTCGGCAGCGGCTACGGCAGCGAGCTGCGCCGCCCGCTCGGCCTGTCCGTGGTGGGCGGCCTGATCGTCAGCCAGGCGCTGACGCTCTACACCACCCCCGTTGTCTACCTCTACCTCGACCGGCTGTCGCGCTGGTGGAACCGGCTCTGGAGCCGTGGGCTCCGCCGCTCCGGCCGCTCTTCCCGTGCCCTCGAACAGGACGTTTCCGCCGGATGAAGCCCGTTCCACGCCGCCTGCGACGGGCGCGCGCTCCGTCCGCCTTCCTGCTCGCCGTCGGCCTGGGCGGCTGCATGGTGGGCCCGGACTACCGCCGTCCCCCTGCGATCACGTCTGCCCGGCTGAAGGAGATCACGCCGCCGCCCGGCTGGGCGTTCGCCGACCCGCACTACGCCGAGCTGCCGAAGGGCGCCTGGTGGACGCTGTACGACGACCCGGTGCTGAACCGGCTCGAGGCGCAGGTCAACGTGTCCAACCAGACCATCAAGGCGGACGAGGCGGCGTTCCGCCAGGCCCGCGCCCTGGTCGACGAGGCGCGCAGCAGCCTGTTCCCGACCGCGACGCTGACCCCCAGCGTCACACGCCAGGGCGATGGCGGCGGCAGCGGCTTCGGCGGCAGCACGGTCTCAACCGGCCTAGGCGGCCTCGGGGGCGGCCTCGGCACCACCTCCCTGCTGAACACCGGCAGCGGCGGCTACAACCAGACCACCTACTCGCTGGCCGGCAACGCCAGCTGGGAGCTCGACGTGTGGGGCGCGATCCGCCGCCAGGTGGAAAGCCAGGTCGCCGCCGCGCAGGTGAGCCAGGCCACGCTGGACGCGGCCCGCCTGTCCGAGCAGGCGACGCTCGCCACCGACTACTTCGAGATGCGCTACCAGGACAGCCTGCAGACCCTGCTCAACCAGTTCGTGGTGTTCTACGAGCAGAGCGAGCAGATCACCCGCAACAGCACGGCGGCCGGCGTGTCCGCGCCGTCGGACCTGCTCCAGGCCGAGACCCAGACCGCGACCACCAGGGCGGAAGCGGTACAGGTCGGCATCCTGCGCGCCCAGTACGAGCACGCGATCGCGGTGCTGACCGGCCATCCGCCCGCCGACCTCAGCCTGCCGCCGGCACCGCTGACCGACCGGATCCCGGCGGTCCCGGTGACGGTGCCGTCGCTGCTGCTGCAGCGGCGCCCCGACATCGCCGAGGCCGAACGCGCCATGGAGGAGGAGGACGCGCTGATCGGGGTCGCGATCGCCGCGTTCTACCCGACCATCAGCCTGTCCGCGGCCGCCTCCTATGCCGGCAACCCGCTCGGCTCGCTGATCCAGGTCGCCAACCGCTCCTGGTCGCTGGCCGCGTCGGCGGCGGAAACGCTGTTCAACGGCGGCGAGCGGACCGCCGCCGTGCGCGCCGCACGGGCGACGTTCGACGAAAGCGTCGCCACCTACCGCCAGACGGTGCTGTCGGCGTTCCAGAGCGTGGAGGACGAGCTGGTGGCGCTGCGTATCCTGGAGCAGCAGGCCCGGGCGCAGCAGCAGGCAGTCGAGCTCGCCAACCAGACCGTCACGGTGGCGCTGAAC
>CALMVN010000068.1 GCA_937873225.1 uncultured Acetobacteraceae bacterium
CCCGGGGCCGCCGCGCGGGGGCCGGGGAGCAGGGCGCCGGGCGCCGGAAGCGGGCGTGCCGCTGCCGCCGGTGCCGCGGCCGGATGCAGCCGGTCGACCGGAACGTCGTCCAGCGCCTCGTCGGCACCCCACTCGATCTGCAGCCGCAGAAGGGCCAGCGCGTCCACCGAAGCTCCCCGATCGGTCCGGCAGGAACGAGCCGCGGGCCGGTGCCGCAGCAGACCGCGAACACGGTTGGCGCGGGCCGGAGGAGCCGCTAGCCTCGGGCATCATGCCATTCCCGCTCGTCCTGCGCATCATCCCGGTCGCGGTTCTTCTGCTCGTCCCGGTGCCGCGTGACGCCGTCGCCGCCCCGGTGCCCGTCCCCGCGCCGGCGCTGGGTTCCTACCTGGCGGCCACGGTGGCGGGCTACCTGGGCGACAACGGCATCGCCGCGGACCTGCTGCTGAACTCCCTGTCGCACGATCCGGGCGAACGCGAGCTGCTGCAGCCGGCGTTCCTGTTCTCGACCCTGGCCGGGCGGCCGGAAGCGGCGGCGCTGGCGGTCCGCGTGCCGCCCAGCCTGATCACCGCGCTGGTGCTGGCCAACGCCGCCGCCGCGCACGGCGACTGGGCGGCCGCGATCCGGAACCTCGACGCCCTGCCGGGCTCCGCCTTGAACCAGGTGATCCGCCCGCTTCTGCTGGCCTGGGCGCAGCAGGGCGCGGGCGACACCGACGGGGCGCTGCGCACCCTGGCCTCGGTGGGAAGCGGCGGTCCGCTGGCGAGCGCCTGCGCCCTGGAAGCGGGGCTGATCGCGGAAACCGCCGGACGCACGGCGGCGGCTGCCGGCCTCTACCGCAACGCGACCACCCTGTTCACGGATTCGAGCCTGGCCGCGGTGCAGGAAGCGGGCGGGTTCCTGGTACGCAACGGACATCCCGACGAGGCGCGTGCCATGCTGCAGGCGCTGGTGCAGCACATCGCGCTGCTGGGCATGGTGCAGCCGGCGCTGTTCGACTCTCTCCGGCAGCCGGTGGTGCGCGACCCGCAACAGGGGCTCGCGCGCGCCTACCTGGCGATCGCCGCCCTGCTGCAGGACCCGAACAACGGCGGCGGCGGCAAGGGCGCCAAGGAGGCGGCGGACTTCATGCTCCGGTTCGCCCTCGACCTCCAGCCCGACCTGGCGCCGGCCCGCCTGATGATGGCGGAGCTGCTGGCGCCGGAGCATGCCGGGACGGCGATCGCGGTGCTGGCGGGCATACGCCACGACGACCCGCTGGCGCCGCTGGCCGAGCTGCGTTCGGCGGGCCTGGCCTCTGTGACGGGGCATCGCGACGACGGCGTCGCCCGGCTCGAGGCGCTGGTGCGCGCCTATCCCGACCGGCCGGAGCCGGCGCAGGCGCTGGGCGACGTGCTGTCGGACGCCAGGCGCTATCCGGAGGCGGTGGCGGCCTTCGACAAGGCGATCGACGACCGGCGCAGGCTGGTCGGGACCGGGCTGTCGGGCAGCGACTGGCAGCTGCTGTTCTCGCGCGCGGTCGCGTTCGACCGCCAGGACCGCTGGCCGCAGGCGAAGGCGGACCTCCAGCAGGCGCTCGCCCTGTCGCCGGAGGAGCCGTTCGTGCTCAACTATCTCGGCTACAGCATGGTGGAGCGCCACCAGGATCTGCGGGAAGCGCGCTCGCTGATCCAGCGGGCGCTGGACGGCAGGCCGGACGACGGCTCGATCCGCGACAGCCTCGGCTGGGCGATGCTGCGCGAGAACGACGTGTCCGGCGCGATCCGCACCCTGGAGCAGGCGGCGGAGCAGATCCCTGAGGATCCCACCGTGAACTACCACCTCGGTTCGGCCTACTGGGCCGCCGGGCGGAAGATCGAGGCGGAGGACCAGTGGCGCTGGGCGCTGGTGCTGCATCCGGAGCCGGACGACCTGGCCAGGATCCATGACGCGCTGCGGCAGGCGGGCGTTCCGGCCACGCCATGAGCGGCACCACCATGAGCGGGACTGACGCACCGCTGGTCGAGCACGCCCACGCCAAGGTCAACCTTTACCTCCACGTGACCGGGCGGCGGCCGGACGGCTACCACCTGCTCGACAGCCTGGCGGTGTTCGCGGGCGCGCACGACGTGCTGTCCGCGAGCCCGGCGTCCGGGCTGGGGTTGTCGGTGTCCGGCCGGTTCGGCGCGCCGCTGCGCGAGGAGGACGCCTCGTCCAACCTGGTGGTGCGGGCGGCCGGGCTGTTCCGCGACGCCGGCCGACGCGGGACGGCCGAGGTCGGCGCCGCCTTCCGGCTGGAGAAGAACCTGCCGGTCGCCTCGGGGATCGGCGGCGGCTCCGCCGACGCGGCGGCGGCGCTGCGCCTGCTGTGCCGGCTGTGGCCGGACGGAGCGGTCGACCAGGCCCGTCTGGACGCGCTGGCCGCGTCGCTGGGTGCCGACGTGCCGGTGTGCCTGCCGCAGCGCCCGGCCCGGATGGGCGGCATCGGCGACGCGCTGTCGAGGGCGCCGTTCCTGCCGGAGTACGGCCTGCTGCTGGTCAACTGCGGGTTGGCCCTGTCCACGCCCGCGGTGTTCCGGACGCGCGCGCCGGCGCTGCGGGCGCCGGCGGCGCTGCCGGACGGCTGGTCCGACGCTCCGGCCATGGCCGCCGACCTCGCCCGCCTGCACAACGACCTCCAGCCGGCAGCGATCGCGCTGTGTCCCCCGATCGGGGACGTGCTGACGGCGATCGGGCGACAGCGCGGCTGCCTGCTGGCCCGGATGAGCGGGTCCGGCGCCACCTGCTTCGGGCTGTTCGACGACGCCGACGGCGCGGTCGCCGCGGCGGCGGCACTGGAGCGTCCGGACTGGTGGGTGTGGGGCGGGGCGCCGTATCGGTAAGGCGACGTTGCGCACCAGCGCCATCGGGCGGCGGCACGCCTGGTCACGATCGAGCTTGCACGAGCCGCCGGGTCGTGACCAGCAGAGCCGTCCTCGTCGGGCTTCCCAACGAAACAGATGAGCCCGGCCAGCGCGAGACCCGGACCAGTTTGTCGACCGTGCGGCAGGGATTCCAGGGAGACGGCCGGTTGCCGCCCTCATGTCAGCAGAAACTCCTGGCGAATGATGACCGGGGAAGCGGAAGAGCCGGGAGTGGATTTCCCTGCTCCGGCTTTCCATTGACTTCCGACCTCGCGTCCCGGACGGAGTATGCGGACCTTGCCGCAACAACCAGCGTCAACGAGACGTCGGCGATCAATGGCCTCTGCTTCGGCCGGGCTTCGCATCTCCGAACACGGCATCGGTTGGCATCGCAAGCGCTTCCCCGATCGCATGTGCCAAGCGGCATTGGAAGGCATCGGCCTCATCGAGGCTGTTTGCCTCCATGATGTCGGCCCGGATCTGTACGAGCAACCGTGGACCGTAAGATGTGCTGTTGTCGAAGAGGATGCTGCCATCGGCGATACGAACGGCTTCGGGCAAGCGTCGAACGGCGGTCTCGTAACGGCGCCGGATGACCTCCTTGGGAATGTCGCGTCCGCCGCGCGCCACCCCCTCGGCAACGCGCTCGACATTCAGCTCGGCGCTGTTCAAGGCCACGAAAACCAGGCCCGCCTCATAATCGGCCCGCTTTGCCGCACCCATCAACTCGATGGATTGATGGCTCGACAGGGTCGTTTCGTCGACGAAGGTTTCCCGCCTCCTCATGGCGTGAGCCAGTTCGGCCAGGACATGTCGACCGGCCGCGATGGGGGCCGCCTCCGGGCGGTCCAAATTGATACTCCGCGCGATGACGTCCGCGTTCAGGAACCGTCCTGGAAGAACGAGGTGGTCGTAGATGGTTGATTTCCCGGAGCCGTTCGCCCCGCCGATGATCGTGCAGACTGGACGGCCGGAAGCCTCAGCGCCCACGAATGGGGATGGCTACGACCGAGCCGTCAGCCTTCAGGCGTTCCCGGCGGCCATCCGGCCATTCCCGGATCACGTCAGTCCCGCAGGCGGGCTCCGTATAGGAGATGGGCGTGCCGGTCGCCTGCGCGTCAGCGCGAACCTTCTCGCCGATGCGCCCGATCGCCTCGGCTCTGCGGGCATGTTGCTCCAAGAGAAGCATGTCCGACCCTCCACACCGGGAAACATATGGCAACCTTGCGCCGGGAAGCCATGGTCCCAGGTCTTCCGGATTGCGTCCAAGTCTCCCGGGTTGCGTGCGCCTCTGCGTCGGCCGGGGTCGGGGCCGGTGGGCTGACAAAGGCTTCATGCGGATAGGCATCTGATCCTGTAGGATGGCGCAGGTCTCGCAGCGGGAGAATCAGATGAGCGCACGTCCGGCACGGATGCAGGTCGCGGTTTCGGACGACCGTCAGGTCACCACCCTGACCCTGCTGCCGGAAAGCGGGCTGGAAGGCGAGGTGCCGCTGACGCTCGACCAGCTCGGCCAGCTGATCGCCATCCTGGGCCAGGCACGGGCGGCGATGCTGGACAAGCGCGCGGTGCCGCCGATGGAGGGCGCCGCCTTCACCCCGGTCTACCAGACCAAGTGGACGGTGCAGCCGGAAGCGCTGACCGAGGGCTCGATCATCGCCTTCCAGCACCCGGCGTTCGGGCCGGTCGGCTTCGTGCTGCCGCCGAGCGACATCGAGAAGGTGGTGCGCGCACTGACCGCGCACATGGGCATGGTGCACAGCAGCGAGCAGCGGCCGTCGAAGCCGAGCTGAGCCGGCGCCGTCCGGCGGGGACGGCAAGGCGGTGATCCCGGCCCCGCCGGATCGGCTGCAGGGCGGCCCCTACCACCGGGTCGATGCCGGGCGGCTGGTGCCGCGTCTGGACCGGGCCGGCTTCGTCGCAGGCCACGAAGGCGCCTTCGTGGCGCTCGAGGCCGGAACCACGACGCTGCCGCCGGTGCGCTGCCACGTCGTGCAGCCTGCCGGTCCCGGCAGCGCGGCCTGCCGGACGATCGACGGGACGGAGATGCCGATCCAGCGGCCGATCGGCATGCCGGACCAGGGGCCGGGCTTCCGCCCCGCCGTCGCGCACCCGCCGCTCGCGATCACCCGGCTGCGCGACGTCGTCTGCATCCCGGGCGGGGTGATGATCCGCGGCGCGGCGGTGCTGACCGAAAGCTTCAGCGCGCCGTGGGAGGCCTACCAGCACCGGCACATGACCGGGGCCGCCGACGGCTGGCATCTCGTCGACCGCGGCGAGCGGACGGGCCCGGTCGCCGACGGGATACGCGACCCGGTGCTCTACCTCGACCACCAGCACCTCGACTGGTTCGGGCACGTGATGCTGGACCTGCTCGCTCCCGCCTGGGCCCACGCCTACTGCCTGGCCTATCTCGGCATCCGCCGGCTGCTGGTGCTGTGCACGCGGCCGACCCACGCCTTCGTCCGGACCCTGATCGAGGCGACCGGGATCCCCCGGAGCGACATCGTGCTCATCGACCGGCCGGTCCGCTGCGCCGAGCTGATCGTCGCGACCAAGGCGCTGCAGATCCAGCACTACGTCGCCGCACCCTCCGCGGCGCTGTGGGCCCGCATGCGCGACCGGATCGCCCCAGGCGCGCCGCCGGTGGTCGACCGGCTCTACGTGTCCCGCCGGCTCAACCCGACCCGCCGCCTGGTCGAGGAGCCGGAGGTCGAGCGGCTGTTCGTCCGCCACGGCTTCACCGTGATCCATCCCGAGCGGCTCGACCTGCACACCCAGATCAGGCTGTTCGCCGGCGCGCGCCTGATCGCCGGCTGCAGCGGCAGCAACATGTTCAACATCGCGTTCCAGAACCGCGCTGCGGCAATCCTCCTGCTCGTGTCGCCGCTGCTGGTGCATTATTCCGAGCAGTTCCTGCACGCGACCCACGAGAACACCGCCACCCTCGACGTCGTCATGGGCTTCACGCGTGACGGCGAGCGCGCTGCGGCCCCCGGCGACGTTCATGCGCCATGGCATGTCGATCCCGTGGTGCTGGCGGCCGTGGTCGCCCGCTGGGTCGGGAACCGGGACTGAACCGGCCCGGAGCGGAGCCGGCGCCGTTCCCTGCCGCGCCACGCCGACGGTCCCGTCGCCCGGCCACCGGGTCGCGGGGCCGGACCGGCCGCGGTCCGGGCCGCGTCGGGCGCGTTCCCGACCCCGTTTGCGCCGTTCGCGGCGCCGCCGACCTATCGCCGTCCGCTGGCCGCTCTTCGCTGCATCACGGCAAGGCCCGCCACGCCGGCGGCGAGGGCCGCCACCACCAGGCTCCGGTGGCGCGAGGAGAACACCTCCCAGCTGCCGGTGCGCGACCGGTCGTCGAAGCGGCCATGCGCCTGCTCCGGCCCGTCGACGGTCTGGTACAGGTTGTTCGGCGCGTCCGAATCCGTGTGCTGCCCGGTCAGCTGGCCCGAGTAGCCGGCGCTGGCGAGGTAGCGGTCGGCCAGGCTCGGGGCGATCCGGTTCGCCATGATCGCCAGCACGGTGGGGAAGCCGACCCACCATTCCCGGCGATGGTGGAACGCGGCGTAGGCGATCGCCCGTGCCGGCACCTCCGGCTCGTAGATCGGCGGCACCGGCTGCGCCTGGTAGCCGGTCTTGTTCAGCGCCCAGTCGAACTGCGGCGTGTTCACCGCAGGCAGGTGCACCATGGTCAGGTGGATGTCGTCGCCGTCGTGCAGGATCTCCGAGCGCAGGCTGTCGGTGAAGCCGCGTATCGCCGACTTGGCGCCGCAATACACCGCCTGCAGCGGCACCGAGCGGTAGGCCAGCGCCGAGCCCACGTTGACGATGGTGCCGCGGCCGCGCCGGCGCATGCGCTTCAGCGCCGACATGGTGCCGTGCACGGTGCCGAGATAGGTCACCTCCGTGCCGCGCCGGACCTCGTCCGCGGTCAGTTCCGCCACCGCGCCGAAGATGGTCGCCATGGCGTTGTTGACCCAGATGGTGATCGGCCCCAGCGCCTGCTCGATCGCGTCGGCGGCGGCCTCCACCGCTGCCGCGTCGGCCATGTCGGCGACCGCCACCTCCGCCCGCACGCCGAGCCCCCGCGCTTCGGCGGCGGCCTGCTCCAGCCGGGCCCGGTTGCGTCCGACCAGGCCCAGGTGGCAGCCGCGCCGGGCGAACTCGCGCACCGTGGCCCGGCCGACGCCTGCGCCCGCCCCGGTGATGACGACGACCTCGGCCATGGCCTGCTCCCAGCCGGATCGTCCGGCGTCGTGGGCCAACGCCAGGGGCGCGCCGGTGGTTCATCCGTCGGGCAAGGGCACAACCGGGATGGACGGGAAAATCTCGTTGCCATACCGTGGTTTCACGAAATCCAGCACTCCAGGCTGATCATGTCCTCCAGCGCTCCGGGCCGGCCCGCTTCCATTGTTCTCCGGTTCCTGCCGGTGCTGACCCTTGTCGGGCTGCTTCAGCCGCTGGCCGCCCAGCACAGGTCCGCGGCAGCGGATGCGCCGGTTCCGGTGTCGGCGTCCGAACGGCGCGAGCAGCTCGCCAAGCTGAACGAAGGGCTGAACAGCCCCGACCCGGTAAGGCGCCTGGCGACGTTGGACGAGGTCCTGCACGGCAACGACATGCTGGCCCGCCAGTTGGCTATAGAAACAGCGTTCGGCAGCAGCGACGCGACGATGCGTAACTACGCGGCGTTGCTCATGGTCTCGAAGACCCAGATCATGGATCTGGAGCTGTCCATGCCAACGGAAGTCCAGACCAGGCTTGACAAGACAGGCGACGATGCCGACGCCAAGGCGAAAATTCAGAACGACTATGGTGGGTTGTTTCACCTTCTCGGCGGCGGCGGGCGGCACATGACCTTTCAGCTGCATGACTTCGATCAGGATACCGGGCAGTTCAAGGTGACCTGCCAGGGTGTGCCCAAGGACGGTCCGACGGCCGTCGGGCAGTTGAGCGGAGGAAGCCTGAGCTTCAGCGCGCGATGCCTCCTTCCAGCTTACTATGACGGGGAGTGTGCCGCGTCCCTGCAACTCGGAGCGCAGGGCGTGTTTGCCGGAACGCTGTCCTGTACTCAGGTGCCGTTGCCGGTCGTGGCGACACTGCGGCTGCACTGAGACGCATCACTGCAACGAGACCGACCGTAGCCCGCCGTCGAGCCCATCGAGCCGGATCCTGAACAGGCTGCCGGTCCGGGGGGCGAAGCTGCAGGTAAGCGCCGTGTCGCCCGGCGAGGCGGCGCAGTAGGTAAGCGCGTCCCAGGCCTCGCCGCCGATGATCCTGCCGTCCGGTCGCGCCTCCACCGCTACGCCAGACACGCGGCCTCCTGCCTCCAAACGAACCATGACTCCGCTGATGGCCCTTTCGCCGCTGGCCGGCGCCAGATCGACATCCACCGTGGTGTGGTTCGGCAACGGGTTTGCACGCCAGCCGCAGGCAGCGTCCGGCGCCAGCAGATTGGTCGGGCCGCAATGCCCATCCGGTGTTTCTCCCGACCAGCCGACGATGCGGAACGGGGCGGCGGGATCCGCGGCCGGTGCCATGGCCGGCCTTGTACGCAGCCAGGCCTGGATGACGTCCATGCGCAGCACCATCGAGTCGGTGTCGTTCAGGACCTCGACCAGGAGGCCGAGCGGCAGACCCTGCTCGACCGAGGACGTGCTTCGCAGCCGAACCGGTGATCCGCTGTCGCTGGCAATCACCTGGGCCCCGCCCGGCGGCGTGCTCACGGTGAAGCGATGCCGGTCCCGGTTGATGGTCGCCACCGCGGCCGGCACGAGCTCGACGCTGCCGCCTGCCTGCACCTTCTCGAGATAGAGCGGCTGGCCGGTCAGCCGGACGCGATCCAGGGTCGGCCCGAGATCCTCGTAGCCGAGATCGTCGTCGCAATGCGCGCTCAGCGCGCCGACGACGCGCAGCCGCGCCACGTCCATCGGCGCACCACCCACCTGCAGCGTATCCGGAGCCGCGACCGCATCGACGCCCTGTCCGTCGACCCCCGCGGCGTCGACCAGCATCGGCGTTGTCAGCCGGCCGTTCTGCTCCACGACGTGCCGCGGGGTGACCAGCATGCAGACGCCGTGCGCGTCGAAAATCCATCCCTCGCCGCTGACCTTGCCGGACGTCACGCGCACGGCCTCTGCCTGCGCCGCTCCGTGTGCCACCAGCAGCACCAGGGCCAGGAGCATCGGACGGTTCATTCGGCCTCCCCGAACAGCCGGTGCAGCGCTTCCCACGCGGACACGCCGATGGTGACAAGCAGTCCCGCGGTCGCCCAGAACAGCGAGATCAGACGCAGCTTGGGGTCGCTCGACCAGCGTTGCGCAAGATCGATCGAGAGGCTGCGTCGGTCTTCGGCTCCTGCGGTGCTGATGGCGGCGGGCAGCGTCACGATGACCGATCTGGCATGGGACGACGCCTCGACCTGGACGCCGGGCTCGGCGGACTCTCCGAACATCACGTCGACGAAGCCCCACCAGTCGGCGGCCTTGCCGTCCGGTCCCTCCGATTCACGGACCGCACTGCCAGGCGGCAGGACCATCTGGTCGGCGCTGAACAGCTCGTCTTCCCCCGGCTTCCGTCGGTCAGGGACGAACAGCATCAGCTGGCGCCAGCGCAAGGCGCGCACCAGCATGCGCACGGTGCCGGACAGCAGGACGAGGCGGGGAGAAAGCGGGTCGTTGCTGAAGCTGGTGGAGTCTCCAAGGCTGATGATCCTGCCGAACAGCGGCAGGCGCACCAGCTTCGGCGCCGGGCATTGGGCATCCGCCGGATCAAGAAGCAGCTGGACCGGAGGCTGCTCCATCCCCTTGGACGACGGGGAAGGCAGGATCTCCGTCGCCGCCTTGTCGATGGTGATCGTCACGGCGTCGAGGCCGAACCGGACATACTCGACCTCCGCGCCTTCCTGTGGTGCAACCGAGACGTTGGACAGGCAGGTTCGGCTGCCGTCCTCGTGCAACAGCAGCGCGTGCCGCAAGCCGAATGCAGCGCCCTGGGTGTTGCCGGTTCCGAACTTGACCGTTTCGGTTCGCGCGCTCACCGCGAACACCGTTTGCGGTGCCGGCAGCAGCCGCAGATAGGCCATTCCAGCGATCAGGAAGACGAAGAGCACCGCCCACCGCCTCAACAGCTTCCGTCGACGCCGGATCACCGCGACCCGATCGACCGGTTGGACGACCTCGCGCGATGCGGTCGGTCCGGGAGGTGCTGCGGGCAGATCCTCAGCCAAGCCGGGGGCTCAGCGCGGGACCGTGCCGAGCAGGACCGGAAACAGGTCATGCTCGCTGTCGCCCGCGCGTGTCCTGCGGGTCAGGGACAGGGCATAGGTGTCAGCGCCGAGTGGGACCGGCAGCGTGATCCGGCAGATGGTGTCGAAGGCGGTGCTTCGGCCCTTGTCGAGACGGCGGCAGTTGCCGGTCGCGATGTCGGTGTCGTGCAGCTGCAGACTCGCCTGTGTCCGGATTGCGCGCTGGCTGTTCACCAGGGCGATGAGGGTGGTGGCATCGCGCCCGGAGGTCGCCGGAACCAGTGGTCCGGGAAGTCCATCGTTGCAATCCTGTCTCAGCTCCGCGGAGATGCCGAGGTCGGACAGCTGATAGGCGGCCAGGCTGGTCTTGTACTGCGAGTTGATCGGCATGTCGCCGAGTTCAGCCGGGCCGGCAGGAACCAGGAAGACGCCATGCATCCAGTACTCGCCGTCTCGCGTCGTGGCCGTGACGCACGCATGCACGGACCCTGCGCGCGTGGGGAGAACCAGCCGCGTTGGATCGAGCGAAATCCCGCCGACCGGCTCGCCCAGCCACAATCCGACCAGAACCTCGCCCGCAACCTGGGCATCCGACAGGTGCTCGTCAAAGGTTCCTGCGAGACGCACATCGGCGCCGGCAGGCGAGATGGCCGCCAGAAGACCGACGAGCCCGAGGGACATCAACAGAACCCGTCTCATCCGGCCTCCAGCGCCTTCGCCGACCCGATCCTAGCCTGCGCATGACAGGAGGTGAATTGAGGAGACGATCAAGTCCTCAACAATCGGGCTGACCCGATTCCGGCAACGGACAGCATGGCATCAACCGGCGCCGGGTGCGGATCAGACAGGACGGGCATCGGAACCGTCCCAGTGATCAGCACGGCACCGGCCTGGCGTTCGGGTGTCTTTTGCCTGCTCCGATCCGCCGACCACCTGTTACAGGTCGTTCGGCCGGACCGGGCGAACTCGCACACCGTCACTCGACCGGGGCCAGCCCCGCTCCGGTGACGACGACGACCTCGGCCGTGGCCCATTTCCCGCACCGGACCAGCCGGCTTGCAGCGGCCAATGCCCGCGTCGCGATGCGGTTCGTCAGCGGGTGCGGCTGATGCCCTCGCCGCAATAGTCCAGGACCGCGTTGATCAGTCCCAGATGCGACAGCGCCTGCGGGATGTTGCCGAGGAGGCGGCGCTCGCCGACATGGTACTCCTCCGACAGCAGGCCCACGTCGTTGGACACGGCCACGATGCGGTCGATGGTCGCGCGCGCCTCGTCGCGCCGGTCCTGCAGCACCATGCACTGCGCCAGCCAGCAGGAGCAGGCGAGGAAGCTGCCCTCGTGCGCGCCCGCGTCGGGCGCCTTCTGGCGGCGCACGAAGCCGTCCTCGACCAGCTCGGCCTCGATCGCCGCGATGGTCCCGGCGATCCGGGGGTCCGACACCGGCAGGAAGCCGACCAGCGGCAGAAGCAGCAGGGACGCATCAAGCGCGTCGCCGCCGAACGCCTGCACGAAGCTGTTGCGCTTCGGATCGAAGCCCTTCTCGCAGACCGTGTCGTGGATCCTCTGCGCGAGCGCGGTCAGGGTGTCGCGCCGGTCCTGGTCCAGCCGATCGGCGCTGTCGTGGCCGTGGAGGTGCCGGTCGATCGCCACCCAGGCCATCGCCATCGAGTAGGTGTAGCATTGCGGCTCGCCGCGGTTCTCCCAGATGTCGGAGCCGGGCCGGTCCCACACCTGCTCGATGTGCCTGATCAGCACCGCCTCGACCTCCAGCGCGCGCTGCTGGGTGTCGAGGCCGGCCCGCCTGCTGAAATGCATCGCGTCGACCAGCTCGCCCAGCACGTCGAGCTGCTTCTGGCCGGCGGCCTGGTTGCCGATCCGCACCGGCCGCGCGCCCTCGTAGCCGGGCAGCCAGCCTGCCTCCCACTCCCCGAGGTGACGCCGCCCGTCGAGGCGGTACATGATCTGTATCTTGTCCGGGTCGCCGCCGATCGCGCGCTTGATCCAGTCGCTCCAGTTCTTCGCCTCCTCCTGGTAGCCGGCGTTGAGCAGGGCGGTCAGGGTGAAGGTGGCGTCGCGCAGCCAGCTGTAGCGGTAGTCCCAGTTCATCGACCCGCCGGGGGCTTCCGGCAGCGAGGTGGTGGCGGCGGCGAGCAGGCCGCCGGTGGGCGCGTGGATCAGCGCCTTGAGCGTCAGCAGCGACCGCTTCACCGCCACGTCCCAGGGCGTGCGCTTGTCGTAGCGCCTCATCCAGTCGCGCCAGTACCGGTCGGTGTCGCGCAGCGCGCGCGCCGCGTCCGGCCTCGGCGCCGGCGCGCAGTGGGCGGCGGTGTAGCCCAGCGCGAACACCTGCCGCTCGCCGGCCGCCACCGTGAAGTCGAGCATCCCCTCGGCGTCCCCGAGCGCGACCGGCAGCGGGCTGTACAGCACCACCTGGTTCGGGCCGATCTCGCACAGCACGCCGTTGTCGTGCGGCCGGCTCCAGGGCGACATGCTGCCGTAGTCGAAGCGCAGGCGCAGCGACATGCGCATCGGCACCGCGCCGTCCAGCCCCTCCACGATGCGGATCAGGGTCGAGGGCGCGTCGGAATCGTTGGGGCGCGGCGGCATGAAGTCGGTGACCCGGACCCGGCCGACGGGCGAGGACCACAGGCTTTCGAGGATCAGGGTGTCGCCGGCATAGCGCCGCTCGACGGCCGCTCCGTCGCCGGCGGCGGGCGCGATCCGCCAGTGTCCGTGGCTGTCGTCGCCCAGGATGGCGTTGAACGGGCTGTCGCTGTCGAAGCGGGGCCAGCACAGGAAGTCGACGGAGCCGTCGCGCGCGACCAGGGCGACGGTCTGGCCGTCGCCGACGACGGCGTAGTCGGCGATCTGCTTGCCCATCCGGCCTCTCCGAGTTCACGCGCGCAAGGCCACCAACACGCCGCCGACGATCAGGATTGCCGCGGCGGCGGCTAAAACTGTCAGGCGGCGCGCGATGAAGGCTTCCGCGCGTTCCCCGAAGCGCCGGAGCAGGGCGGCAAGAAGGAAGAAGCGGGCGCCGCGGGTCAGCAGGCTCGCCAGCAGGAACAGGGGAAGGCTGTAGTGGGCGGCCCCGGCGGCGATCGCCACCACCTTGTAGGGAACCGGCGTCAGGCCCTTGAGCAGGATCACGGCGAAGCCGTAGCGGGCGAAGCGGTCGCGGTAGACCGCCAGCGCGTGCTCGGCGTGGTAGAGATGGATCAGCCGCGCCGCGAGCCGGACCAGCTCGGCGCCGATCAGCCAGCCGATCGCCCCGCCGCACAGGCTGGCCAGCGTGCAGACCGCCGCCAGCCGCCAGGCCCGGTCCGGCCTCGCCAGCACCAGGGGGATCAGCAGGAGGTCCGGCGGCACCGGAAAGACGCTGCCCTCGGCCAGCGCGACCGCGGCCAGCCAGAACGGTGCCGCCGGCGTCGCGGAGAGGGCCAGCACGCGGGCATGAAGACGCTGGAGCATGGAACCGGTCCGGACAGGAAGGCTGCGGTGTAGCAGCGCGACGCCCGATGCGGCAGGGGCGGCCGGTGACGCGCCCCGTTCCAGGCCGTGCTGGCTGCCGCCGTACCGCTGCGACCGTCATCAGCCGAGGCCTTGACGAGCGGCTACGCCACCAGCGTCACCGTGGCGCGCAGGCCGTGCGGGACCCGGTTGGCCAGCGTGATGTCGCCGCCCTGGCCGCGCACGATGTTGCGCGCGATCGACAGGCCGAGCCCGGTGCCGCCGGTTTCCCGGTTGCGGCTGGTCTCGACCCGCACGAACGGCTCGAACACCCGGTCGAGCTGGTCGGGCGGGATGCCCGGCCCGTCATCCTCGATCAGCACCACGACGTGGCCGTCGTCGCGCGTCCGCAGCGTCACCTGCACGCCGCCGCCATAGCTGATGGCGTTGCCCACCAGGTTGGTGAGCGCCCGCTTCAGCCCCAGCGAGCGCGCCTGTATGGTGACGGACGGCGGCGGTGCCGCGAAGCCGACCCGGTCGGCCAGCGCCGGCCGGCCGTCCACCGCGTCGTCCAGCACCGTGCTGAGCAGGGCGTTCAGGTCCAGCGGCACCATCGGCTCGCGGTCGGCGCTGTCGCGGCCGAAGGCCAACGTGGCGGACACCATGGCCTCCAGCTCGTCCAGGTCGGCCAGGAACCGGGCCTGCAGCTCCTCGTCCTCGATGAACTCCGAGCGCAGCTTGAGCCGAGTGATCGGCGTGCGCAGGTCGTGGCCGATCGCGGTCAGCAGCAGCGTGCGGTCGGTCACGAAGCGGCGGATCCGGCTGGCCATGGTGTTGAAGGCGACCGCCGCGGTGGCGACCTCGGTCGGCCCGTTCTCCGGCAGCGGGTCGGAATTGACGTCGCGCCCCAGCCGTTCCGCCGCGATCGCCAGCGTGCGCAGCGGCGCGGTCAGGCGTCGCACCGCCCACACGCTGAGCAGCCCGGCGGCGGTGGTCATCACCAGGAAGGCGATCGGCAGGGTCGGCGACAGGAACGGGTCGGCCAGCGGCATGACGAAGCGCACCGTCAGCCAGCGGTTGTCGTCCGGAAGCTGCATGGCGATGGCGAACGAGCGTCCGAGGCCGGCGATCGGCTCGCCGGGCCGGTGGCGCTCGAGCGGCCGGTCCCGCATCCAGTCCGGCGGCGGCCCCGGCGGATGCAGGCCGCGCCACGGCGGCAGCCCGTGGCCCGGAGCGGGAGGAGCGCCGGGAGGATGCTCGCCGTCATAGGGTCCGGAGGGCATGCGGCCGGCCAGGTTGTTGGCGATCACCACCTGCATCGGGCGCAGGCGGAGCGGCATCGGCATCGCGAACAGGTGGTGCAGCAGGGTGCGCTGGATCGGTTCCGGCGCGGGACGAAGCGCTCCCAGCACCGGCACGGTGGTCAGGAAGGCGTGGAACCCCGCCGGCAGGTGCGCCCGCTGCAGCTCGTCGTCTCGCGCCAGCGGGCCGGCATCGGCCACCATGCGGTAGATGCCGGCGACCTGCGCCCCGACCTCGCGCTCGTTGTTCAGGCGGGCGAAGTCGATCCGGTCCAGCGCGTGGATCGCAAGCCCCACCGACTGCACCACCACCAGCCCCGCCAGCAGGACCAGGGCCGTGCGCGCGGCGAGGCTGCGCGGCAGGAGCCGGACGGCGATCGGCATGATGGCGGCAGCGGCGGCGTCAAACGCGCTCGACGTCGGCCGCCAGCACGTAGCCGCCGCCGCGCACGGTCTTGATCACCTGGGCGTTGCGGCCGTCATCCTCCAGCTTGCGTCGCAGCCGGGAGATGGCGACGTCGATCGCGCGGTCGAACGGCCCGGCCTGGCGGCCGCGAAGCAGGTCGAGCAGCATGTCGCGGGTCAGCACCCGGTTGGCGCGGTCGAGCAGCGCCACCAGCAGCTCGTACTCGCCGCCGGTCAGCGGCACCTCGGCGCCGTCCGGGTTGAGCAGGCGGCGGCGCAGCGGCTCCAGGGTCCAGCCGGCGAAGCGCAGCACGCGGTTCTCGCCGTCCGGCTTGCGCTCGTCGCGCTCGCCGGTGCGACGCATCACCGCGCGCATGCGGGCCATCAGCTCGCGCGGGTTGAACGGCTTGGGCAGGTAGTCGTCGGCGCCCAGCTCCAGGCCGATGATGCGGTCGGTCTCGTCGCCCATCGCGGTCAGCATGACGATCGGCACGTTGCCCTGGGTGCGCATCCAGCGCGCGAGGTCGAGGCCGCTTTCGCCGGGCAGCATCAGGTCCAGCACCACCAGCTGGTAGTGCCCGTTGCTCCAGGCCCGCCTGGCCTCGCGCCCGTCGCGGGCGGTGGTGACGCGGAACCGGTTGCGCTCGAGGAAGCGCGCGAGCAGCTCGCGTATCTCGCGGTCGTCGTCGACGATCAGGATGTGGGGCAGCTGTTCCATGGCCAGAACAGGGTATCACTGTAACAGCCCTGTTGTGCACTGGCCGTTTCAATTGGTTGCACTGCGGAGCGCCCTGCTGCCGACGGCCTCACCCGGCATAGATCATCTTCCGGGTCATGCCGCCGTCGGACACGAACTCGGCGCCGGTGACGAAGCCGGAGTCCGGCCCGAGCAGCCAGGCGGCAAGGGCGGCGATGTCGTGATCGAATGCGTGGGCGATCTCAACACGCTG
>CALMVN010000069.1:0-6692 GCA_937873225.1 uncultured Acetobacteraceae bacterium
GGCTGTAGGGGTCGCACGCCGACAAGCCGAGGGCGAGCCCGCCCGCAGTGGCAAGGGTGGTCAGGAAACGCAACATGGTCGTGGTCCTTGGCTAGCGATGGAGAACAGCCGTTGTCCGGATCGGGCACGCTCCCGTCCGAGGGCCATCCTGGTCCTGGTGGCAGAACGCACCGTGATCGTGGCGGTTACAGGTCGAAACGGTGTCACGGCAAAGGCTCACGGCGCTGTGAAATCCGGCCGGGCGGCGCCGGGGGGAGGCTTGCCCCGCCGCAGGTGCGCCGCTAAGCCGTGCCCGCCTCCGCGTTGTCCGGTGTCCGGGCCGCCTGGTGGGGCGCCAGGCGGCCGGCTCCTTCCCATCCCGCTCGTCCCCTGTCGCGGAACGCCCCCACCCGGATCCGGGTGCCGGTTCGCTGGAGTTTTCGAATGTTCTCTCGCCTGCTGGGCGTCATGTCCAACGACATGGCCATCGACCTCGGCACCGCCAACACCCTGGTCTACGTCAAGGGTCGCGGGGTGGTGCTGGACGAGCCGTCGGTGGTGGCGATCGCCGACGTGCGCGGCAAGAAGCAGGTGCTGGCGGTGGGCAACGAGGCCAAGAACATGGTCGGCCGCACGCCCGGCAACATCACCGCCATCCGCCCGCTGCGCGACGGCGTGATCGCCGACTTCGAGGTGGCGGAGGAGATGATCAAGCACTTCATACGCAAGGTGCACAACCGGCGCGGCTTCGCTTCGCCGATGATCATCGTCTGCGTGCCGTCGGGCTCCACCGCGGTGGAGCGGCGCGCGATCCAGGAAAGTGCCGAGTCCGCGGGTGCGCGCAAGGTGCTGCTGATCGAGGAGCCGATGGCGGCCGCGATCGGCGCCGGGCTGCCGGTGACGGAGCCGTCGGGGAGCATGATCGTCGACATCGGCGGCGGCACCACCGAGGTCGCGGTGATCTCGCTCGGCGGCATCGTGTATGCCCGCTCGGTCCGGGTCGGCGGCGACAAGATGGACGAGGCGATCATCTCCTACATCCGGCGCAACTATAACCTGCTGATCGGGGAAACCTCGGCGGAGAAGATCAAGATCGAGCTGGGCGCGGCCCGGCCGCCGGACGACGAGCACGACCACGGCCCGCTCAAGGAGGTGAAGGGGCGGGACCTGATGAACGGGGTGCCGCGCGAGGTGGTGGTGGGACAGCGCCAGATCGCCGAAAGCCTGGCCGAGCCGGTCAGCCAGATCGTGGATGCGGTCAAGACCGCGCTGGAGAACACGCCCCCCGAGCTCGCCGCCGACATCGTCGACAAGGGCATCGTGCTGACCGGCGGCGGCGCGCTGCTGTACCGGCTGGACGAGGTGCTGCGCGAGTCGACCGGCCTGCCGGTGGTGGTGGCGGAGAACCCGCTGTCCTGCGTGGCGCTCGGCACCGGCCGGGCGCTGGAGGAGATGAAGCGGCTGCGGAACGTTCTCACCACCATGTACTGATCCTGTCGCATCTGCCGCAGGCGGGAAACCGCATCGCTCGCGCCGACTTGAACGTTGGACCCTCAACGCCGGACCATCCCCTGGCAGGGGCGGAGGTTTGATCTTGTTCCGTCTGTCGATCCAGCTGCGCCAGGCGCTGTCCAAGCTGACGCTGCCGTTGCTGATCGGCCTGGCCTGCGTGGTCATGCTGCTGGGCCAGGCGGACCGCCGGCTGGCGGAGCAGGCGCGCGTCGCGGTGTCCGACTCGGTGGCGCCGTTCTATGCGCTGCTGGCGACGCCGATCGAGCAGCTGCGCGGCGTCGGCGACCAGGCGCGCAGCCTGGTGGACGTGGCGAGGCAGAACGAACGGTTGCGCGCCGAGAACGACCGGCTGCGCCGCTGGTACGACGTGGCGCTGGCGCTGGCGGCGGAGAACGCCACGCTCAAGGCGAACCTGCACTGGATGCCGGAGCCGACGCCCTCCTTCGTCACCGCGCGCGCGGTGGCGGACGCCAGCGGGATCTATGCCCGCTCGGTGCTGCTGTCGGTGGCGCCGGGACGGAGCCTCTCCAAGGGGATGGTGGCGATCGACGCGGCCGGCCTGGTCGGGCGGGTGACGGAGGTGGGTGCGCGCTCGGCACGGGTGATGCTGATCACCGACATGACCAGCCGGGTGCCGGTGACCCTGGAAGCTTCGCACGCAAACGCTATAGTGACGGGAACAAACGCAGCGGCGCCACGACTGATGGACTATCCCGAAGAGATCCGTCCGGAGGAAGGCGAGCGCGTGGTCACCAGCAGCGTGGCGGGCGCGTTCCCGGCCGGCCTGCCGGTCGGCACGGTGCACTATCTCGGGCCCAACGAGGCGGTGGTGGAGCCGTATGCGCAGCTCGACCACGTGACGGTGCTTCGGCTGTTCGATTACGGGCTGTCCGGCATCGTGCCGCCGGAAGCGCCGGGCCACGTGTCGCCGGAACGGCCCGGGCGGATCGCGCCGCCGTCGCCCATCCAGTCGCCCTCCCAGGCGCCGCACGCGCTGCTGGGCACGGCTCCGGTCGGGCGCGGATGAGGAACCGTCCGCATGGCCCCCCAGGCGCGGCCGGAGCGCCATCCGGGCATACGGCCCCGGCCCACGATCTGGCGCAGGCTGGACGCGGCCGCCCGGCGTGCGCTGCCGGTGACGTTCAGCGCGGTCCTGGTGCTGCTGCTGTGCGCGCCGCTGGACCTGCCGCAGCAGCAGGCGCTGCTGCCGGGAGCCGCCATGGGCTCGGTGTTCTTCTGGTCGGTGTTCCGGCCGGCGTCCATGCCGGCGACCATGGTGTTCCTGCTCGGGCTGCTCACCGACCTGCTGAGCTTCTCGCCGCCCGGGGTGGCGATCCTGACGCTGCTGATCGTGCATGCGATCGGGCTGGGAGCGCGGCACGCGCTGGCGCGGCAGGGCTTCCTGCTGGTGTGGCTCCTGTTCCTGCTGGTGGCGGCGGGCGCGATCGCGCTCGACTGGGTGCTCGCCTGCGCCTTCGCCCTGCGCCTGCTGCCGCTGCAGCCGGTGTGCCTCGAGCTGGCGCTGGCGGCCGGGCTGTATCCGCTGCTGTCGGCGCTGTTCACCTGGGCGCATCGCGGCATGGCGGATCCGGACCGCGCCTGATCCCGCGCGGGGACCAGGCATGACGCGTCCGCCCGGCCGTTCTCCCAGCCGTGCGCCCAAGGACGTGCCGTCGCGCGGGATCTTCACCCGGCGCGCGCTCCTGCTGATGGCGGGCCAGGTGGCGGCCCTCGGCGCGCTGGGCGACCGGCTGTACCGGCTCCAGGTCGCCGACGGCCGCAAGTATGCGCAGCTCGCCGAGAACAACCGGGTCAGCACGCGCGAGCTGGCGCCGCCGCGCGGCCGCATCGTCGACCGGTTCGGGGTCAGCCTGGCCGGCAACAAGGTGAACTGGCGTGCCCTGCTGCTGGCCGAGCAGACCACGGACGTCCAGGCCACGCTGGACCGGTTCTCCGGCATCATCCCGCTCGACGCGCACGAGCGGGCGCGGATCGACCGCGAGCTGAAGCACGGGCGCAAGTACATCCCCGTCGTGGTGCACGACTTCCTCACCTGGGACGACATGGCGCGGATCGAGGTCAACGCCCCCGACCTGCCCGGCATCCTGGTCGACGTCGGCACCACGCGGCTGTATCCGCAGGGCCCGGTGATGGCGCACGTGGTCGGCTACGTGGCGCCGGCCAACGAGCGCGACGTGGCGGCCGAGCCGGACCTGGCGCTGCCGGGCATGCGCATCGGCCGCGCCGGGATCGAGCAGTTCCACGACGCCGGCCTGCGCGGCACCGCCGGCTCGGTGCAGATGGAGGTGAACTCGGTCGGCCGGGTGATGCGCGAGCTGGACCGGCGCGAGGGGGTGCAGGGCGAGACGGTCGGGTTGTCGATCGACCTCGGGCTGCAGGGGGCGGTGCTGGCGCGGATCGGCGACCAGGCGGCGCATGCCGTGGTGATGGACGCGCGCAACGGCGAGGTGCTGGCGATGGTCAGCACGCCGTCCTTCGACCCCACCCTGTTCGACTCCGGCGTGAGCCAGGCGCAATGGGAGCAGTGGACCAGCGACGAGCGCACGCCGCTGATCAACAAGACCATCGCCGGGCTGTATCCGCCGGGCTCGACCTTCAAGCCTGCGGTGGCGATGGCGGCCCTGCAGGCCGGCACGCTCAGGCCCGGCGACCGGATCAACTGCCCGGGCTACATCGACGTCGGCGGCATCCGGTTCCACTGCTGGGCCAAGCACGGCCACGGCTCGCTCGACCTGCACGAGGGGATCAAGTTCTCCTGCGACGTGTTCTTCTACGAGACCGCCAGGCGGACCGGCATGGAGGCGATCGCCGCCGCCGCGCACGGTTTCGGGCTCGGCACCGCGCTGGACATCGAGCTGCCGCACCAGCGCATCGGCGCCATCCCGACGCCCGCCACCAGGCGCGCCAAGGGCCACCACTGGAACGGCGGCGACACGATCAATGCCGGCATCGGCCAGGGCTTCGTGCAGGTGACGCCGCTGCAGCTCGCCACCTACGCCTCGCGCATCGCCACCGGGCGGGCGGTGCAGCCGCACCTGACCCGCAGCCTCAACGGCATCCTGCAGCCCGCGGTGCTGCCGGCGCACTGGCCGGAGCTCGGCCTGCCGGACGAGCACCTGGCCGCGCTGCGCGCCGGCATGTTCGCGGTGGTGAACGAGGCGCACGGCACCGCGCCCAAGGCCAGGCTGCCGCTGGCCGGGATCCAGATGGCCGGCAAGACCGGCTCGGCGCAGGTGCGGCGGGTCAGCCGATCCTTGCGCGAAAGCGGGCACTTCAACTCGGCGCGCCTGCCCTGGGAGTTCAGGCCGCACGCGCTGTTCATCTGCTTCGCCCCCTACGACAACCCGCGCTATGCGGCCGCCGTGGTGGTCGAGCACGGCAACGCCGCCGCCGAGGTCGCCGCCCCGCTCGCCCGCGACATCATGACCGACACGCTCACCCGCGATCCCGCCGAGCGCCGGGACGCGCCGGGGCAGCGCGTCGCCGACGCGATCTGACGCACCGGGTCGAACGGGTGACGCGCCCGCTGGAGGACGCTGCATCACCGTCCTGAGCACCCTGCTTCGACCGCTCGACGCGTTGCGTCCGCGCACGGTGCGGATCGGCGTCACCGGCCTGGCGCGGGCCGGCAAGACGGTGCTGCTGACCTCCATCGCCGCCGCCCTGTCGGCGCCGGGGGCGCTGGGCGGCCGGATCCGCCGCGCGGCGGTGGCGCCCGCCGGCGCGGACGCTCTGCCGCGCTTCGACCAGGCGGCGCATCTGGCGGCCCTGGCGGCGACCCCGCCGCGCTGGCCGGCGCGCACCGACACGGTGTCGCTCCTGGCGCTGGACCTGGAGCTCGCTCCCTTCAGGCTCCCGACCGGCGCGCTGCCGCCGCGCCGGGTGCGCCTGGAGCTGCTCGACTACCCGGGCGAGTGGCTGCTGGACCTGCCGCTGCTGTCCCTGTCCTTCGCCGACTGGTCGGACTCGGTGCTTCGTCGCCTGGAGCGTCCGGAGCTGGCCGATGCGGCGCGCGGCTTCCTCGGCTTCGCTGCCGCCCTGCCGGCGCAGGCGGCGGCCGACGAGGCGCTGGCGGCGTCTGGCCACCGGCTCTACGTCGCGACCCTGACCCGGCTGCGCGACGCGCACGGGTTGTCGCTGCTGCAGCCCGGCCGGTTCCTGATGCCGCCGCCGGGACCGGCAGCGCCGTGGATGGCGTTCTTTCCCCTGCGCGGCACCTCGCCGCTGGCCGGGCTGCTGCGCCGCCGCTACGACGCCTACGTCGCGGCGACGCGGGACGCCCTGCTGTCGCCGTCGTTCGGCCGGATCGACCGGCTGGTGGTGCTGGCCGACCTGCTCGGCGCCCTGCACACCGGCCCGGACGCGTTCGCCGACGCGCAGGCGGCACTCGGGGCGGCGTCGTCCGCGCTGCGCTGGCAGGGCGACTGGCTGCAGACCGTCGCGTCGCTGGCTGCACTCCGCCTGCCGCCGCGGGTGATCCGGCGGGTTGCCTATGTCGCCAGCAAGGCCGACCACGTGTCGGAGCGGCAGCGCGGCAACCTCGCCGCCCTGATGGGCGCGCTGACCGGCCAGGCCGACGCCCGGATCTCGTCGCGCGGCCGCGACCGGAGCTTCGCGGTCGCCGCCGCCCGTTGCACCGAGGATTTCGTGTGGACCCTGGACGGGCATCCGGTCTCCGCGGTACGGGGACGGCTCCTGGGCGACGAGCGGCTGACCCGCTCCTATCCCGGCGAGGTGCCGGACCGGCCGCCCGGGCGAGAGTTCTGGAGCCACCCGTTCCTGGCGCTGCCGGCGTTCGAGCCGGCACGCCTGCCCGACGGCGGACGGGGCGGCGTGCCGCAGATCGGGCTCGAGGCGATGCTCGGCTTCCTGCTGGAGGACCTGCTGTGAGCGAGGCGCCAAGGCGGATCACGCCGCGGATCGAGACCGAGACGGCCCGTGCGCCGCGGATCGAGATCGCGCCCGACGCGCTGCCGGACGTGCTGCCGAGGGCGCAGGCCGACGCGCCGACGGCGGTGGACCCGCGCTGGGGCATGCCGGTGCTGGTGCTGGGCGGCTTCGCGGTGCTGGCGCTGGGGCTGGCGGCGCTGCAGACCGGCAACTTCGTCGCCGCCGAGTTCGCGCGCTCGGTCGTGCTGGGGAGCCTGACCCTGCTGGTGGCGCTGCTCGGCTTCGGGCTG
>CALMVN010000069.1:6702-10743 GCA_937873225.1 uncultured Acetobacteraceae bacterium
GGTTCGGGCTGATCGGGCGCGGCATCTGGCGCGAGCTGCGGGCGCGGCTGGCGCTGCACGCGGTGGACGGGCTGCGTCGCGACCTCGCCTCCGACGACCCGGTGCGGATGGTCGCGGCGGGCCGGCGCTGGCTCGTCCGGGTCGAGGGTGGTGCCGCGCTGCTGCCGGCGCTGGACGGCCTGAACGATCCGGACGCGGTGCTGCCGCTGCTTCGCGCCGGGCTGGAGGTCGGGCTGCGGGCGCGCGCGGACGGGCTCGGACGGCGGGCGGCGATGCAGGTGGTCGCCGGCATGGCGGCGACGCCGGCGCCGTCCCTGGTGGTGCTGCTGGTGTCCTGGCGGGGCTTGCGCCTGATCCGGCAGATCGCGTCGCTCTATGGGCTGCGGCCAGGGCTGTTCGGCACCCTTGGCCTGCTGCGCCGCACCGCCTATGCCGCCACCGCCACCGCGGTCACCGAGGCGGCGATCAACACCGCGGCGCACGCGGTGCTGAGCACGCCGCTGCTGACCCATCTGGCTGGCGAGATGGCCGGCGGCGCGGTGGCGGCAAGACGGATGATCGTGCTTGGCCGCGCCGCTTCCGTCGCCTGCACCCCCCTGCCGCCGGAGTAGGAGCCGCCATGCAGTACGACGTGATCCTGGTCGGTGCCGGGTTGTCCGGCGCCGCGTTCCTGGCCCACCTGCTGCGCGACCATCCCGGGTGCCGCGGCAGCGTGCTGGCGATCGAGCCGGCGGCCCGGCTCGGCGCCGGGCTCGCCTACGGCACCGACGACCCGGCGCACCGGACCAATGTCGCCGCCGGGCGCATGTCGCTGTTCCCCGAGCATCCGGAGCATTTCCGCCGCTGGCTCGACGGCCGGGCCGAGCTGGCGCGCGATCCGGAGGCGCTCGGGACGGACGGGCTGGTGCATGCCAGGCGCACGATCTACGGCGACTACGTGGACGAGACGGTGCGGGCGGAGATCGACGCCTCCGGGGCCAGCGTCCGCCACCTGCGGGAGCGGGCGGTGTCGGCCGCACGCCGGCCCGCGGGAGGCTGGGAGGTGGCACTGGAGCACGGCACCACGGCAGCGGCGCCGCTGCTGGTGCTGGCGGTCGGCCACACCGCGCCGGACCTTCCGGCCGTCCTGGCGCCGCTGGCGCACGACCCGCGGATGGTGGCCGACCCGTGGGACCAGGCGGCGCTGGACCGGATCGGGTCGGAGGATCCGGTGCTGGTGGTGGGCACCGGGCTCACCGGCTGCGACGTGATCGCCAGCCTCAGGGCGCGCGGGCATCGCGGCCCGGTGCTGGCGGTGTCCCGTCGCGGCCTGCTGCCGCGTCCGCGCACCACCAAGCCGGTCGGCGAATGGGGCGACTTCGCCAGCGATCCCGCCGCCACGGCGCTGTCGCTGCTGCGACGGGTGCGCGAGGCGGTCGCGGTGGCCGGGGCGGACGGGCGGCCCTGGGAGGACGTGATCGCGGCGCTGCGAGTCCAGGCGCGCACCGTGTGGGGCAGCCTGCCGGTGGGCGAGCGGCGCCGGCTGCTGCGCCACCTGCGCCCGTTCTGGGACGTGCACCGGTTCCAGTGCGCACCGCAGATCGCCGCGGTGGTGGCGTCGGGGCAGCGGGACGGGTGGCTGACGGTGCTGGCGGCGACGCCGGTCGCGGCGCACGCCGATCCGGACGGGATCGAGGTGGTTCTGCGCCGGCGCGGCGGCCGGGTGACGGAAACGGTCCGGGTGCGGGCGGTGGCGAACTGCACCGGGCCGGGACACCGGTCGGTGGTGGCGGCGCATCCGCTGCTGCACAGCCTGGCCGAGGCGGGACACCTCCGCGCCGACCCGTGCCGGCTCGGCATCGACGTGGATGCCGCCAGCCGGGTGCTGGACGCGTCCGGTACTCCGTGGCCTGACCTGTTCGTGGCGGGCCCGCTGGCGCGCGGCACCCATGGCGAGCTGATGGGCCTGCCCCAGGTCACCACCCAGCCGCGCGAGGTGGCGGCCGCCGTGGCGCGCCTGGTGGCACCCGCGGCGTGAACCGGCTGGACTTCGGGGTTCCCGTCGCGGCATTGCTGCCGCCATGATCACCGACAAGCGCCTTCTCCGGGCGGAGCCGAGCTTCCGGTTCCTGGCCAAGCTGTGGCGGGTGAGCTGGCTCTACGTGCTGCTGATCTGCGTGCTGGCCGGAGTGGGCTACGGCGCGCTGTATTCGGCCGGCGGCGGGTCGGCGAAACCGTTCGCCGGGCCGCAAAGCCTGCGCTTCGGCTTCGGCCTGCTGATGATGCTGGGTGTCGCGATGCTCAGCCCGCGCGTCCTGGTGCGGCTCGCCTGGCCGCTCTATGCCGTGTCGCTGCTGCTCCTGGGCGCCGTGCTCAGGATGGGCCATGTCGGCAAGGGGGCGGAACGCTGGCTGGTGTTGGGCGGCGTGCAGCTGCAGCCGTCGGAGCTGGCCAAGATCGCGCTGGCGCTGGCGCTGGCGGCCTGGTTCCACCGCATCGGGCAGAACCGGATGGGCAACCCGTTGTTCCTCGTCCCGCCGGCGCTGATGGTGGCGGCCCCGGTGGCGCTGGTGCTGAAGGAGCCGAACCTCGGCACCGCGGTGATCATCGCCGCGGTGGGCGGGGCGATCTTCCTCGCCGCCGGGATGCGGCTATGGCAGCTGGTCCTGCTTCTGGCGCCGCTGCCGTTCCTGGGCCGGATCGCCTATGCCCACCTCCATGACTACCAGAAGGCGCGCATCACCACCTTCCTGCATCCCGAGAACGACCCGCTGGGCGCCGGCTACAACATCATCCAGTCCAAGATCGCGCTGGGCTCCGGCGGGATGTGGGGCCAGGGCTACCTCCATGGCACGCAGGGGCAGCTCAACTTCCTGCCCGAGAAGCAGACCGACTTCATCTTCACCATGATCGCCGAGGAATGGGGCCTGGTCGGCGGCCTGTCGGTGATGGCGCTGCTGCTGCTGGTGATCCTGGGCGGCATGCTGATGGCGATGCGCTGCCGGCACCAGTTCGGCCGGCTGCTCGGCCTCGGCATCTCGATGAACTTCTTCCTGTACTGCGTGGTCAACCTGTCCATGGTGATGGGGGCGATCCCGGTCGGCGGGGTGCCGCTGCCGCTGATCTCCTATGGCGGCTCGGCCATGCTGACGGTGATGTTCGGCTTCGGGCTGCTCCTGTCCGTCTACGTGCACCGCGACGCCGCGTTCGGCGACAACGTGCCGTGAGGCACCCCGCTTGATTGGGCTGTCCTGACCGGGCTGCTGCCGCCGACGCCGGCGGTGCTGCGCTCCTACCGCCTCAGCACCTACCGGGCCGGCGGCGTGGTGGCACGGATCGGGCGGCGACCGGTCGGCCTGGACGGAAGGGTGCGGGTCCCGCTGGTGCTGCTGAGCGCCTGCAACCCCGGTGGACGGCGCATGCCCGACGGCTGGAACCGCCAGGCGATGCGCCGTCTGGACGAGGCGATGCGCGGCATCCCTCGTGTCGAGGGCGAAGGGCGGCTCGGACGCTGGTCGGAGCCGCTGGTGCTGGCCGCCCTGGCGCCGGCGCGCGGGATCGTGCTGGCGCGGCGGTTCCGGCAGAACGCGGTGGTTGTGCTGCAGCCCCGTCGCCCGGCGCGCCTGCTGCTCCTGGCAGCGCCACGCCGGAGCCGGGAGTGAACTACTCCGCCTCGGCCCGCTTGGCGGCGTGCCTGGCGTCCGCCGCCGCCACCTCGTCCGCCAGTGCCCGCTCGGCGTCGGCCTTGTGGCTTGCAAGCTCGGTGTAGATCATGGCCGCTTCCGTGGCGTGACGCGTGCCGGACTCGCTGTGGTCGATCGAGGCGGTGCTGTAGCGCTCGGCCTTCTCGAAGTTGCCGGAGCCGGCATGCTTTGCCGCTTCGCGATGCGCGTCGGCGGCGTGCGCGAACGCTTGTGCGGCGGCCTCGTGGTGCGCGACCGCCTGTTCCTTCGTTGCCGGCATGACGCTTCCTTCTCGTGGCTGGGCCGGCGTCGAACGATCCGCGTCCGGCCGGGTTCCGTGAGGGACAGGGAGGGAGGACCGCTTGAAGAGCCGCTACGG
>CALMVN010000070.1 GCA_937873225.1 uncultured Acetobacteraceae bacterium
CGTCGCACTGGCACCTCCGGCCACACGCCGGCCCCGCCTCCCACACTGCCTCCAAAGACCGCGGAGGAGACGGCGCATTCGCTTGAGATGGCTGCGTGCTTCAACGCCCTGGCCGCGCAAGCTCGGGATGACAACCTTGCCAACGCCGTGCTGCTGGCGCAGCAGGCGGCATGTGGATACGGGCCTCTGGTCGACCACTTCGCGGAGCTGGGGCGACGCTATGGGGACCTGCTCAACCCGGCCAAGGCGTCGCGCACGACGCTGCGGGTGATCGAGGGAGGGCCGAGCTGATGGCCCGCCCGTTCCGGCACCCGTCTGAGCCTGTTCCGGCGATACCGCCGAAGATGCCGAATCCGCCACCGGTCAACCGCCGCCCGAGTGCTTGGCCGAAGGTGCCGGCGGACATGGTGCGGGAGATCGGGAAGTGATCCGCCCGTTCGTCTTCCCACCGCGCGAGCTGGACGGCCTGCCTCCAGGCGAGACGCCCCTACGTCCGTTCGTCCTGCCGCTGGTGCCGCACCTGCGGTCGACGCTGGCCCTGGCAGACGCGACGCGCGCAGCCGATCGGGCGCTGATGGGCCGCCGCGTCAAACCCAGCCTCCTGCGCGACACGCTTGTCCGGCTGATCCTGGCCGAGCACGAGGAAAGGCGTTCGCGGTGCTGCGCCTTCTACCATCGCCATCTGGCCGATCGCCTCAACGTCGCGATGACCACCAGCTATGCCGAGCTCAAGTTCCTCGAAATGGCGAAGGTGATCCGGCTCGACTGCGACGACAGGGACGCCAGGCGGTATCGCGTTCATCCGACCGAACGGCTGCTGACGTGGGCGGCGGAGCATATCCCGCGGCTGGCCTCGGCAGGAGGCGCAGAGTAACCAGCGGCCCAGCTTCCATTCCATACGGTATCATCAGTCATACACACCTCTCGCCCTTACAGCTTGGTGCAAGGGCGAGAGAACGGCGTGCTACTGCGGCATCAGAACATGATCGATAACGTGGACCATGCCGTTGGACTGCGCGACGTTTGCAGTCGTGACTTCTGCCTTGTTGCCGGCCGCATCCGCTATCATCAGCATGCCGCCCGCGTCAGTGACGGTCAACTTGCCGCCTTCGACCGTTGCGAGCTCGGCAGTCCCTCCACCCTTCCGCACGTCGACCTTGAGCTGTCGCGCGGTCAGCCGACCAGGCACAACGTGATAGGTCAGGATCTGCGCCAGCTTGGCCTTGTTCTCGGGCTTCAGAAGAGTGTCCACAGTGCCACTGGGCAATGCGGCAAACGCATCGTTGGTCGGTGCGAATACTGTAAACGGGCCGGTTCCGCTCAGTGTGTCAACGAGGCCGGCTGCCTTGACCGCTGCCACTAGGGTCGTAAGATTATTGGCCTTGGAAGCATTCTGAACGATGGTCTTGCTTGGATACATAGCGGCGCCTCCGACCATGGGATCGGTAACGGCATAGGCAACTGGCGCCGATAAGGCCACGGCGGCTAGGGCAGCAATCAACTTGATTCGCATCGGAGCTTCCTCGTTCTATGTGACCTGTTCCAGCCACCACGTCTACTATTCGAAGGAGATATGCCTTCGGATGCATTACCACGAACAAAAATATTGCAGAACTATGCCCTGGCAGCCGAACCAGATTGCTGGTTTTGGTCTGCCGTAGATGAGGCGAGATGAGCATCATCTACGGCCGCTACACATACAAGTTTCGATCAGGCCGAGACAGCAGCGCTAAGTGGGCCAGCTGGTAGACGATTGGAACTAGGCAATCACTGCTCCGGACCAAGGTGGTTGAACGCGACACGGTCTAGGTGCGCGAAAGCACGGGTAGGCTGCCAGATACATTGCGTCTGAGACGCAAGGGTTATCCGACATCAAGTGCTACAAGTTTAGGTTCTCTGCATAGTATAATAGGCAGTAAAGAACAGCCAGAGCGAAACCAGGTAGAGCACCGTAATCCATGCCGCATCCACCACGATCCCGCGCCCCGCCAGATGCACCCGGTCCTGCATCGGCGTTGTTCCACCCAGCACGACGAGGCCAAGCGTCGCTATGACCACTAGGTGACCAAAGACATCGATCTTGCCAAAGGGTGGCATCGCGGCAATGAAGATCAATGCATAGCCTGCACCGCCTAGCCGCAGCAGGCCACGGCCTGTGACCAGGTAGAAGGCGAGCGTAAATTCGACGAAGCCGGCGACGACGACGACGATGCTGTTGGGCAGGCCGAGCCCGATGCTGGGATGCATCGCGATGACCGCATCGGTCCATCTCGGATAGAGGAATTTCTCGATCGCGGTCCAGGCGAGACTAAATGCGAGCCCGCCAACCAGCAGCGGCTCGCGCAGGCGCGCCAGCGCCAACGCAGGAAGCGAGAGCAGCCCCAGGTAGATCGCGAGGCATAGGAGAAAGACGTAGTCGGTCAAGTGAAACAAGCCATACTGCCGGACGGCGTCGACGTAGAGGATCAGGATGCCGAGTCCCGACAGCAGGCACGTTGGGCGCCAGATCAGGAACATCGCGATCAGGAACTGCATGACCGGGATCCAGGTCGCGTGGGTTGTCAGTTCCGGCGTCAGGATCATCGTGCCGGCTATCGAGGCATAGATAAAGTAGGCTCCCGCCGCGGCACGTATCAGACGATCCTCGATCGGGCCTCGTGCCGGGCCGCTGCTGAGGCGTCTTGGCCAGCGCTGGGTAACCCATCCGTCAAGACTGAAGCCGAGAAGCACCATCAGGGTGAAACCGGCAAGAACAGTGAGGAAGATAGACGAGAGGACGTTATGCAGCTCCATCGGCGTGTCGTGCACGTTGGTGACTGTGCACCATTTGACATGAGCAAGAGCCGTATCAGGTGGACCAATGACGAACAGAAGCACGGAAATTGCTGAAATTGATAGCTGCAGCGCCAGGTCTTTACCGAGTCGGGCTGCTTGGGTCATGCTCAACTCATTCGACATCCGCAGAGGCTACGCTCAAGAACGTCCTGCGGATGCAGCATCAGCTTAACGTCAGGCATTGAAATATCAGCTTTAGGCAGCCAACAAGTTCTGCCCGCCTCTAAATATGCTAACTTTGCTTAGGTCGACCACGCAGTGGTTTTTGAATAACTGCCTCAACCGCCGAGGCTGCTGCTGGAGTCCCAGGAATTGAAGAGAGATGGGGGCCGGCTATCTCCCCAGGGGTAAGACTTCTGACCAATTTCCTCTCCCCGTATGCCATACAATACCGCATCCATATCTTCCTTACAGATGGGTGAGGCTCGGTAGGAAGTGACCGACCGCAACGTGCGGCCGGTCATCGAGCTCGGTCTCAGGCAGCCGAGGAGGTGAACATCCCCTGGACGCCGTTCGGGAAGAAGCCACCGCTGGTGGTGCCGCCGGCGAACACGATGGCGAGCACCTGCTCCGGCGTGCGGGTGAAGGCGAGCGAGTTCGCGTCGGTCGGCGCAAGGTTGACCGTGCCGCCGGTGCCGTCGTCGCCCGCGTCGTCGCTCGGCAGGCTGGTGCCCGGACCGGTGCCGGAGAATGCGGCACGGATCGCCGAAATGCGGTCGGTGTAGACGGCGTAGTTCGCCTGGTACAGCGCGCTGCGGATCGCGCCCGCATGGTAGGCCTCGACCGCAAGGATGCTGGCAGCGGCGCCGAGATAGGTCTTGCTCGTGACCAGGGGTGCAGCGCCGTTATAGGCGGTGACGCCGATGTCCTCGAACACGTAGGCACCGAGCAGGAAGCTCAGCTCGTCGGCGAACGGGTTGAAGCCTGGCAGCCCGATCGCCTGGCCGAGGCTCAGGAAGGTGTTGGTGAAGTCGATGTTCGGCTCGGGAACCGCGGCGGTGCCAAGGTTGGCGCGCAGGAAGGCGACGTGGTTGGCCTCGTCGTGGGCGATGTCGGCAAACAGCTTCTGCAGCGCCGTGTCGGTGAACGGGACCGGGCTGCCGCCAGTGACGGTTCCGGGCGTCCCGATGTTGGTCAGGCCCGACCCGCTAA
>CALMVN010000071.1 GCA_937873225.1 uncultured Acetobacteraceae bacterium
CTACAGGAACCGCCTCGACCTGGTGCTGGCCGAGTTCGCGCCGGGCACAAGGGTAGCAGGGGTGTTCACGCGCAACCGGTGTCCCGGGGCTCCGGTCGACTGGTGCCGCTCCGCCCTTGCCGGCGGGGTCGCGCGCGGGCTGGTGGTCAACGCCGGCAACGCCAACGTGTTCACCGGCCGGGCCGGGCGCGCGGCGACGGAGGCCTCCGTCGCCGCGGCCGGAGCGCTGCTGGGCTGTCCGCCGTCGGAGGTGTTCCTGGCCTCCACCGGGGTGATCGGCGAGGTGCTGCCGCACGAACGGATCACCGCGGCGCTGCCGGCGCTGCACGAGCAGCTGTCCGGCGCCGGGTGGGACGGGGCGGCGCGCGGCATCATGACCACCGACACGTTCCCGAAGGGCGCGCGTCGCACCGCGCGGATCGGCGGCACGACGGTGGCGATCCAGGGCATCGCCAAGGGCAGCGGCATGATCGCGCCCGACATGGCGACCATGCTGTGCTTCGTGGCGACCGATGCCGCCCTGCCCGCCCCGGTGCTGCAGGCGCTGCTGGCGGACGGGGTCCGGCGCAGCTTCAACCGCACCACGGTGGACTCCGACACCTCCACCAGCGACACGGTGCTGCTGTTCGCGACCGGGCAGGCCGGCAACGGGGCGGCGGACGCGTCGGACCCGGCGCTGGCGGAGTTCGCGGCGGCGCTCGATTCCCTGCTGCTGGAGCTGGCGCTGCTCGTGGTTCGCGACGGCGAGGGCGCGTCCAGGCTGGTGCGGATCGACGTGTCGGGGGCGGCGAGCGACGACTCCGCGCACCGGGTGGCGCTGGCGGTGGCGAACTCGCCGCTGGTGAAGACCGCGATCGCCGGCGGGGACGCCAACTGGGGCCGCATCGTGATGGCGGTCGGCAAGAGCGGGGAGCCCGCCGACCGCGACACGCTCTCGGTGGGCGTGGGCGGGGTGTGGATGGCGCGCGACGGCGCGGTGGTGCCGGGCTACGACGAGGCACCGGTGGTGGCGCACATGCGCGGCCGGGAGCTGGAAATCGCGGTCGACCTCGGCCTGGGCGACGGACGGGGCCGCGCCTGGACCTGCGACCTCACCCATGGCTACATCGACATCAACGGCAGCTACCGGAGCTGAGGCGATGTCTGGAACCTTTCCCGGACCGGCGGAGCCGCCGGAACGGCTGGTCTGGACCTATGCCGGCTTCTGGTGGCGGGTGCTGGCGTGGCTGCTGGACTCCGTGATCCTGGCGCTGGCCGGGTCGCTGATCGGCGTCCTGACCGGGCTGAGGCAGGTCGGCATCCGCTTCGAGCCCGATTCTGATCCCGCCACCGCGGTGTCGTTCGCGCCGGCGCTGGCGCAGGGCGTGCAGTTCTCGATGCCGAACCATCTCCACGTCCAGAACGGCGGGCTGTCCCTGGTGTCGCTGCTGCTGGCGATCGGGTATTTCGTGCTGCTGGAGTCGTCGCGCTGGCAGGCGACGGTGGGCAAGCGGGCGTGCCGGCTGCGCGTGACCGACCTGTCCGGGCGACGGATCGGCATCGGCCGGGCGCTCGGGCGCTATGGGGCGAAGTTCGTGTCGGCGTTCGTGCTGTGCATCGGCTTCCTGATGGTCGGCTGGACGCGGCGCAGCCAGGGGTTGCACGACCTGATGGCGGACACGCTGGTGATGCGGCTGCGGCCGGCCGACGCCGTGTTCGCGTTCCAGCCCCCGCCGGCGCGCTGACGCGCCCGGCGACCCCCGTTGACCGCATTGTTGCAGACTTGCGGGACGCGGATGCCTATCATGACCTGCCCGGCCGAGCCGGCGCGCTGCCAGATCGAGGACCGATGAACCATTCCGTCACCCCGGCCAGCTTGCGCCTCGATCCGGCCCCGCCCGCGCCGGACCTGCGCCGGATCAATGCCCATCCGGACCACTGGTACCCGCTCGCCTGGTCGCGCGAGCTGAAGCGCGGCGGCACGCTGGCGGTGTCGTTCGCCGGCGAGCCGATCGTGCTGGTGCGGCCGAAGGACGGGCCGGTGTTCGCGCTGGAGGACCGCTGCGCGCACCGGCAGGTGCCGCTGAGCAAGGGCACGGTGGACGGGTGCGCGGTGCGCTGCTGCTACCACGGCTGGGCGTACGAGGCGTCGGGCCGATGCATCGACGTGCCCTACCTGCGCGACCGGCTGCCGAACGGGGTGAAGGCCTATCCCTGCCGCGAGGTCGACGGGCTGATCCTGGTGTTCCCGGGCGACCCGTCGCTGGCGGATGCGGTGCCGCTGCCCGGGCTCGGGTCGGTGGCGAACGGGAGGTACAAGACACGCCGGTTCGGCCGCGTGGTGGGCTGCCACTACAGCTTCATGCACGAGAACCTGATGGACATGAACCACCAGTTCATGCACTCCAAGCAGATGGGGCAGATGAAGCCCCGCGTGCTGGGCCAGGGCCGCGGCGACGGCTGGGTCGAGGTCAAGTACAGCTTCAAGCGCACCGGCGGCAAGCAGCCGCTGGGCGAGGCGGTGATCTTCGGTGAACGTCGTTCAGGCGAGCAGAACACCGCCGAGCGCGACGTGATGACCATACGCACCGAGTATCCGTACCAGACCCTGCGGATCCAGACCGAGGGCCAGGACCCGGTGATGGACCTGTGGATCGTCTACGTGCCGCTGGACCGCGCGCAGAAGACCAACCGGGTGTTCGGGCTGCTGTCGGTCAGGAAGCCGAAGGTGCCCGGCATCCTGAACGTGGTCTGGCCGCTGCTGGTGGCGTTCACCGAGCGGATCTTCCGCGAGGACCGCGAGATCGTGGAGCTGGAGCAGAGGGCGTTCGACGAGGCGGGGCGCGACCGCAACCAGGAGGTGTTCCCGGTGATCCGCTCGCTCCGCTCGCTGCTGGTGGCGTGCGGCGTCGACAGCGCCGAGGCGGCCCGGAACGGCATCGCGCACGTCGCCTGAGCGGATGCAGCCGGACGTCGCAGCGTCGGTGGACGCCGCGTCGGTGGACCCGGCGCCGGTGCTGGCGACGGCACGGTTCGTGCTGCGCCCGCTGCAGCCGGGCGACGCGGAGCAGGTGCACCGGCTGGTGAACGACTGGGCGGTGGTGCGGATGCTGAGCCGCCTGCCGTTCCCGTATCCGCGTCAGCTCACCGACGAGTGGATCGCGTCCACCGAAGCGCAGCGGAAGGACGGCAGCGCCTGGCACTTCGCCATCATCGACCGCAGGCCTGCGCCGGACGGCGCGGCGGGTCGCGGGCAGGACCGGGTGCTGGGCTGCCTGGGCCTGCGCATCGACGCCGCCGCGCGCAGCGGCGATCTCGGCTACTGGGTCGGCGCCAAGTTCTGGAACGCGGGCGTCGCCGGCGAGGCGGCGCGACGGGTGTCGCACTGGGCGCTGGCCAACCTCGACATCGACCGGCTCACCGCGCAGGTCTCGACCGACAACCCGGCCTCCGCCGCGGTGCTGCGCCGGATCGGCTTCCGCGAGACCGGACGGGGCCGGCAGCCGTTCCTGGCGCGCGGCGGCGAGCACCCGGTGCTGGTGTTCGAGGCACGGCACGACGACCTGTCCGGACCGGAGCCGGTGGCGGCGCCGGAGCCCGCCTCGGCAACGGCGGCCGTGGCGGCGCGGCGCACGGTGCTGGTCGCGGCCTGCGCGCTGGTCGACGCCGAGGGACGGGTGCTGCTGGCCAGGCGCCCGGAGGGCCGGGCGATGGCCGGGCTGTGGGAGTTTCCCGGCGGCAAGCTGGAGCCGGACGAGACTCCGGAAGCGGCGCTGATCCGCGAACTGCACGAGGAGCTGTCGCTGGACGTGTCGGACGCCTGCCTGGCGCCGTTCGCGTTCGCCAGCCACGCCTACCCGACGTTCCACCTGCTGATGCCGCTCTACCTGTGCCGGCGCTGGCAGGGCGTCGCCACGCCGCGCGAGGGACAGACGCTGGCCTGGGTCCGGCCCGAGGCGCTGGACCGCTACAGCATGCCGGATGCCGACAGGCCGCTGGTGCCGCTGCTGCGCGACTTCCTGTAGGCCGCCTCCTGCTTCACGGTCAGGCCGGTTCCGGCCAGTCCCCTGCCCGGCTGCGCGTCCCGGTGTCGGCGGAGCGTGCCAGGTCGTCGACGAGGCGGGACAGGCGCAGGGCGTGCCCGGCCCCCGGGGCGGTCCGGGTTCCGTTGCGTATGTCGTCGCGCAGCGCCGCGTAGATCCCGGCGACGTTGACGGCGGCATCCGGCAGGGAGGCCGGACCGGCGTCGAGCGGCTGCTCCCGGTTGTCGAGCAGCAGGCGCAGACGGCCGGACTGGACGCCGCGCGGCGCGCCGCCGCCGAGCACGAGCGTGCCGGTCTCGCCGGTGACCTCGAACCGGAACGGGGTCTGCCCGGCGGGCCGCCCGCCCGCCACCTCGACCGATACCGGGGCGCCGGTGGCGAGGCGGACCTGGAACAGCAGGTGGTCGGGGGTCGAGCGCGCGGCCGGCATCCGGTCGGGCCCGATCCGCAGCTCCGGGAACTGCGTCGTGGCCATCGCCGCGGCGGCGTCGAACCGGCCGAGCACGGCGGCGACCAGGTCGAGCGTGTGGGCGCCCTGGATGCTGGCCAGCGTCACGCCGTTGGCGGGATCCTCGGCAAAGGCCAGCGCCTGCTCCACCTCCGCGCCGAAGGCCATCGTGGCCGAGACCACGCGCGCGCTCAGCACGCGCCCGATCGCGCCGGACTCGACCAGCCGGCGCGCCCGCCGGACCGCCGGGTTCGCCCGCGCCTGCAGGCCGATTGCCGCGTGCACCCCCGACATGCGGATGGCCGCAGCCAGCTCCTCCGTCTCCGCCACGTTCCGGCCCAGCGGCCATTCGCAGTAGAGGTGCTTGCCGGCGGCCGCGGCGGCCAGCACCAGCGCGCGGTGGTCCGGCACCTTGACCGCCACCGTCACGACGTCGATCGCCGGGTCGCGGAACAGGCTGGCGGCGTCGGCATAGGCCTTCGCGGCGCCGAACGCGCGGGCCGCGGCGTCGGCGGAGGCCTGGCTGCTGCCGACCACGGCGTCGAGCGACAGCCCGGGCAGGTCCCGCACCGCCGGGACGTGCGAGATCCTCGCCCAGCCTCGCCCGGCGCTGGCGCCGATGATCCCGATCCGCAACGTCCTGTCCATGCCGTCCTCTCCTCGTCGCGGCGCCCGGCGTGGGTGCCGGGCGCGATGCGGCTGATCTGGGTTGCCAGGGGGTGGTTGCGGCCGGTACCGTGCCGC
>CALMVN010000072.1 GCA_937873225.1 uncultured Acetobacteraceae bacterium
CTAGGCAGAGAACCCCTACAACTCATTGTCGGTGTTTGCGTTCTGGCCTGCTGATTGGGTTCGGAGGCGGAGGCCAACGTGTCGCATCTATTTTAGCTGTCGGACGAGGCTTGGGCATGCCTCAAGCCACACCTGCCCCACGGCAAGCCCGGCAAGCCGCGCGTCGACGACCGCCGGGTTATCAGCGGCATCCTGCACGTGCTCAAGACAGGGTGCCGCTGGAGCGACGTGCCCGCCGAATACGGCCCACCCACCACGGTCTACAACCGCTTCAACCGCTGGTCCGGCCGTGGAGTGTGGCAGCGCCTGTTCGAGCAGATGGCCGCCGCAGGCGACGTGCCCGTGGAACTCAGCCCGGACAGCTCGCACGTGAAGGCACATCGCTCGGCATCGGGCGCAAAAGGGCGGGCTCGACGCATGCGTCGAGGCGCAGGCGGTCGGCCGCTCGCGCGGCGGGCGCACGTCCAAGATCCATTGCTTGGCCGATGATCGCGGCAAGCCAGTCGCCTTTGCGCTGACGCCCGGCAACGTCGCCGACATCAGCATGGCGGTGCCGCTGCTCGGCGCCGTCGCACCACCCAAGCGCCTGATCGCAGACAAGGCCTACGACGCCGAGAGCCTGCGCCGCTGGCTGACAAAGCACCGCATCAAGGCGGTCATCCCGTCCACCGCCAGTCGCACTGTGCCGTATCCGCTCGATCGCCGAGCCTACAAGCGGCGCAACGTTATCGAGCGCCTGTTCTGCCGCCTGAAGAACTGGCGCCGCATCGCAACCCGCTACAACCGCCTCGCCCGCAACTACCTTGTCGCCCTTGCCCTCGTCGCCGCCGCGACAGAGTGGACCTGAATGAGTCTTCTACCTAACCCTGGTGAGAAGGTGGCTAGGGTACTAGGCCGGGCTGAGGCGACGCGATGATCTCATGTTTTAGCTCGACGAGACGGTCCTAACCAGCTGGTATGTACTACGCCGGAACACGCTTGGCGGACAGCTGCTCTACTCCGACCTCGCGATCGAGCTGGTGCTGATCCTGCGGCTCATTTTTCATCCAGTCCTGCGCCAAGCTAAGGTGTTCAGCCGCAGCGCGCTCCGTCTGCTCGGTCGTGAGCTGGCCGTACCCATCACACCACCGTGTCCCGGCCTGGTCGCGCTTTCGCCAGCCGCCAGCCCCGCGTTGATGGCCAGGGCGATCTCGTGCACCTGATGCTGGAGGGTAACGGCCTGCAGCCGTTCGGCCAAGGCGAGTGAGATGCTGCCAGGCACGACGGGATCCAGTGGCAATGGCGCAAGCTGCACCTCGCCTTGGGCACTGGCAGCGGTGAGATCGTCGCGCACGTGCTGACGGAGGGCAGCGCCGACGACGCATTATACGTGCAGGAGCTGCTCCGGCAGGTAAGGCACTATCGCTAGTATGAGCGCATATGGCGCTTGGACAACGAGGTCGTCTACTGGGCTCCCTTGCTCACCAGCACAGGCCGCCAGACGTGGTCATCCCGCCATGCTTTTCAGCGGTTCTGAGCACGGAGAACCCTGCTGTTCGAACGCCGCGGGACTGCCACATCTGCCTGACAGATGAGCCTGGCCGAATCGGCTAGCAGCGAGCCGCGGGACACGGCAGGCGCAACCTCGTCGAGATCGCCATCGGCAGACACAAGCACCTGATCGGACGGAGGCTCCGGGCTCTTACGCGGCCAGGTCAGCAAGGCGAGGCCGCCGTCGCGGTCGCGTTGCTCAACCGCATGGATCCGGACCACCAAGCCGGCGTCAATTCAACGAGCCTAAACCTTGAACCAGACGGGGTTGCTAAGAGTTAAGGACAAAGCTGTCTGATCTGGCGCAGACAGATGACGGCGCATGCGAGGGTTGTGAAGGCGAGGTGAAGATCGGCGCGGCGTTCGTAGCGGGTGGCAAGGCGCCGGAACCGGGCCAGCCAGGCGGATGTGTGCTCGACCACCCACCGGTGCCACCCGAGATGGGCGCTGTTCTCCACCCCACGGCGGGCGATGCGGGGTCGGATCCCACGGGCCCGGCACTCCTGGCGGCAGCGGCGGTGGTCGTAACCCTTGTCAGCGTGCAGCTTCGTCGGTCGCTTGTGCGGCCGCCCACGGCACCTGGCCCGAACGCCGGGCACGGCATCCAGGGTCGCTGCCAACATCATGCTGTCGTTGCGGTTTGCACCGCTCAGCGTCAGGCCAGGCGGCGTGCCGCGGGCATCCGTGACCAGATGGCGCTTCGTGCCGGGCCTGCCGCGTTCCGTCGGGTTGGGCCCGACCTCCGCACCCCTTTTTGGCAGGCAGGCTGGCACTGTCCAGCGCCGCGCGGCTCCAGTCCAGCGCACCTGCGCCGTACAGCTGCTCCAACAGCACCCGGTGCAGGTTCGCCCACACCCCGGCCGCGTGCCACTCGCCCAGGCGACGCCAGCACGTCTTGCCGCAGCAGTCCAGCTCGGCAGGCACCTCGTGCCACTGAATGACCGTGCGCAGCACGAACAGGATACCAGCCAGGGCCGCACGATCCGAGGCCCGAGGCCGTCGACCTTTCGGCTTCGGTCGCACCGGCGGCAGCAACGGCTCGATCGCCAACCAAAGGTCGTCAGGAACAAGTAGCGCCATGTCTCAGCAACGTCTCAGATGGGGTCTTGTCCCGATCTCTAAGCAAAAGATAGTTAGTTCAACAATGCCTGTTGGAAGACGACTTGGCTTCGATGCACTATTGGCGGCGGGTCACGAGCCGCAGCCAGAAGCCGAGGAAGAGGGCGGAATGAAACGCAAGACGATCGCGGTGGCGCTTATCTGCATGATGACGACGTTGCCTGCCCTGGTTGAGGCCCGATCGGTAAAGATGGAGGGCCCGGACCAGTCGACGACCTACAAGGTGGTGTTCGACCTTAACTCGGCGCCGTCGGTTCTCGATGAAGTCGATCCTGGACTGCAGGCCGTTGCGGACTTACTGGCTCAATATGCGTCACATGGTGTTAATACCAGCCATCGCCGCTTCGTTGTCGTGCTCCACGCGGCTACTACCGATTTGGCGCTCGATGCCGCCTTCTATGAGCGACTGCATACCGGACGCGCGAACCGCAACATCGCGATGATGCGCGATCTGGTCGCCAAGGGGGTGCGCTTCGTCGTGTCGCAGCAGTCCTTGGCCATCCGGAGCATCAGTCCCGATGCCATCCAGCGCTTCGTGCGGATTGGTCCGACCGCAAACTTGGTGTTCATCGATCTCGAAGCTGAGGGATACGTATTCACTACGACGACGAGCCTCGTCAAGGAGTGAGCCCAAGACAACGGGCACACGCGAAATATAGTAAATAGCGGCTAGTCACAGGCGTTGATGCAGGGAGGCGGTGAGGATAACGTGACGGGAGTAATCTAGCTAATCCGTCGAGATACCGTTTGAATAGGCAGACCGCACCGTCGCATCCCGAAGACACGCCACCCGCGCCATGAGCTAGGCGGCCGGCCTATCAGGCCGGGCTGCGCCAACGTGGCGGCTGGGGCCGCGCCTCCAGCCA
>CALMVN010000073.1 GCA_937873225.1 uncultured Acetobacteraceae bacterium
GGGGGGGGGGTGGGGGGGGGCCCCCCCTGGGCCGCGCCCCCCCCGGGGCCGGCCGCCGGGGGCCGGCCCGCCGGCGCCCGACGCGACCGGCGCGCCGCGTCCGCTGCCGGGACGCTGGCGCGCATGGCAGGTATGCCGCGGCAGGAAGCTTGTGGCTATCCTGCAATGATCCGGCGGCCGGCCGCGTGGCCGCCGGTCCGGAACGCGGCAGGAGACCGCCAGCCCGTGGCGCTGGAGGCAACGATGCAGGCTGGACCGTGCCGGTGTGGCAAGGAGGGCTGCCGGGCGTGGAGGCCGTCATCGAGCGGCAGCAGCGTGCGCGGCGACGGACCATCGCCACGGCGCGTCCTCCACGAGCGTCAGGACCGAAGGGCGGACCCGTTTCGGACCCACAGCCGGGTCCCGGGCGTGGCTCCGCTGGCGCCGCTGCCGGATCGTCGTCGGGCCGACCCCATGACGGAGCTGCAAGCGCTCTCAACGTCCTGGACAGGCTGCGGAAAAGTCAGGCGTGGTTGCAGGAGGCCGGAACGTCCCGGCCAGGAGCAACGATGATCCGGATCCCGGAAAGGGTCGAACGCCGTTCCGCTTCCTCAGGCCGTTGCGCGGAGTTCTTCCGCAGCCTGCTGGCCGCCCGCTGTCGCCTGTCGCGGTTCCCGCTTCCGGCGATCGTGCGGCCGCTGCCCCTCCTGCCGAGGATCCGTATGCGGCGATCCGGGTGGAGCCCTCAGTCCTTTCCGCGGCGGCTCGGCATCTCGCCGGCCGCGACCAGGGCACAAGCGATGGCGACCGTGCGTCGGGCCTGGTGGCGGACGGTGTCGAAATCCTCCTGCCGCGGCGGGCGGTTCTCGCTGCCGACGATCGCCGAGGCGCCGTAGGGCGAGCCGGCTTCCAGCATCGCCTCGTCGGTGTAGCCGGTCGGCACGATCACCATGCCCAGATGCGCCATGGGAGCATACAGCGACAGCGTGACCACCTCGGTGCCGCCATGCGGCCAGGACGCGGTGGCGAACGCGCCGCCGACCTTGCCGGCGAGCGCGCCGCGCTTCCATTGCGGCCCGAGCTGGTCGAGGAAGTTCTTCAGCTCGGTCGCCATGGCGCCGAAATAGCACGGCGTGCCGAACAGGATCGCGTCGGCCCACTCGGCGTCCTCGTGGGTGGGAGCGTCGTGAAGGGCGTTCTGCCGCGCCGCGCTTTCGGTCCAGCCCTTGACCTTGGCCATCGAGGCCGCGTCCGCGACCTCGCGCGGGCGGCGGACGCGCACCTCGGCGCCACCTTCCCGGGCCGCCTCGGCGGCGGCGGCGGCGAGCGCTTCCACCGACCCGGAGCGGGAATAATAGACGATCAGCAGGCGGGTCGGATCGGCGGCAGGATCGGGCAACAGGGGGAACTCCTCGGCCGCCGCAGGCTGCGACGGCCAGGGGATAGGTGCTGCCGCAGCCGTGAACGGAAAGGGCTGGAGGGGGTCACGTGTGGTTCAGCGCGCGGTCGACTCCGACGCCTCGGCCAGGGAACGAGGCTCCCGGGCCGGCGTTCGCGATCGGGAACGACGGCAGGGAGCGGAGGATGGACGGGCTGTTCGCGGCTGGCGTCTCCTGCGCGCTGTTCGGGCTCTACCTGCTGTTTGCGGGCACGGTCGGCGCGACCGAGCTCGGTGCCGGCCTGGCTGCGACGGCACTGGTCACGGGGCTGGCGACCGTGGTGCACCGCGGGCGGACGCGCCGGTTGCGGCTGGTGCCGCCGGCCAGGGTGCTGCTGCGTCCGCTGCTGGGCGTGATCACGGATTCGGGCCGGGTCGGGACCGTGCTCCTGCGGGCGGTGCTGCGCCGGCCGGCGGGGCAGGCCGGACAGGTGGTGCGGCAATCGTTCCGTCAGGGTGGGGAGAACCCGGCGGATGCCGGGCGCCGGGGGATTGTGGTACTGGCGGCGTCGCTGGCGCCAAACGGGTACGTGCTGCACGTCCCGGCCGGCGAGGACGCGATGGTGCTGCATCGGCTGGCGCCGGTGCCGCCGTCGCCGGACCGGGACTGGCCGGCATGACGATGTGGATGGGAGCCGCGATCGGGCTGCTGCCGCCGGTTGCGGCGGCGCTGGTCGCGGCGCTGCACGGGCCGGTGGGGCAGCGGCTGGTGGCGGTGCAGCTGGCGACGGCGCTGGCCAGCCTGCTGCTGGCGCTGATGACCTTCGCGTTCGACCAGCCGAGCTTCCTGGACCTGTCGCTGACGCTCGCCTTCCTGTCGCTGCCGGGGACGCTGCTGATGGCGCTGTTCCTGGAGCGCTGGCTGTGACGGCCGTGGCGCTGGACGGGCTGCTGGGCCTGGCCGTGCTGTCGGCGTGGCTGGGCTGCGCCGGGTTCCTGCGCCTGCGCACGGCGCTCGACCGCATGCATTGCGTGGCGTTCGTATACGCGACCACCGGGAGTGCGCTGACGGCGGCGGCCTTCGTGTCGGACGGCCCGTCGGACCGGGCGCTGAAGATGCTGCTGCTGACCGCCGTCGGGCTGCTGACCGGGGCGGCGATGTCGCACGCGACCGGCCGGGCGCTGCTGCTGCGCGGCTCGGCGCCCGAGGCGGAAGGGCCGGCACACCTGGTGGTGGCGTCGGACGTCGCGGTCGGCGACGGGACGCGCGGATGAGCGTTCTGATCCCGCTCCTGTTCCTGCTGGTGGCGGTCACCGGGACCGGCGTGGCGTTGTCGCGGGTGCCGCGCCGGCAGGTGATGGCCATGGCGGCGAACGGCATGGCGCTGGCGCTGCTGTTCATGGCGCTGCAGGCGCCGGACGTGGCGTTCGCCGAGATCGCGGTCGGCACGGCCGCGCTGCCGCTGCTGTTCCTGGTGGTGCTGGCCAGCGTGCGGGCGGACAAGGCGGCGAAGGCGGAGGACGGCGCGGCTGCCGGAGACCCGCCGTGAGCCCACGGGTGCGCGTGCTGCTGTTCGCGCTGGCGGTGCTGTGCCTGGCTCCGGCGTTCGCGCACGTGGCGCTGCACCTGCCGCGGTTCGGCGCGCATCCGCTGCCGTACGGCGACGCGATCAACGCCGCCGGCACGCGCGAGCGGCACGTCACCAACATGGTGAGCGCGGTCAACTTCGACTATCGCGGCTTCGACACGCTGGGCGAGGAGTTCATGCTGCTCGGCGCGGTGACCGGCACCGCGACCCTGCTGCGCGGCACCCGCGGCGAGCGCAAGGAGGTGCCGCAGCAGGTGCCGGGACGGCCGGTTCGGGCGCGCAGCGACGCGGTGGTGCTGGTCGCGCGGCTGATGGGAACGACCACCGTGCTGTTCGGGGTCTACGTCGCGCTCCACGCGATGACGACGCCGGGCGGCGGGTTCCAGGGCGGGGTGATCGTGTCGTCCGGGCTGCTGCTCGTGTTCCTGGCGGAAGGCTATCGCGGCTGGCGTCGGGCGATGCGCTCGGAGATCCTGGACGCCTGCGAAGGCAGCGGGGCGACGCTGTACGCGCTGTGCGGGTTCGCCTCCATGCTGGCGGGGCTGCCATTCCTGCAGAACATCCTGCCGCTGGGAAAGGTCAAGGATCTGTTCGCGGGCGGCCTGATGCTGGTGGAGAACGCGGGCGTCGCGTTCGCGGTGGCGGGCGGGTTCGCGGTGCTGTTCCTGGAGTTCCTGGAGGAAACGCGGGTGGAGGCGGACGGCGACGACGAGGAGGAGAAGGAGGCGTGAGCGTGCCCGTCGGCCAGGCGCTCGACCACGCGACGAGCCTGCTGCCTTGGTGCGTGTCGGCGTGGCTGCTGGGCGTCGGGCTGTACGCGATCCTGACCAGCCGGCACTTCGTGCACCTGATCGGCTGCCTGTCCGTGGTGCAGTCCTCGACCTACGTGCTGCTTCTGGCGGCCGGATACCGCAAGGGGGCGCAGGCGCCGATCTTCTACAGCCATCCGCCGGGGATCGCGGTGGATCCGGTGCTGCAGGCGCTGGTGCTGACCGACGTGGTGATCGGGGCGACGGTGACGGCGCTGCTGCTGGCGCTGGTGCTGCAGCTGCACAAGCGGCGCGGCACGCTGGATCCGGAGCGGCTGCGGCCGATGCGCCGGTGACGGCGCGGCGACGGCCGGGAGCCGGCTGATGACCGTGCTGCCGGTCGGGGTGATGCCGCCGCTGCCCGTGGCGGGACCGCTGGCGGTGGCGGGGCTGCTGCTGGCGACGGGCACGCGGCTGCCGAGGCGGATGCCGGACGTGGTGGCGATCCTGGTGGCGCTCGCCGCCTGCGTGCTGTGCGCGCTGATGGCAATGGGCAGCGCGCACGCGCCGCTGGTGTACTGGTTCGGCGGGTGGGAGCCGCGCCACGGGCTGGCGATCGGCATCGGCTTCGTGGTGTCGCCGGCAGGGGCGTGGCTGGGAGCGTTCATCGCGCTGCTGTTCGCGGCCACGCTGCTGTTCGCGTGGGGCTACTTCGACGCGGTGCACGCGCACTTCCACGTGCTGATGCTGCTGTTCATGGCGGGCATGATCGGGTTCTGCCTGACCCACGACCTGTTCAACCTGTTCGTCTGGTTCGAGCTGATGAGCGTGTCGGCGTTCGCGCTCACCGGCTACGCGCTGCGCACCGACGCGCTGGAAGGCGCGCTCAACTTCACCGTGGTGAACACGATCGGCTCCTACCTGATCCTGGGCGGGATCGGGCTGATCTACCTCGAGGTCGGCGCGCTGGATTTCTCCGCCCTCGGCCGGGGCGTGGCGGCCCATCCCGGCGATCCGGCGGTCGCGGCGGCGTTCGCGCTGCTGGCGAGCGGGCTGCTGACCAAGGGCGCGCAGGTGCCGTTCCACTTCTGGCTGTCGGACGCGCACGCGGTGGCCCCAAGCCCGGTGTCGGTGATCTTCTCCGGCGCCATGGTGTCGATCGGGCTCTACGGCGTCGCGGTGCTGGACTGGACCGTGTTCGCGGGTTCCGCGGTGGTGCAGCACCTCGTGCACACGCTGCTGCTCGGCATGGGGGCGGCGAGTGCGGCGGTCGGCGGGGTGATGGCGCTGATGCAGCGCCACGTGAAGCGGCTGCTGGCGTTCTCCACCATCAGCCATGCCGGCATCCTGCTGGTCGGCCTGGCGCTGTCCGATGGGAACGGGCTGTCCGGGATGCTGGTCTACCTGCTCGGGCACGGGCTGGTGAAGGGCGCCCTGTTCATGGTGGCGGGGATCATGCTGGCCAGCCTTGGCGGGATCGACGAGCTCGGCCTGCGCGGGCAGGGGCGTCGGATCTGGCCGGCCGGGCTGGTGATGGGCTTCGGTGGGCTGCTGCTGGCGGGGATGCCGGTGGGGCTGATGGATACCGGGCTGGAGCGGATCGAGCTCGCGATGCGGGATCAGCACCAGATCGTGGTGCGGGTGGCGGTGCTGACGGGCATGGTGTGCACCGGCGCGGCGGTGCTTCGTGTGGCGGGGCGCGTGTTCGTCGGCTGGGGCCCGGTGTCGGGCGAGGAGGAGTGCTCGCCCACCGACGAGGAGCGGGAAAAGGCGGACCGCCCGTTGTGGCTGATGATGCTGCCGACGGTGGTGCTGGTGGCGCTGTCGCTGTGCGGCAGCCACGACGCGGACCGGATCGCCTGGCGGGCGGCGGCGCTGCTGATGCATCCGGACGGCGAGGCGATCCTCGGGCTGGCGACGGCGCGCCCGGCCGTCGTGGCGCCCTGGGCGGCGGTGCCAGGATCGTGGCTGCCATGGGTGGCGACGGGGCTGGCGGTGGCGCTGTCGGGGCTGGAGCTGTTCTGGCACAGGCTGCCCCGGTCGCTGGCGCGGGGATACGACCGGGCATCCGGCCCGGCGCTTGGCGCGCTGGGGGCGCTGCACAGCGGGCTGGTCGGCGACTACGTGGCCTGGATCGCGGTGGGGCTGGCCCTGTTCGTGCTGGCCTGACCCGGCACCGCAACCCGTCGCCCGCACGCAAATCTGAGTCCGTTATCGATAAATTCATGCTATCGAGGTCATTGCGGTGGCAGCGCGCGTTCGCACGTGAAATCGGGCTGGTGACTGGAGTCGGGATGGGCGCTGTTGTCGAGGAAGCGGGACGCGTCTCGTGGCTCGGTGCCACGTCCAGGCCGCGAGGAGCGTCCTCGGCGGGACGCGGTTGCGCATGATGAACGACGAGGTGGTTGCGGCGGTCGCCCGGTCGGCGTCGCGCATGTGCATCGGACCTGGCCTTGACCAGGCGGTGCGGAGCGCCGCGCATGCCGCCGGCTGTCAGGTGGCCGCGTTCTTCTTCAGCGAGGCGGACGGCTTCACCCTTGGCGCCTCCTACGGCCTCGACGCCCTTGGCGGCGAGGCGATCGACAGCCGGATGCTGGCCGCCGCGACCGGGGGCGACGACGACCTCCGCGTCATCAACGATCTTTCGGTCGAGCCGGGCCTGCCTGCGGCGGCGGGCGGCGGGACCGGCATCCGGTTCATGGCCTCGGTCAGGGTGCTGGACGGGGGCGGCG
>CALMVN010000074.1 GCA_937873225.1 uncultured Acetobacteraceae bacterium
CTGGAGCGGCTCGGCTGTCCGGCGGAGCGGGCGATCGCGTTCGAGGACTCGGTGGCGGGCGTCACCGCGGCGTCGGCGGCGGGGATCTACACGGTGGCGATCCGGACCACCATGGACGAGGCGGCGCTGCGGGCGGCGGGCGCGGACATGACGGTGGAGGACTACCGCGACCCGGCGCTGCTGGCGCTGGTGCGCGACGCGCTTGCCGGCGGAGCGATCAGGAGGGCGGGCCGGTAGGCCCCGAAAACAACCGGATTCTCAAGGCCGAGCCTTGAGCGGGTCCAGGGCAGAGCCCTGGCCTTTACCGCGGCGGCAACGATCCGCTGTCCGGCCGCGTCATGTGGAAGAACGCGCCGGGCTCCACCTCGATGTAGGCGGTGGGCCCTCCCCCGCGCAGGATCGGGCGGGCGGCGGCGGTGTCGTAGACGCCGTCGCGGATCAGGCGGCGGTCGATGTGCACCGCGACCACCTGGCCCAGGGTGAGCCAGGTCTGCAGGGCGTGGTTGTCCAGGTCGTGCAGCTGGACCTGCTGCAGCAGCCGGCACTCGAAGGCGACGGGGCTTTCGCCGATGCGGGGCACGTCGACCAGGCGGCTGGGCGTCGGGGTGAGGCCGGCCAGGGCGAACTCGTCCACCTCGGGGCCGGTGGTGGCGGAGCTTGCGTTCATCTGCTCGGCCAGCGGGCGGGTGGCGAGGTTCCAGACGAACTCGCGGGTGGCGGCGATGTTGGCGACGCTGTCCTTCCAGCCGGTGGAGGAGAAGCCGATGATCGGCGGCGTGTAGTTGAAGGCGTTGAAGAAGCTGTAGGGCGCCAGGTTCAGGATGCCGGCGGCGCTCCGGCTGGCGATCCAGCCGATCGGACGGGGACCGACGATGGAGTTGAAGGGGTCGTGGCGCAGGCCGTGGCCCGAGGAGGGCTCGTAGGAGTGCATTCCGGCCTCGGGGATGGTCTGGTCGGTCATCGGAAGCGTCCTGGGCGTGGGGTGTGGGCGTGGCAGCGATGCCGCTCCAACGACGGGACGTCGGAGGCCGTTGCCGGGTTGGGCGGGAAACAGCCTCGGTCGCCGCATCCGGGCCGACGCGGTCCGGCCCCGTGGTCAGCGCGGACGATGGCTGTTCCGCCGGCCCGACACGGCGGGCGGTGCGGTTTCCAGGCCTGGCGGCTCGGCGCCGCCGTTCCGGCCCGGCCGCACGATCTCCTCCACGGCCTGGGCCGAGGTCAGGTGCGCCGCCCGGTGCTCCAGGCCGAGTCCCAGCAGCGTCAGGGCGATGCACTGCTGGACGAGCGAGGCCGCCTCGCGCGGCGTCATCGTTTGCAGCCGCGACAGCAGCACCGCCGTCTGCCCGACGACCGTCAGCAACGCCGCCTCGACCGACGGCGTCACCAGTTGGCCGGTCCGCAGGCCGTCGGTGATGTCGTGCAGGAGGCCGGTGTTCATCGGCGAGTCGAGCGACAGGGCGTCCACCCAGACGTCGGTGAGGATCCGCGCCTCGTCCGGAACGGTCAGGGCGAAGCGCGCATACACGGCCATCGCCCGGGCGATGCGGACGGCCGGCTCCGCCGACGCCGCGTTGACGGCGGCGATCTGTCCCTCCTCCTTCGCGCGGATGGCCTTGCAGACCTCGTCGACAAGCGCCTGCTTGTCGGCGAAGTGGTTGTAGAACGAGCCCTTGGCGACTCCGGCTTTCTGGACGATATCGTCAATCGTGAAGCCGTCCCGGGATCGTGCGGCCATCAGCCCGCGGCCTGCCGACAGCAGCGCCTCACGGGTCCGGGTCCGGCGGCGCGGCTGTCCGGCGTCAAGCGAGGCTCCTGGAGTTCCGGTGTCGGGCGCTGCTCGCTTCCTGGTCTGATCGGTCATGCTGACTCCCTACGCTTTCGGCGCGACATGGATCGATGCCGTGGCTGCCGGCACCGGAGCAGCGATGAGACATCTTGCCTTAAGTGACTAATTAGTTCATATAGCGCGTCACCAGCGGGAGGAGAAGGCGGTGGGCGTGCAAACGACAGCGGACCGGTCATGAGCAGGGTCCTGGTCACCGGCGGTTCCGGGTTCGTCGGCTCGCATTGCATCGTGCAGCTGCTGGCGCAGGGACACGAGGTGCACGCGTCGGTGCGCCATCCCGGGCGCGAGCTTGGGGTGCGCGCGATGCTCGGCGAGGGCGGCTATGCGGGTCCTGCCGACCGCGTGAGGTTCTTCGCCGCCAGCCTCGAGGACGACGCGGGCTGGGCGCAGGCGGCCGGCGGGTGCGACTACGTGCTGCACGTGGCGTCGCCGTTCCCGCAGCTGGTGCCGGCGCACGAGGACGAGCTGGTCAGGCCCGCCCGGGACGGCGCGCTCCGGGTGCTGCGGGCCGCGCGCGATGCGGGGGTGAAGCGCGTGGTGGTGACCTCCTCGTTCGCGGCCGTCGGCTACGGGCATGCGGAGCGGACGGCGCCGTTCGCCGAGGCGGACTGGACCACCCTCGGCGACAGGGAGGTCCTGCCCTACCACGCGTCGAAGACGCTGGCCGAGCGTGCGGCGTGGGAGTTCGTCGCGGACGAGGGGCGAGGGCTCGAGCTCGCGGTCGTCAACCCGGTCGCCATCTTCGGGCCGCTGCTGGGTGCCGAGCTGTCGACCTCGGTCGTCCTGGTGAAGCGGCTGATGGACGGGAGCGTGCCCGGCTGCCCGCGGCTGTGCCTGGGCGTGGTGGACGTGCGGGACGTTGCGGACCTCCATCTCCGCGCCATGACGCATCCGGCCGCGAACGGACAGCGCTTCGTCGCGGTGGCGGGCGACTTCCTGATGGTCCAGGACGTGGCGAGGGTTCTCAGGTCCGGCATGGGCGAGGCCGGACGACGCGTGCCGACCCGACAGCTTCCGGACTGGCTGCTTCGCCTGTCCGCGGTGGCGAACCCGGAGGTCAGGCTGATCCTGCCCGAGCTCGGCAAGCGGAAGAACGCCACGAGCGCGAAGGCCCGGCACCTGCTCGGCTGGACGCCGCGGTCGCGCGAGGAGGCGGTTCTCGCCACGGCCGAAAGCCTGGTGCGGCTACGGCTTCTGCGGGCTTCCGCTCCCGCCAGGCGGTTGTCGGGCCCGGCCTCGGGCTGCGGTCGCCGCCCGGCCGTAGCGGGCGGATGAGGTTCAGGCCGGGGATGGGCCGGGATCGAGGCGGCGGCGCATGAGGCGGTGCGGCAGGGTGACCTCGATGAAGGACGGACCTTCGGAAACGTAGCCGAGGCGGGCGTAGAAGCCGGTCGCGGTTTCGCGGGCGGACAGCCTGGCCTCGATGGCGCCGATGCGGCGGAGCTCGGCTTCGGCGTGGCGCAGCAGCAGGGTGCCGAAGCCGCGGCCGGTCAGGGCGGGATCGATGGCCATCTGGCGCAGCTTGGCGCTGCCGTCGGAGTCGGGCGGCAGCAGCAGCACGGTGCCGGCAAGGGTGTCGCCGAGCCGGAGGGCCAGGTGGAGTTGGCCGGCCTCGGCGGCCAGGTCCGCATCCGAGAAGGACAGGCCGAGCGGGGCACGCAGCACGCGGTGGCGGAGCGCCACCATCTCCCGCCAGCCGGAACCGCCGAAACGCTCGGTCGTCAGCACGGGGGTGGTTGCGGAGCGTGCAGCGGGCTGGTCGGCGTCGGGCACGGGGTCGGCCAGGCTCATGACGGTTGCAGGCTTTCCCCGCGCGATGCGGCGGCGGCATGCGGGAGCGGACGGGCGACCATCCCGAGGGCGTTCAGCAGGCCGAACGCGACCGATCCGGCCGCCACGGCGGCGAACACCGCGGTCATGCCGGCGCCCTCCCGCGCCAGGAGCAGGCCGCCACCGGCCGCCACGACGAGGCGGGCGATGCCGGCGACGAAGGGCCAGGACATCCGCGCCCGCCCCTGGCAGGCGAAGTACAGGATCATGCCGACGCCGACGGCGCCGTAGCTGGGGGCCACGACGCGCAGGTAGCGGGCGCCGGCGGCCAGCACCGCGGGGTCGGCCGTGAACAGTCCCAGCCAGGCGCGCGGGAAGCAGGCCGCCAGCAGGCCGACGGTCCCGGCGACGCCGGCGGCAAGCAGGGCCGCCGTCCAGGCGACGCGGCGGGCGCGGGCGTGGTGCCCTGCCCCGGTGCTGACGCCGACCATGGTGACGACGGCGGTGCCGAGGCCGAACAGGAGCGGGATCAGCAGCCAGTCCAGGCGTGAGGCGATGCCGTAGCCGGCCAGGGCGTCGACCCCGAACAGGCCGACGGCGGCGGTGACGAGCAGGATGGTCAGGTTGGCCGCCACCGTGCCGAACGCCGACACGAGGCCGACGCCGAGGATGGCGCGGAAGGCGGCGGGGCGCAGCGGCACCCGACGCAATGCGAGCACGCCGTGGCCGCGCCAAACGTGGCGCAGCAGGACCAGCGCGGCGCCGGAGAAGTACAGCGCCACGGCGAGCCCGGCGCCGCCGATGCCCATGCGGGGCAGCGGCCCGATGCCGAAGATGAGGGCCGGCGACAGCGGGATCACCACGACGGCGCCGACCAGGGTGACGAGCGCCGGCAGCCGGACCTCGCCGGCGCCGCGCAAGGCCGCGGCCAGCAGGTTCACGATCCAGATCGGCACCGAGCCGGCGAAGAACCAGCCCGAGAACAGCAACGCCGCCTGCAGCGCGGCGCCGGTGCCGCCCATGGCGCGATACAGCCACGGGCCGGCCAGGAGCGCGCCGGCGGTGAACAGCAGGCCGAGGCCGACGGCCAGCACCAGGGCGTGGACGAGGAGGGCGTCGGCGTCGTCCTGCCGCCCAGCGCCCACCGCACGGGCGACGGCCGAGGACACGCCGCCGCCGATCCCGCCATTGCTCATCGCCGTCATCAGGGCCGGCAGCGGGAACACGAGCGCCACCCCGGCCTGCACGGCGGTGCCGAGGAAGCTGGTCCAGTAGGTCTCCGCGACCGACACCAGCGTCTGCGCCAGCAGCACGCCGACCGTGGGCAGGCCGAGTCGAAGCAGGGTCGGCAGCAGCGGGCCGTGCAGGATCGCCTGCAGCCTCAGCTCGCGGGCGGAGGGCGCCGAGGCGACAGCGGGCGGCGCGGGATCGCAACCGGACATTGTGCACCTCGTTCGCAGCAGGAGACGCGCCGGCAACGGCAGGAATGCTGCATATGCAGCTAAATCTTCCCGGCTGCAAGGTCGGGCTGATGGTGGCGGGGAAGATCGGTGCGGTGAGCGAGGTCCCGGCAGTCGGCCGGTTTGACGTGCAGCAGGCCTCCGGGTGCGCCTGCCTGCGGCTGCGCAAGGCGGCACGTCGGATGACGCGGCACTACGACGCGCACCTGGCGCCGAGCGGGCTGACCATCGGCCAGTTCGGGTTCCTGGCGGGGCTGCATCGCGCGCAGGTCGACAAGCCAGGGCTGTCGCTGACGGCGCTGGCCGGGTACGCCGGGATGGACCCGACCACGCTGAACCGCAGCCTGAAGCCGCTGGTGGTGGCGGGCCTGATCGACAACGTGCGCGATCCGCACGATCGGCGCGCGCGGCTGGTGTTCCTGACACCGGCGGGCCGGTCGAAGCTGGCGCAGGCGATGCCGCTGTGGCAGCGCGCCGAGGCGGAGATGACCGGGCGGGTCGGACAGGATGCGGTCGTTGCGCTGAACCGGATGCTGGACCTGGCGCATGACAGGCTGGGCGATGCGTCGGCCGGACCCGGGGCCGGATGAGCCGCGGATCCGCCTGCACGATCGGCGCATGGTCCGTTCACGTCGGCGTGCGGATCATGCTCCAGTTCGTTGCCGGGGCACGCATCCTCAACCGGTCCGGTCGGACGACGGCTCCTAGTCCGATGCGGTCCGAGTGACCGACCTGGCGGCGGCGGCCCAGCCGTTAACCAGGTTGGTGGCGTTGACCGAGCCGATGCCGGTGGCGAAGTCCCAGCCGGTGCCGGTGCCGTAGGCCTTGGCGTAGCTCCCGCTGGTGGTGGACAGCACGCCGTTCTTGCCGCTGGGCAGGTAGCAGTCGGTGGTGCCGGTGCAGTTCACGTCCATGTCGCCCTGCGTGACGTCGTGGAAGGTGCAGCCGGAGGCGGTGGCGTTGCCGGAGGTGGAGTTGCAGGACGGGTTGCCGGCGCTGCCGTACTCGGTGGCGGCGAGGGCGTAGTAGACCGGGTTCGGGTTGCCCTGGCGGGCACCCTGGCGCTGGTTCACCAGGGCCTGGATGCCGGCCAGGATCGGCGAGGCGAACGAGGTGCCGCCGGCGCCGGACCAGCCGCTTGGCGCGCCGGTGCAGGGGGCACCGCCGTCGGCGGTGTCGGAGTCGCAGAACACGTAGTAGTGGCCCCAGGCGCCGTTGGCGGCGAACAAGGACACGTCGGGAAGGTCGCGCACGCCGTCGTTCGGGTTGCCGACCAGGACCTGCCAGGAGGGCTTGGGCGTGCCCTTGCAGGTGCCGCCGACCACGCCGGAGCGGGACGGGGTGCCGGTGGCGCAGCCGCTGGGGCCGCCGGAGCCGCTGGCGGTGGTCAGGTAGTACTCCTTGCCCATGGAACTGTTGCAGAAGCCGGCGGAGCCGTAGGGGGTGCTGTAGCCGGCAGCGGTGGACAGCAGGGCGCTGGCGCAGGAATCGTTCCAGGGGATCTCGGGGACGTAGCTGCGGGCGGAGCCGTCCGTCGCGGTGTTGGTGGCGTTCCAGTAGGTGGCGGTGGTGCCGGCGTAGGTGTCGCCGAAGTCGGTGCCGCCGACAGCGACGTTGTAGGGGGTGGAGGCGAAGCCGCTGACGGCCATGCCGTGGGTGGCAGACGTCTCGTCGGCGTCGCAGCTGGCGGCACCCTCGTCGCCGGCGGATACGAACACGGACACGCCCATCGCCACCGCCTGCTGGTAGGTGGTGCTGTAGGCGGCGTTGGCGGTGGCGCCGTTCAGCGCCTCGCACTCGCCGTAGCTGATGCTGACGATGGCGGGCGGGCTGCCGTTGTTCAGCAGGTTCTGCAGCGCGATCAGGCCGCCGAAGGTGGTGCTGGTGTCCTTGCAGGAGGCGAGCTCGATGGCGGCGCTGGGGGCGGCGGCGCTGGCCCATTCGGCGTCAAGCGTGGCCTCGCTCTCGTTGCCGGCCACCACGCCGGGGTCGGAGCAGCTCTTGGCGCTGCTGGTCGGATGCACCTGGGTGAAGGAGCCGGCGGTGTAGCCGGACAGGCCGAGGGTGGAGCGGAAGGTGGTCCAGTCGGCGGTCTTGTAGACGTCGGTGTCCTCGATCACGACGATCGTCTGGCCCTGGCCGGAGGTGCCGGCGCCGAACAGCGGGTTGAGGTCGTAGATGGTGGCGAGGTCGGCGGGCACCACCGCGTGGTAGGTCGAACCGCCGCTGGTGAAGGTGTAGGCCGGGCGGGACCGGTATTGCGGATGCGGCCGGAAGTCGTTGAGCGACACGATGCCGCGGACGATGCCGGCGAGGGCCGCGGGCACGGTCGGGTCGCTCGTGTTGGCGATGTGGGTGGCGCCGTTCACCGCGAACCGGTGGATGGCGGTGCCGAAGGCGTCGCGCACCTGGGCGGCGGTGCCGGAGAAGTCGATCACCATCCGGTTGGGCTGCACCTCGTTGACCGTGAAGCCGTGGCCCTGCAGCCAGGCGACCACCTGCTGCACGTCGGACGCGGCCGGGCCGAAGCGGGTGCCGAACTGCGACGCGGTCAGCCAGGCGTGGTAGTCGGGCGAACGGGGATCGTTCAGGCCGGCGATGAAGCTGTCGAGGTCGGCGGCGGTGGCGGCAGGACGGTTCAGAAGCAGCTGCATGTGGTCGAGGAGGCGGTCGTCGGCGACGGCGCCGCGATCGTTGGCGGCGTCAGCTTCCGGACGCAGGTTGCCGGGAAGGGACACGGTCTGCCGCTCGTTGATCGTTCCCTGGACCAGTCGTTCCGCGGCCTGCGCGACGGATCCGGTCGCGGGAACGGCCATCGCGAACAGGCCAAGGGCCAGAACGGCTCGCAAGGACGACGACATGCGCTTCTCCTTGACCGGTGACACCATCGGAGGGTGCGGGGCGGCGCCCCGATCGGCGGTTTCATTAGGCGGAGGTTGCGCAGGCGCTGCAACGACATATGCCGGTGCGGCGGTCCCATGATTGAGACGGGCGCGGACCGGACGCCTGGGCTCGACGCCGGGCCAGGGCTTCGCAGGCAAGCGGAGCCGGTCGTGACGTCCTGCTCCGGCCTCAGGCAGCGGCAGGGCGGCAGCCTCGGCAACCGGACCGCCGACGCCCGTCACCGTGCGCGGCTTGCGGCTCGGGAGTCGTCTGCTGGCGGTGCCTGGCTCGGGCGAGCACGGGACGACGCGCTGCGTCGGCGTCGGCGGCAGGAAAGGCGCGCCCTGGCCGGGCGCCGAGGCTAGGCGTTGTTGTTGTTGAGCGAGGCGGCATCACCCGCCTGTTCCGCCTTGAACGCGTTGTTGGCGCCGGACAGCACGCCGGCCGCGTAGGAGGAAAAGCCGGCGGCGTAGCCGGACTGCTTGACGTCGCCGGTGTTGTAGCCGTCGAGGCCCTTGGCCACGTTGCCGCCGGCCTGGTCGATGTACATCCGGATGATCCGGGCGCCCATGTCGGCACTTTCCGCCACGTTGGACGACGAGTTCCAGACGCCGGGGTTGACCTGGAGCAGGCCGCCATTGGCCGCGTCGGTGCCGCCCAGCTTGCCGTCCACGTTGTCGCCGGACTCGACAGCGGCGTCGCCGGCCAGGAGATAGGGGCTGAGGCCGTTGGCGTTCGCCGCCGCGGTGAGCTCGGCGCCGTACTTTATGCCCTTGAGCGGGCCGTCGAGCGCCTCGTGGGTGGTGGGATCCTCGGGGCCGATCGCGCCCATGGGCGGCCCCTGCTCGTTCTGGCCGCCCTCGTTGAGGGGCTTGGGTGCCGGACCGTCGTTGAAGTTCGGATCGATCAGGCTCTGCGGGTCGGACGGGTTGCCGAGCACGGAACCGTTCGTCGCGCCCGCCGACGAGGCGGTCGCGGCCCCGGTCGAACCGGTCGTTGTCGGATCGGTGCCTGTCGCAGCGGGGCTCGTCGAGTCGGCGGTTGCCGGGCTGGCAGATGACGGGCTAGCAGATGACGGGCTGGCGTCATCCGAACCGTTGTCCGTCGGACCGGCGCCGGTCGAACCGCTTCCTGTCGGAGCGGAATTCGCCGACTGCGTTCCCGGGGACGAAGGGCTGCCGGACGCTCCGGACCCGGACTCCCCTTCCAGCAGGCCGATCAGGGTCTGGAGGACCTTGAGAAGGTCCTGCTCGGTCGCGGCCGAACCGTTTCCGGCCGACTGCCCGGATGCCTGCGAACCGCTGCTGGACAGGAAATCCTGGATGCTCTGCTCGAACGCCGTCTCGTTTGCCGCGGTCGGAGTGTTCGACGCGGACTCAAGCGTATCCGTGCTGCCGCCCCAGGAAACACCGTTGACCATGGCCGCCGAACCTCTTGCTGACGTTCCAGAGCACGTTGGACAATGTTACACGTTTGATACGCTAACCCGCTTTTCGGCACCACCGCAAGCGGGTTGCTCAACCGGCACCGTTCTGCCGCCGCCTGTCCGAGGCAGGCGTCGTTCTCCGCGTGAACGTGTGGAACGAGGCGGCCGACGGCATGGCCCCTTCGCCCGGACAAGGCCGATGCCTCCTGGTGGCCGAGGAGAATCCGGTCGACGATGTCGGCCCTGGTCATGCTGGGCAGCATGATGCGGTCCGAGGGCAGCACCCATGCCGTCTCGATCAGGCTCGTCTTGTGGGCGTTCGAGGCGTGGTTCGGGGTGCGCCGTTGCCCGGGATCGGCGACGCTGTGCAGTGGAGTTGCGTCGACGGCTGCACACAGGGGATGTTCTCGACCGCGGGCTCCACGTTCACGGCCCTGCAGGTCGTGCCGACGGCAGGGATGCGGGACGACCGCGCGGGCTGCCGCCGGCGGGGCCGTCGAGCGGCCGTTCCCGCATCGGCGACGGATGGTGCCGGCGGCGGGTGTCGGAGCCGGCCGGGGAGATCGGCACGCTGCTCCGGGCCTGCGGCCCGACCCGGAACGGCGCCTGCCTCCTCCCGGACGGAACGCGCGGGTGGGTCCGGACGCCGGTGGCAGGTGCGGCAGGTCGGGATGGCTGCGTCGCCGTCGAGCAACGCCGCGCTGCCGGGTCGGCTTTCGCCGCAGGCGCGGAAAACGTCCCGGGTACCTGGCGCGGGGGGCCCAAGCCCATCGGAGGCGACGGCGGTCCTCGCTGCGCCGCCTCCCGACCATGTCGGCGAAGCTGAGCGAGGCCGCGGCGACGCGCGGTTCCTGGCCGATCTCCTACTTCTTCACCGCGTTGTAGATGCCGATCCCGAGCCCGGCCGTCACGCCTCCGGCGGTCAGGGGCACCGTGTAGGGCTTCAACGCCTTGTCGAACATGTCGCCGAACTTGTAGTTCCGTTCCGACCAGCGCGACAGCCGTCCGGCCTGCGGGGCGTTGCCTTCCTCCGCGGCGCCAGCCTGCTCGAAGCGGTCACCGACGCTGGGTGCGGTCGAAGGCGTGTGGGCGCCGTCG
>CALMVN010000075.1 GCA_937873225.1 uncultured Acetobacteraceae bacterium
CGGCCTGGTCGACCACGTGGCCGGCCTCCTTGAGGCCCTTGGCGACGAAGCCGCGGACGGTCTGATCGTCCTCGACCAGCAGGATGCGCATCGGTCAGGCCCTTCCTGGCGGAAGCCGCACGCGGCGCGGCGGCGGCAGGGTGCGCCCGGCGAGCGGGACTTGTCCATGCGCCGGCCGGCGGTGCCGGGGCGGCCAGCCGCTCAGGGCTGCGCGTCCGCGGCACCTGTCCGCTCCGGTGCCAGCAGGGCCGACAGGGCGCACAGCTCGGCGGCGGCCGCGTCGGCGGCGGCGGCCTCGATCCGGCGATACGCGGCCAGCACCGCCGTGCCGGTGTCGGTGAGGCGAGAGCCGCCGCCGGCAACGCCCCCCGTGCTGGTCGACACCACGGGGGCGGCGAAGCAGGCGTTCATCTCCTCCACCAGGTCCCAGGCGCGCTTGTAGCTCATCGCCATGCTGCGGCCGGCGGCCGAGATCGAGCCGGCGTCGCGGATCGCCTCCAGCAGCTCCGCCCGGCCGGGGCCGATCGCGATGCCGCCTTCCAGGACCACTCGCAGATGCAGCCCCAGGCGGTCCGGGTGGCGGAGCTTGGGCAAGTGCGGAACCTCATGGTCCGGTTCGGGAAGGCGATCCTAGTCGGATGCCCGGCCGGTGTCTCCGGTGGGGCCTGAGGTCTGAACTCGATCGGGCGGACCGCCGGGAATGATGGTAAGCGGTCGCAGCTCCCGTGTGGGGCAAGAGCTGCACCCGCGCCTGAACCGTTTCCCGCTTCTCCATCTCGATTGGACAATCTCGGGAAAGACGATTTGGGAACAGGTTTCGGGAAAGCGCCGCTCGCTCGTGACGTCCTGCCTCGCGTGGGCACAGCCTTCCCGCTCCGCGTTCGTTTGCGGGAAGGCCGAACCAGCTACTTCCACCCGGAGCAGACCCCAGTCTGCCTCGTCAAGGCACCTCAGCGTCTCCTATGTCGTTTCGATGGTTGGCTGCTTGAGAGCGTGAGGTCGGATTGCCCTGGGGCGTATCCGGAGCGTTCCGTCCCGGTAATCGGCGTCCTTCGGGTCAAGATCGTTGATGTAGACGGTTGGTGCGGATCCCAGCACTCGCTTGAACATCGCCGTGAAGGCCGCCGGATTGTCGTAGCCGAGATCGAGCGCGATCGTCGTGACGGGATGGTCGGCGGCGAGGCGCGGCAGCGCCGCCAGCAGGCAGGCCTGCTGACGCCACTCGACGAAGCTCAATCCGGTCTGTTGACGAAACCAGCGCGTGAAAGTCCGACGGCTGACGCTCAACGACCTGCTCCACCGATCGATCGTGTCATGCGCGCTGGGGTGGAGAAGGAACGTCCGGCAACGCGTCGCCAAAGCCTCGTCGCGCGGCAGCGGCAGCGAAAGCGGCAGCACTGGCAGGCGCGGCACCTCGTGCAGGATCAGCGCCATCAGGGCGGCGGCCCGGCCGCCCAGGTCGTAGTTCGCCGGCAACGTCACAGCTTCGGCGAGCAGGTCCCGCATGAGATGCGAAACGCCCAGCACCTGGCAGCAATCGGGCATGCCTTCAATCGCGTCGGGTTCAATGTACAGGTTGAGCTTGCTCACGTCGCCGAGCATCTGGACCTCATGGACGGTGCCGGCGGGGATCCATATGGCGCGCTGGGGCGGCATCACCCACGCGATCTCTGGCGTGATGACGACCACGACGCCGGTCGAGCCGTAGAGCAGTTGGCTGCGGCGATGGTGGTGAGGTGCCACGACGTGACCATCTGGATAGGCGGTCTCAGTCGCGACGACCGGCCGGAATATGCCATCAAACTCCATGTCGGCGTGTCCACCGCTGGTGTGGCCCAGTCTCGTAGGAGAATGACCTTAACGAGGTTGCGAGCCTTGGGTCAAAGCCTACGCTCGCGCGTAGTTCGGCCATGACGCCCGGACGATCGGTGGAACGGCACCTTATGAACCAACCTGTCGTCCAACAGTCGAAGCCCGGCCGGTCAAGCCCCGGAACTAATTGGCCACTCCGTTGGATGAGCTTGGGCAGCATATGCCGGCCCATGTGCTTGGGTTCTCTTCTTAGCATGCTGCTCGGATCGAGCGTCATGGCGCAGACTGTTGCTTCGGGGGCCCGGTATGCCAACGAAGCGCCGTTCCTCACTGCCAACGCGGCTGCCATGAGCAACATGATGGACTCCATGGCAGTAAAGCCGACTGGCGACGCCGATGCCGACTTCGCCGCCATGATGATCCCTCATCACCAGGGCGCCATCGAGATGGCCGAGGTCGAGCTGCGCTTCGGCCGCAACGAGACGCTCCGCCGCATCGCCCAGGAGATCATCGTTGACCAGCAGGGAGAGATCGTGGCCATGCGGCTCGCGCTCGGCCAGCGGCTGCCGCCCTCCGCACCCGCCCCGACCGGAGGTGAGACACCGCCTTTCCAGGCGCCCGCCACGACGCGTCCTGTCGCCCAGTGACCATGCTGATGATGGAGCTTGTCCGATGATCCGGTCCGTTCTCGTCCTCTCGCTTCTCGCCGGCGGCGCACTTCCGGCCCTCGCGGGCCAGGTGCCGTTCGCGGCTGCCAATCCCGACATTCCCATCAGCCACCAGGACCGGGTCTACGCTGCCGAGCAATTCTCCAACACGGTGTCCGTGATCGATCCGGCCGACAACAAGCTGCTTGGCGTGATACGCCTCGGTGATCCGCAGCCGATGAACTTCAGTCCGCTCTACACCGGGCAGGTACTGGTGCACGGCATGGGCTTCTCGCCCGACCGGAAGACGCTGGCCGTGGTCTCGATCGGCTCCAACGCCGTGACCTTCATCGACACAGCCACCAATGCCGTGAAGCACACGACCTACGTGGGCCGTTCGCCGCACGAGGCTTTCTTCACGCCGGACGGCAAGGAGGTCTGGGTGACGGTGCGAGGAGAGGACTACGTCGCCGTGCTCGACGGCACCACCTTCGTCGAAACGGGCCGCATCAAGACCCCGAACGGGCCGGGGATGCAGATCTTCTCGCCTGATGGGCAATACGGCTACGTCTGCTCGTCCTTCAATCCTGAGGTGGACGTGATCCGGGTCGCCGATCACCAGATCGTCGGGAAGGTCGCACAAGCCAGCCCGTTCTGCCCGAACATCGCCGCCACTCCGGATGGCGAGCAGGTGTGGTTCACGCTGAAGGATACCGGCAAGACGCAGGTGTTCTCAGCCAAGCCGCCCTTCGCGTTGATCAGAACCCTCGATACCGGGCCGGTCACCAACCACGTCAACATCGTCCGGACCGCCAAGGGGCAGTTCGCCTACGTGACCATTGGCGGCCTGAACGAAGTCAAGGTGTTCCGCACGGATGATTTCAGCCTGGTCGCGACGATCCCCGTGGGCAAGCTGCCGCATGGCATCTGGCCCTCGGGTGACGGCAGCCGCGTCTACGTCGGGCTGGAGAACGACGATGCGATGCTGGCCATCGACACGATGAGCAACACGGTCATAGGCACCGTGCCGATCGGTCAGGCACCCCAGGCCATCGCCTATGTTCCGGGCGCGGTGCCGCAAGGCGATGGCCGGGAGGGGCTGATTTCATTGGGCCAGGCGGGCGAAACCGTGCATCTGACGCTCGCGCCGTCCGCGGGCCGGAGGCCGGCTGCCACCGCACCCACCAGCGTATCGCTATTCAGCCAAGGGTTGACCCAAGTGCTGGAAGCCTCCGTCACCGGGCTTGTGCCCAAGCAGCCCTACCTTCTTGCCTTGTCAGGCCAGGAAGACGGTGGCGGACCGTTGGAGCCGTTGGCCGGGTTCACCACCAACCCGGCTGGGGCAGCCATCGTCAACGCCGTCGGATCGATCCGGCAGATTGTCCAAGGCGAAGGGGGAACGCCACGCCGCTACCTAACCATCGTATCCGGCACGGCCGACAAGCTCGGCGCGCCCGTTCAGGTCCAGGTGGAATGACGCCGTGGACGACCTGGCCCAACCGTCCGGACTGCTGATCCCGGCGCTGCGTTGCGATGCCTGATTCCCACCACATACAGAAGTAGCCCCTCTCCACACCCCCGGTAGATTCTCGAAACTCGATCCTTCTGGGAAAGCCGGGGTGTCGTTGGAGGACCGCGAGGGTCGGCTTTGGGTCGACTGTGAACCTGACTGGTTT
>CALMVN010000076.1 GCA_937873225.1 uncultured Acetobacteraceae bacterium
CGCGCTCCTGCTCCGGCGCGTCGCTCACCCCAACCGGTAGCCATTCTCAAACGGGTACTTAGCCGCAGAACTGGATCACGGCCGCTGCGCTAACGTTATGGTAAGCTAGGCAGAATTGGTCATAATAAAGTCCTTTATTTAGTGTTCAAGGTTATGTGCTGCTAACAGGCTGCATAAATCCAGGTGCAGAGATCGCCCTGATCTAATTCTCTGGTCCTACGGGACCGGAGGCTGAGATGCGAGGGACGGACGAGCAGACTGGGACGCTGTTTAGCTACCTGAGCCCTGACGCGCTGGTGTCCCCGGACCATCCGCCGCGGGCGATCCGGCCGCTGGTGAACGCAGCTCCGGGACGCCTGCAGCCGCAGTTCTAGCAGCTCTACTCGCCGGGTGGCCGTGCCTCCATCGCGCCGGAGAAGCTCCTGCGCGCCCTGCTGCGTGCCAAGCCTTCTACGGGGCACGCTCGGAGCGCCATCTGATGGAGCAGGTCACCTACAACATGCTGTTTCGCTGGTTCATCGGGCTATCAATGGACGCGCCGGTGTGGGACGTGAGGGTGTTCACGAAGAACCGCGAGCGCCTGCTGGTAGGCGACATCGCGGTCGCGTTCCTGCTCTCGGTCATGGGCGATCTCACCGTGAAGCGGCTGCTATCCCACGAGCACTTCTCGGTCGACGGCACGCTGATCGACGCTTGGGCCTCGATGAAAAGTTTCCGGTGCAAGGACGACGGCGGCGACGGCCCGTCTGGTCCTAGCCGCAACGCCGAGCGCGAATTCCGGGGTGGTTGAGCCGCGAAGCGAATCGACTGCAATAACGGGACGCACGCATCGGTCACCGATCCCGATGGCAGGCTCTACCGGAAGTCAAGTGGTCAGCCCTCCCGGCTCTGTTACATGGGCCATCTGCTGATCGAGAACCGACATGGACTGATCGTCGATGTCAGGACCACACGTGCGACAGATCGGGCGGAACGCGACGCCGCCGAAGCCATGATCTCGGAGACAGCACGCCGGCGCCGCGTCACGCTCGGAGCTGACAAGGCTTATGATGCGGCAGAGCACGTGGCGAACCTGCAGGCAATGGGTGTTACGTCGCACGTAGCGCAGAACCTGTCCGGCAGGCGATCCGCCATTGACGGCCGCACCACCCGCCATCCCGGCTATGCGATCAGCCAGCGCATCCGCAAGCGGATCGAGGAGCCATTTGGCTGGATCAAGGTCACAGCCGGACTGCACAAGACCCATCATCGTCGCCTCGGCCGCGTCGGCTGGATGGTCACGCTGACAGCAACAGCTGCTAACCTTATACGGCTACCAAGGCTCCTCAGCGCCGCGCCATGACGATGTCGAAGCACCCGATGATCGGGAAGTGGCGGATCACTGGGATGGAGCTCTACTTCACCTGGGCCGGCATGACGAGACGAACGAAACTTCAGGTGATAGCGATGCCCAGATCGAGGAAGACAACACCATCACCGGCGACATCCGCTTCCATCCTGACGATGAGCCGTCATTCACCGCACGACGCCGATAGCCTTTCCGCAGTCTGCTAGAGGCACTTGATTAACGAACCTTAAAAATGGCGATTTTCAAAGTTAGTCTAATCTTAAGAAATAATCACTTACATTGCTTCCCGTAACGGCGGGCGGCGGCTGGTAGCAGCCGATGATCCTAGATAGATGTGGAGGTTCCAATGTCTACAACATCTTCAGCAGGAACGGACTCCACTATATTTGTTGGCAGTTCGCTGGATCTTGTAGGTCTGGCGTCGAACGGCATTGCGGCGCCTCTTCTTGCAGATGGTGATGTCGGCTTCTATGGTCACATGAGTGGTATCATCACCGCTTACGACGCTGGGACGGAAGCCTCGATCCTAAGTGAGTGGGCCGGGACAGGTGCCGGTGTGGTTGAGCTCGGTCAGGCCGAGCCGATGGCCATCATGTCGGTGACGATCGCCAACACCGGCAACGCCGCGATCACGGTGCCGGTCGGGCAGCTGGTGTCGTCCGCCGGCGGCGTGCAGTACCAGATCAACGAGATGCCGCGCCTGGCGGCCGGCTGGTCGCCCGGCGGCGCCGGCGACGGCACGTTCGGCGGCTACACCATCCAGCCCGGCCAGTCCCTCACGCTCTACGCGCAGGCGCTGCTCGACGGCCCGTCCGGCAACCTCCTGGCGAACCAGGTCACGCAGATCGCCATCCCCGGCGCCGCGGTCACCGCGTCGAGCCTGATCACCGCCGCCCCGCAATGGGGTGCCGGCACCGTCACCCTGGTCAACAGCTCGAACACCAGCCAGATCATCTACGAGAGAACGGTCGTTGTTGGAACCAGCGGAACTTACGTGATCGGCGTCGATCCGGCCGTCAGCGGCTTCGTCGCCACCGACGGCGACTCCAGTTCCGGCTACTATGTTCTTAAAGCCGGTAGCACAATCACCGTTCCGATCGGGTCCATAAACGCGATCACGGCAAGTACAGAGAACAATGTTGTCGTTCAGGAGCTAGCTGAGGATGCCGCTGCCAACTCGATTACAGGTGGCAGTCTGCCTTCTGGAGTTACCATCACAAGTTCCAGTGTTATTACCACGGTCGGAGTGCTGAGCCCTAACGATCAGGATCATCTCGATCAACTCGGTGATGCAGACTTCTTCACCGATGCGCAGGCAGCCTTGTTCACCACCGAGCAGGGCTACGTGCCGACCGAAGCCGACGTCAACACCTACAA
>CALMVN010000077.1 GCA_937873225.1 uncultured Acetobacteraceae bacterium
CGGCTCTACGAACGGGCGCTTTGACGGTGCGAACGGGGGCATGTCGGCATCGGTTGCGGCGACCTTGTCGGCCGGGGCCGGACGGCGGCCAGGCCGTTTGGCAGCGGCGGCCGGCACGAGGCTACGCGACCGCCCGTTTGACCAGGCTGCGCATGGCGGAACCGGCCATTCCTCTGCAGCCTTCAGCCGCCTGCCGTCGGATCGGTCGCGGTCCCGGGATGCGGAAGCAGGTCGCGCCGGCCATGCTGGCCGATCGTGCTCGCCGGTCCGCAGCCCGGCCGACCCCGGGATGAACCAGCCCGGCTGCAAGGCGGCCGGATCGGCAGGGTCGCGATGCGGCGTGGCCAGCGGAAGCGGCGATCCCGGGAGCGGATGGGCCCCGGTGTCGTCCGGAGCTCGCTTCATACCAGATCGGGCACGGAGGCGACGTCGCCGATGGGCTGATTGCCCATGAAGGCACCCTGCACAGGGGCCGCAGCCTCGTGACCTTCGATCGATGAACTGTCGCCATTCCGGATCAGGACGGTGCGGACGTGGCGCTGCTTCCTGGAGGGTGACGCCCCCGGACAGGAGGTGTTTCCGGGGCGTTAACCAAACGCCGCTATGGGAGAAGGGAGCCTGAGTCAGAACATGACGCCATGACAGTTCCCGAACCGGCCGAACCGCGACGCTGTGAGCTGGAGAACCGCGCCTTCAAGGTGCTGGGGGAGCCGCTGTTCCTCCGCAGCCAGGACGGCGCCGACGTGATGATGCGCGTCCAGCTGGGCGACAACCAGGCCCTGGTTCCGCTCGCCACGATCCAGCGCGAGGCAGGCATCGCGGATGATACCGCCGACGGGCGCATGATCGTGCTGATCATGCGGTCCCTGGCGTTCGTGCAGTTCCTGCATCTGGGAGACGATCTGCCGCCGGAGGTGCTGACCGGAGATGCGAGCTGGACGGCCGGCAAGGAGTTCTGCGAGCTGGCGCTGGCAAAGCTCCAGTATGGGCTGGTGCGCAACCTGGCGTCGTCCGAGGACGACCTTGCCAATGTCGACGCGCAGACGCTGATCGCGTGCGTCAACGATCCGGCCTTCAAACCACGGGTGAGCGGCGCCTTTCGCAAGGGTGCCGACATCCTCGGCCTGGCCGACGGGGATGCCGTCCTGGACCTGATGGCTCAGCTCGCCCACGAGCTGTCGTTCGTCGAGGCGCTCAGGGTCCAGATGCTGCAGGGGATCGAAGCCCTGGGGGTGCGCCTCGGACAGTTGAAGTTCCGCGGGCGTGGCGACAGTCAGCGCCAGGAGATGCTGACGCAGACGCGGCGGATGATCGATCGTGCCACCGTCAAGATGTGCGAGCGTTTCGCGGATATCGATGCCCAGACCGGCGAGGTGGTCGCCGTGCTGCGTCAGGCGGCAGCACAGACGACCTTCATCCGCGGCCGTCGCGACGAGCTGTACATGGCCTACCGTGGATGGAAGGACCTGCTGGCGACGTGGAACGCCTGTCCTGCACGCTCCCTCGACGAGTGCTGGACGCTGATCGAGGAGACCTACCGGTTCCTCACGCCGCGCTTCATGGCCTACCACGAGTGGAAGAGGATCACGGAGCAGCGGCCGATGGCCCGACCACGGGAGAACGTGTGGTGACGCGAGGTCGCGGAAGCCGGGCTCTGCTATCTGTCGCGACCGAGGGGCGGGGACCGCCCTCCCGGCGGCGTGGCACCATCAGCATTCGACTATGCCGTGTCGTGCGGGCATTCTGATGGATGTCCATCCGGGGCTCCGGGATGAGAGCTGCGTGTGTGGTAGCCACAGCGTCCCAACCCAGCCCCGGAGGGACAACCTCCCTGGCAGCGACATCTAGTCATTGACCGACAGGACCATGATGGGATCGGCGATGCGCTCGGGGGCGATCTCCTGCTCCAGGGGAAGCACCGCCGTCCCGATGGCGAAGAACTCGATCACGTGGCTCTTCCAGCCATGGCTGCCCTCGTGGATGTCGACCCCCACCACGCCCTCCGCCTTCGCGGCCGAGGCTTCGACCTGCATGCGCTCGATGGCGATCTCGCGCGCCTCGTACATCGCGGAGGTGAAGTTCTCCAGCTCGACGTTGCGGCCGACCGTGCCCAGGCCGGACAGCACGCCACGGTGCGCGACATGGTAGACGCAGCTTCCCATCACCATCTCGACCGGACGGTAGCCGGCGTGCAGCAGGCACCAGAAGTCCTGGCCGGACAGGTCCGAGGTGAACGGGCCGCCGTCATGGGCGCGGAACCCCTTGTGCCCGTCGCCATGCACCACGCCGGTGCCGATGGCGATGAACTCCAGAAGCTGGTCGTCCCATTCCAGGCGCTTGATGGTCAGCTTCACGCCGACGATGCCGTCCGCGTTCATCGCCGAGGCTTCCGCGCGCATCCGCGTCATCGCCAGCTCGCGGGCGTGGTACATGGCGCGGCTGAGCACGTCGAGTTCCTGGTTGCGGTTCCACGAGCCGTACTGGATGCCGACATGATACACGCAGCTCCCGACGCAGAGCCCGATCGGCTCGAACCCGGCCTTGCGCACCAGCAGGAACTCGTTGACCGAGAAGTCGGACGTGAACACGCCGCTCGAATGGGTCGAACCGCGGAGCCCCTTCAGCCGCTCCTTCGCGTGGACCGGGATCGCGTCGGCCATCTCAGAGCGCTCCTTCCTCGTCGTTGAACGCGTAGGACTGGTGGTGCGGCCGCCGTCCCGCCAGCGGCGTCGACCCGCCATGCATGTCGACGACCATCCCGACCTCGTGCGGGACAGGCTGGCCGCGTCGTCCGTCGACCGTGGTGGCGACGACGATGTGCCGGCCGAGATACTGCTTGGTCTCGTTCTGCTCGAACTCGAACATCTGGCTGAAATTCAGGTGCGCCAGCACGCCGTTGCCTTGCGGCGCGGCGTTCCGGCGGAGCTCGGCATGAGCTCCCTTGCGCACCGTCTCCCAGAACCGGCTGAGCAGCGTGGACTCGGTGTTGCCCATCCAGTCCTGCCGGGCGGCGTTGCCCCAGCCCGTCAGCCACTCGTACTTGGCCCCGACCGCGATGCCGGTCGGCACCACGTCCGCTTCCAGCAGCTTGACGAACTCGAGTGCCGGGACCGTGGCGACCACCGGATCGTCGCTGGCCGGCAGGCCCTCGACCCGGACGGCGGTGCCGACCAGCGTGAAGTCCATGCTGTCCTGCAGCTCCAGCGGGATGGTGCGCATCTTCACGTCCAGCACCGCGTTGGCCCCGGCAGCCCTCGCCTCGTTGCGCAGCCGGCGCAGGGCGGTGTGCCAGCCCTCGCTGTGCCCCTCGGTCCAGGACCGGCCGTAATGCAGCCAGCAGGTGGCGGACACGGAGGCTATCGGCCGCAGCCCATGGGAGCGCGCGATCATCAGCTCCGCCGGCGCCAGCGTCGCCGTCCAGGGCAGCCGCCCCGCCCTGGCCGCTTCCAGCCGGTCCCGCGTGGCGGCGGGGACGCGGTTGCCGCGCAGGCTTGCCTCGATGTCGGCTTGGCGCTGCTGGTTGGCGGCCTGGACGGCCTGGCTCTCGGGGCCGGGTCCCTTGAAGCGGTCGAACAGGCTCATGCTAGCGGCCCATGAAGCCGGCCAGGGACTGGCTCAGGCTGCGGGCGTGATCGCTCGCCTTTCCGGTTTCCTCCACGAGGCGGGCGAACCATTCCGCCGGATCCACCGTCCGGGTGTTGAGCGCGATGCCCCGGACCACCAGCGCGATGCTGGCCTTCAGGCGGCTGCCGGCCAGTTCGAGCTTGTAGCGGCTGTCGCCCAGTTCGATCGCGACGCCGGTGATCCTGGCCGAGCGCTGGAACAGCCCCCTGCTTTCCTGGATCGTGACGAGATCCGGCATCGCCTCGCGCAGGCGCAGGGCGAACGCGCGCAGGTTGGTCTCGCCGTCGGACGTGAAGCGGCGCAGCCACGCCGCCTGGGTGTCGAAATCGACGCTGCCGCTCACGGTGCGACCGCATGGCGGTTGACGCCCTGCATCCCCGTCACGAGGCGGTCGCGTATGGCCGTCAGCCTGGCCTCGCGTTCCCGGTCCGCGTCGGCGACCTCGCGCTCGATGTCGATCACCTCGTGCATGGTGCGGATCGCCTCGTCGGCCACCTCCGCCAGCACGTCGATGTTCCGCGCGTCGCCGCTCAGGCTCCGGGCGGCGGAGGTCGCGGCATCGTGGGATCCCCTGGCAGCCAGCAGGCTGATCCGGCGGGCGGCTTCGTCCAGCTTCTCGGCCTCCTCTGCGCCCCGGCGGATGTCCACCTGCACTGCCGCCTGGGAGGCGACGGCCATCAGCCGGGGGATGACCACCAGCATCCCGTTGGAGATCTTCATCATCCGCGTCTCGGCGGCCTGCCGGTTCTGCGCGATGATCGGGATCAGCATGGCGGAGCCGACCAGGTTCTCCCGCATCTCGGCGATCTTGCCGCGGAAGTTGGCCAGGGCGCCGCGGAACTCGAGCACGTCCGCGGCGTCGGCCGCGTCCCCGGTGCGAAGGGCGTCCTGGCGCAGCCGCTCCAGCTCCTCCTGGCCGCGATCGAGAGCGATCTGGCCGGCTGCGATCTCGTTCCTCAATCCGTGCAGGCTTCGGCGGATCGCAGCCGCCTGCTGATCGAGCAGCTCGATCGACACGGCAAGATCCGCCCTGGTCTTGCGGGCCTTGGCCTGCTCCTGGTCCATCAGATCGAGGAACTTCCTGCGGCCCTCCGCAAAGCCCTTGAAGGCGGTATGGGCGTCTGCGGCGGCACCCATCAGCCGGCCCAGCAGGCCCTTTCGGGCGGCCGGCTGGCCACCGGCTGCTTCGGCCTGGAGGTCCTCGATGCGGAGGATCTTCACGCCGTCGATGACGGAGGCAGCGATGCGCCCGACCTCGCCGGCATCGCCCAGGCGCACGCCGGTCAACAGCTGTCGGGAAGACTGGGCGATCTCGGCCAGAACCCCGTCGCCATGCGCGAGCAGGGTTGCCGTCTTGCGGAAGTCGATCCGGCCGGCGGACAGCTCGGCGTGGGCGCGGTCCTCAGGACCAAGACCGCCGATCTCGACGAGACGCGACGGTGGAGGCTCGAGCGCGAGCCGTGGATCGGTGAGCGCAGTCGGCGCGGCCGGTGCGGGCAGGTGGGCAAGCACCGGGTCCGGCTCGTCGAAGATCGCAAGGTCCAGCGGCTTGTCTTGGTCGGGATCGGACATCCTGCAGCTTCCGGGAGTGGCGTCGGCCGAATAGGATTGTCGTTTCGAATGTTTTGCAAGACAAATGGCTTTCAGGGATGGGACAAGGCATGTCCGCTGAATTGCCGGACGACAGGTCTCCCAGCCTCCGTCCGACACGAGGAGCCGCTTCGGTGGCAGCGGACCTCATGGCCGAGCGGGTGGACGGAACGGCCGGCGCTGGCGACATGGTGCCGCCTATGCCGCTGCAGCTGCACGGCGGCGTCCACATGCTTTCGCAGCAAGTTTCCGGCGCCAGATGATGGTAGTGATCACCGGATGCCCATGACGTTCATGCGACGGTGCAATCCATGCAACGTGATCGGCCTTCTCCTGCTGGCGGTCTCGACCACCGCCGCGGGCGGCGAGCTCGACCACGACGCTGTTGACCTTCAATGCGCGCGCGTGGCGCAGGCGGCGCCGCCACCAGGCGACCTGCCGACGCCCGCCCAGCATCGCGCGCTCAAGGGCTGCGATGCCGAAGCGCTTTATTATGGCATCGGTCGGCCGGTGGATCCGGTGCAGGCTCGGCTTTGCGCCTTCGTGCAGCAGGCCGGCGAGGGGTCGTCCCAGCCTTACGGCTTCTCCGGCAGCCACATCCTCATGGTGATCTACGCCAACGGCCTCGGTGCGGCGCGGAACGACGCCTATGCCATCCACCTGGCCTGCATCTCTTCCTGGGCCGAAGCGGAACGCGACTCGCGCGTCGCCCACCTCCTGGGCCACAGGGAGTCCTGGTACACGAACCGGTTCGACTTCTGCGACGATGCGACCAGCGGTCTCACCGGCGGCTATTGTGCCGCCCATGATCGTCGTTCCAGGCAGCAGGCCCAGGCGGCCGCCATTGCCGCCTATGCGGCATCGCTGTCCGTGCGGGCTCGACCGGCCTTCGCGGCGCTGAGCCGGGCCCAGGCCGCCTGGGGCGAGGCTCGTAGCCGCGACGAGGTTGATCTGTCCGGCACGTCGCGCGCCGCCTTCGAGATCGACGAGGAGGATCTCCAGGAGCGCGACTTCGTCGCCATGCTGCACCGGCTCCAGGGCGGCAATCCTCCCCGCCTGGGTCCTGCCGACCTCGCGGCCGCCTCCGCCCGGATGCGATCGGCGCTTGATCGCATCGCAGGCGAGCCCGGCTACCTGCAGTTCGGAACGGTGACCCGGGACGGTGTTGCCAGAGCACAGGATGCCTGGAAACGCTACCGCGATGCCTGGGGCGCCTTCGCCGATCAGGCCTATCCTGCCTGGGGCGCAACCGGTGCGGAGGCCTGGCTCACCATGAAGCGTGCCGACATGCTCGCTCATCTGCATGGGCAGTAGGCCGGGCTGGCTGTCTGATCCCAGCCTTTGACGGCCCAGCCTCATGCACCGACGGCCAGGTGCAGCGGATGAACCGGACGCTCGAGGATGCAACCGACAGGCGCTTCCACCACGACGACCCCGACCAGCTTCGACGCCACCTGGACCACGTGGTCACGGCCTGCAACGTCGGCCGTCGCCTGGAGACGCTCACGGGCCTCACGCCGTGCGAGTTCATCCGCGGTGTTCGACGCCCGCGCCAGGTCACTTCATGCTCAACCCCCTCCACCAGATGCCGGAACTGAACAGGCGCCTGTCGTCGGGCCCATGCTCATGGCGTGACGCCGGTGTTGTGCTGGTGGCGGACGAGAGCTGAGGCAGGAGCCGCGATCCGGACGAAGGCTGCACGCGGCTCCCGTCCGGACCGGCTGGAGTCAGTGCGCGGGCGCGGCGGCGGGCATGTCGTCGGGCTCGGCGATGCTGTGGAGGTCGGGGCGAGGCAGGCCGCTGCGTACGCCCCAGACGCAGAACCCGAGCGACGCCACGGCGACCACAGCCATGTCCCAGCCGAACGGCAGCCAGCCCAGGCCGCCGAACTCGTGGCTGCCGAGGAGGGACAGCAGGGCCATCGCCACCAGATAGCAGACCAGCCAGATCGAGGCGCGGACCTCGTCGCGCAGCGCGCTGGCGGAGGCGCCGCGGCGGTACCAGACATAGATCGGCAGCGAGACCACCAGCAGCAGGATGATCTCGGCGGTGAGCGGCCAGCGGGCCCAGAACAGCAGCTCGGAGGCGACCACGAAGGCCAGGGGCCCGAGCACGCCGATGCCGGGCACCCGGACCGGGCGGCGCAGGTCGGGGGCGGTGCGCCGCAGGGTCAGCGCCGAGATCGGCAGCATCAGGTAGGAGATCACGGTGGCGACCGAGATCGCCGCGGCGAGCGAGCCCCAGCCGCGGAAGAAGTACAGGAACACGAACGCGACGCCGAGGTTGAACCACAGCGCCGGGCGGGGCGCGCCGTGCACCGGGTCGACCCGGCCCAGCACCGCCGGCGCGGTGCCGTTGCGCTGCGCGCCGACCACCATGCGGGCGGTGCTGGCCATGTAGGCGGTACCGGTGCCGCTGGGGGACAAAAAGGCGTCGAAGTAGAGCAGGATCGCCAGCCAGTTCAGGTTGAAGGCGAGTGCGAGCTGCGCGAACGGCGAGGAGAAGGTGATGTGCTGCCAGCCGCCGGCCGACTGCACCCGGGCCGGGTCCACCGCGCCGAGATAGGCGACCTGGAGCAGCAGGTAGACCACCGCCGCGATCGCCACCGACCCCAGCACGGCGAAGGGGATGTTGCGGTCCGGGTTGCGCGTCTCGCCGGCCAGGTTGAGCGCGGTCTGGAACCCGTTGAACGCGAAGATGATGCCCGAGGTCGCGACCGCGGTGAGCACGCCGGCGCCGCCATAGGGCAGGAAGCCGCCGCCGCCCGGGCTGCTGCCGGTGACGTTGCCGGAATGGAACGAGGAGGCGATCAGCGCGATGCCGGTCAGGGCCGGGACGATCAGCTTGAACACGGTGATCAGCGTGTTGAAGCGGGTGAAGACCTTCACGCTCCAGAAGTTGAGCAGGAAGTAGACCACCACCAGCAGGCCGGCGAGCACCAGCGCGACAGGGGTCAGCTGCTCGTTCACGTAGAGGCCGTGCGCCCAGGCGTAGGGCCAGGAGCTCATGTACTGGATGGAGGCCTCGGCCTCGACCGAGATCGAGCTGGCGATGGCGATCCAGTTCGCCCAGGCGGCGAGGAAACCGACCAGCGGCCCGTGGGTGGCGTGGGAGAAGCGCACCATGCCGCCAGGCACCGGAAACATGCCGCCGAGCTCGGAAGCGAGCCAGCCGATCACCAGCACCACCGCGGCGCCGATCAGCCAGGCCAGGATCGCGCCCGGCCCGGCGATGGAGGCGGCGCGTGCGGCGCCGAACAGCCAGCCGGAGCCGATGATGGAGCCGATGCCGGCGAACAGCAGCGCCCAGCCGCCGATCTCGCGCTTGAGCGGCCCGGTTTGGGGGGGAAGCGACATGGACGCGGATACTCCCTTGGCTGTCCGACGGCGGCCGGCCGCCGGAGGCCGACGCGACCGGGGCCCCGCGGGCCCGGGCGGGGCCGGGGCGCGCCTGGGCGGGTTTGCGCGGCCGGGACGGGGTGGGGT
>CALMVN010000078.1 GCA_937873225.1 uncultured Acetobacteraceae bacterium
CACGTCGCCAGAAGGGTAAGCGGCTCGGCCCCTGACAGGTCCTTCAACCTCCGAGACGCCCTCGATTGATCCTATCGCCGTTCCGGGTCGGACCCAGCCGTAGCTATACCAGCCCCCTGCACGCGGTAGTGCTTTAGGTAAGCCTCTCGATACGGCAATCTGATCGTCCACTTTTTGCGCTGGCCGCTCCAGAGCGGACCGTCCGCATTCGGCCAGATCTACCCACGCCCGTTGATGCGTCAGGAATCCGCTTCGGGTCGACAGCGGACAGCCGGCTGGCACTGGTCCCAAGCCGTGCAACCACCGTCAGCCCGCGACCGCGCTACCGATCCGTCAGCCGCAGCTCGATCCGTCGGTTGCGCGCGAACGCGTCCGGGCTGTCGCCGGCATCCAGCGGCTGGAACTGCGAGAACGCGGTCGCGGCCAGGTTCTGCGGCTTCACCCCTTCGGCGATCAGCAGCTTGACCACGGTGATGGCGCGCGCCGCCGACAGCTCCCAGTTGGTCGGAAACGCGCTGTGCGCGATCGGCTGCCGGTCGGCGTGCCCGTCCACGCGCAGGATCCAGGGCAGGTCGGGCGGGATCTCGGCCGCGATCCCCTTCAGCGTGTGCGCGAGCTGCGTCATCTGCTCGCGCCCTGCCGGCGACAGCTCGGCGCTGCCGATCGGGAACAGCACCTCGCTCTGGAACACGAACCGGTCGCCCACCACGCGTATGCCCGGACGGCCTGCCAGCAGCTTCGACAGCCGGCCGAAGAACTCGCTGCGGTAGCGCTTCAGCTCCTCCACCTTGTCGGCCAGCGCCAGGTTCAGCTTGTTGCCGAGGTCGGTGATCCGCGTGTCGCGCTCCTTCACCGCCGCCTGCGACAGGTCCAGCGCCTGGGCGATCGCGGTCAGCTGCTTCTGCAGCTCCGCCAGTTGCTGGTTGAGCAGCGTGACCTGGCCCTGCGCGTCCGCGGTCAGCTTGTTCTCGGCCGACAGCTTCAGCGCGTCGCCCGCCACCGCGGCGGACAGGGTGGAGGCGGTGTCCACGTCCCGCGCGTGCTCCGCCCTGAGCGTCGCCACGGACAGCTCCAGCGCGTGGCTGCGGCCCTTTTCCAGCGACAGCAGCTGGTTCAGCTGCGCCATCTCGCGCGACAGCCGGTCGAGCGCCGAGGTCCGGCCGCTCAGCGTCACCGACAGGAACGCCTGCGCCAGCACGAACACCAGCAGCACGAAGATGATCACCATCAGCAGAGTGGACAGCGCGTCCACGTAGCCGGGCCAGGCGTCGAGCCCGTTGCTCCGTGCGCCGCGCCGCCTCATCGCGACGCCGACGGGTTGAAGGAGGGCCCCGCCTGGCCGCCCGAGGCGGCGACGGTCCGGGTCAGCACCCGCAGCTCGTTGCGCAGCTCGGCGGTGCTCTGGCTGCGCCCCTGCTCGGTTTCCGCCAGCAGGCGCTGCAGCAGCCGCTCGATCGCGCGCAGCTCGGTCTGGCCGCCCCCCGCGTTGCCGCCGCCGTCGCCGAGCCGGGTCAGCGCCGGCATCATCGCCTGCTGGCTTTCCGCCACGCGAAGCATCAGCTGCTGGTTGGCGCGAAGCAGCTCGGTCAGGGTGCCGAGCCGGTCGGCCAGCGCCGCCATGGTCTGGTTGTGCGCCTGGCGCCCGTCCTCGCCGCGCGACAGCACGCCCTGCAGCCCGTCCAGGTTCTCCGCCGTCTGTTCCAGCAGCGCCTGCACGTAGGCCGGGATCGGCGCCTCGCCTTCCGCGGCGGCAAAGCCCGACGAGAACCGGGTGATCCCGGCCAGCCATTCCTCCAGCTCGTTGAAGAACCGGTTCTGCGCCTGGCCGGCGGTGAGGTCGAGGAAGCCCAGCACCAGCGAGCCGGCAAGCCCGAACATCGACGCCGAGAACGCGGTGCCCATGCCCTGCAGCGGCCCGGCCAGCCCGCCCTTGAGCTGGTCGAACATCTGGGTCACGTCGCCCGAGCCCACCGACAGGGTGGAGATCACGCCGCCGATCGAGTGCACGGTGCGAAGCAGCCCCCAGAAGGTGCCGAGCAGGCCGAGGAAGATCAGCAGCCCGGTCATGTAGCGCGACAGCTCGCGGCTTTCGTCCAGCCGCGACGACAGGCTGTCGAGCAGCGAACGGGTCGCCGGCGTGGACAGCACCAGCCGGTCGGCGCGGTTGCGGCTGGCCAGCATGGAGGCCATCGGCGCCAGCAGGGTCGGCGGCCGGGGCGGCGCCAGACCCGCGCGCGGCTGGCGCAGCGTCTCGATCCAGCGCACCTCCGGCGTCAGCCGCGCCACCATCACCAGGTTCCAGACGATGCCGAGCCCGAGCACCGCCAGGATCAGCCCGTCCAGGACAGGATTGTTCCCGAACGCCGCCAGCAGCGTCGGGTAGAGCATGGCGACCACGCCGGCCACGACCAGCAGGAACAGCAGCATGCGGAGGACGTAGGTGGTCGGGCGGGTCATGGTGCTGGGCCTTTGGCGACCGGCATCGGCGCCGGGATCGTGGTGTCGCTTCCGGGGACGGGCGACAGCAGCAGGTCGACCCGGTCCGGCGGCGCCGCGGCGTCCGCCGTGGCCGGCACGTCCATCACCCGCACGTAGATGCGCGTCGAGGCGATGCCGTCGTTGATCAGCACCGCGCGTGCCGCCAGGCCGCGCGCCAGCGCCAGCCGGCGCGGCGTCGACGGGTCGTCCGGCACGCCGCTGCTCGTCGCGTCGAGGTCGGCGCGCGCCAGCGGGTCCGCCTTCATCCGGGTGGCGAAGTCGTGCAGCCCCTGCATGGTCGCCGGGTTCACGTCGGCGCTGCCGGCGCCGAAGCTGATGCGGGTGCCGCCGGGGATCGGCGACACGGTGCCGGCGGCCGTCTGCACCACCGCCACCGGCGGCGGCGGCGGCGGCGGATGCAGCGGCACGTTGATCACGGGCGCCCGGAACACCGGCGGCGGCGGCGGCGCCGCGGGAATGGTGGCGGCCGGCGCGTGGGCGGCGGCCCGTGCCTGGGCCTGCGCCCTGGCTTGTGTCGCCGTGGCGCGACCGCCGGGCTGCGTCCGCGCAGCCGTGTGACGCTGGGCGTGCGGCGCGCGATGTCCCCGCGCCGCCGCGTCATGCCCTGCCGTGCCGTGCGCCGCCGGGGCCTGGGTGCCGAGGCTGTCGAGCGCGCCCTGGTTGGTGGTGACCTGGGCCAAGGCCGGCACGGTGCCCGCACCCAGCAGCCAGACCAGGAGCAGGCCGGTCGACGGCAGGGCAGGCACGGGACGATGGATGCGCATTGCGCCGGACCGTAGACGAGCCGCGCGCACCGCTCAACCGCACCCGGGCGCTCAGGACGCGGCGGGAGTCCCGGCGCCGGACATCCCGGCCAGCACGATCTCGCGCAGCTTCGGATGCAGGTAGGTGTTGGCGGCGACCACGTTGCAGTCCGGGTCCATCGCCTGCGTCTCCGCGTTCTGCGGGTCGGTGACGTAGCCGCCGGCCTCGCGCACCACCAGGATCCCGGCCGCGCAGTCCCAGGGCTTCAGCCCCAGCTCCCAGAACCCCTCGTAGCGCCCGGCCGCCACCCAGCACAGGTCCAGCGAGGCCGAGCCGAAGCGGCGTATGCCCGCCACCTGCGGCATCAGCGTGCCCAGCATGCGGGCGAACGGCAGCCGGCGCGAGGACGGGCTCACCGCGAACGGGATGCCGGTGGAGAACAGCGAGTCCGCCATCTCCCGCCTGGCCGACACGCGCAGGCGGCGCTCGTTCAGGAACGCGCCCGCCCCCTTCTCGGCCCAGAACATCTCGTTGCCGGCCGGGTTGTACACCACCCCGGCCGCCAGCTCTGCGCTTCCGTCCGGCAGGCGCTTCTGCAGCGCGATGCTGATCGCCCAGTGCGGGATGCCGTGCAGGAAGTTGGTGGTGCCGTCCAGCGGGTCCACCACCCAGCGCCAGGCCCAGTTCTCCGAGCCGCTGGCGCCGCCTTCCTCCATGAGAAAGGCATAGCCGGGACGGGCACGGGCCAGCTCCTCGCGGATGATGGCCTCGGCGCGCAGGTCCGCCTGGCTGACGAAGTCGCCCGGCCCCTTGATGCTGACCTGCAGCTGCTCGACCTCGTTGAAGTCGCGCAGCAGCCGCTTGGCCGCCTTCTGGGCGGCGTTCTGCATCACCGTCATGACCGGGGACAGGCGTTGCGGCACGGGTCCTACCCCTTCGCGCGTTCCACGTAGCTGGCGTCGTCGGTACGCACCACGATGCGCTCGCCGGCCTCGATGAACGGCGGCACCATGGTCTTGACCCCGTTGCTCAGCTTGGCAGGCTTGTACGAGGACGACGCGGTCTGCCCCTTCACCACCGGGTCCGCTTCCACGATCTCGAGCGTCACGTGCGGCGGCAGCTCCATCCCGACCGGGTCGCCCTCCACCAGCTTCACGTTCACCGTCATGTTGTCCTGCAGGAAGGCGGCACCCTCGCCCAGGATGTCGGCCGGGATCATCGCCTGCTCGTAGGTCTCGGGGTCCATCAGCACCAGGTTGGTGCCGTCGGTGTAGGAGTAGGTGTACTCCTTGTCCTCGGTCATCAGCCGCTCGACGGTGTCGGCGGTGCGCCAGCGCTCGTTGGTCTTGTTGCCGGTCTTGAGGTCGCGCATCTCGACCTGGATGAAGGCGCCGCCCTTGCCCGGGGTGATGATCTGCTGCTTCAGCACGGTCCAGCGGCGGCCATCGTGCTCGATCACCTGGCCGGCACGGATCAGGTTGGCCTGCTGCTTCATGAAACGCGCCCTGGACTCGAAGGAAGGACGGGCTTCTAGCCCTCCAGCGCCCCCGTCGCAAGAACGTGGGGCGCGCCCGCCGGGTCGCGCACCGCGCCGCCGCCCGCTTCGAGGTAGTCCGGTCCGATCGGCACCTTGCCGTGGCCGCCCGGGATGTCGAGCACGTAGGTCGGCCAGGCGAGCCCGGTGACGCGGCCGCGCAGGGCCGCCAGCAGCCGCCGGCCCTCCGCGATCGGCACGTGGAACCGTGCGGTGCCGGGGGCCGGGTCGAGCTGGTGCAGGTAGTACGGCTTCACCCTGGCCTGCACCATGGCGCGGAACAGCGCTTCCAGCGCCGCCTCGCTGTCGTTGACCCCGCGCAGCAGCACCGACTGCCCCAGCACCGGCACCGCGCGGCTCTGCACCCGTCGCAGCGCCGCCCGTGCCGCCGCGGTCAGCTCGCTCCCGTGGTTGGCGTGCAGCACCAGCCACAGGGCCTTGTCGCTGTCGAGCGTGCCGGCCAGCGCCTCGGTCAGCCGCTCCGGATCGGCCACCGGCACGCGGGAGTGCAGACGGATGGTGTGCACGTGCGCCATCGCCTCCAGCGCGCGCAGGATGCGCCCGAGCCGGCGCGGCGACAGCATCAGCGGGTCGCCGCCGGTCAGGATCACCTCGCCGATCGCCCGATGGTCGCGCAGCCAGTCCAGCGCCCGTTCCAGCGCCGCCTCGTCCAGCACCCCGCCGCCCGGCCCGACATGCTCGCGCCGGAAGCAGAACCGGCAGTACACCGGGCACACGAGCAGCGGCTTGAGCAGCGCCCGGTCCGGGTAGCGGTGCACGATCCCGGGCACCGGCGAGAACCGGTCGTCGCCGATCGGGTCCGACAGCTCGTGCGGCGCCGTCGCCAGCTCGGACGGGTGCGGCACCACCTGCAGCCCGATAGGGTCGTCCGGCGAGCCGACCAGCGCCCGGAACGCCGGCGGGATCGCGGTGGCATACCGTGCGGCCACCGCCTCCAGCGACGCGCGCTCGCGCTCGTCGGCGAGGCCGGCGTCGATCAGGGCGGCGGTGGTTCTGATCGACGCGTCCATCGCGGCGCTGTACTGCCGGCAGGCCGTCCCCCGCAACCAGGCCCGTTTTCATGAACACCGTTCACGCGCCCGACCGCCTGCCAGGCCTGTCCGACCGCCTGCCGCTGCTGCGCCGACGCAGCCTGGTGATCCGCGGCGTGCGCGCCTTCTTCGAGGCGCGCGGCTACCTGGAGGTGGACACGCCCTGCCTGGTGCCGACCCCGGGCGAGGAGGTGCACCTCCGCCCGTTCCGCACGACCCTGGAGCGGCCGGACGGCGGCATCGAGCCGCTGTGGCTGCACACCAGCCCGGAGTTCGCGATGAAGCGCATCGTGGCGGCGACCGGGCAGCCGGTGTTCCAGCTGGCCCGCGTGTGGCGCAACGGCGAGGACGGGGCGCTGCACGCGCCCGAGTTCACCATGCTGGAATGGTACAGGCCGGGTGCCGACCTTCATTCCCTCCTCGACGAGACGGAACTGCTGCTGCAGCGCCTGCTGCCGCCGGCGGTGGAGTGGAACGGGGTCCGGGTGCGGCTCGACGGCCGGTTCGAGCGGCTGACGGTGGCGGACGCGTTCCGCCGCCACGCCGGCGTCGACGTGCTGGACACGCAGGACGACGCCCCGGCGCTGGCGAAGGGGGCAGGGGTGGCGCTGCGTCCCGGCGAGACCTGGGAGGACCTGTTCTTCCGGCTGCTGCTCCAACGGGTGGAGCCGGCGATCGGCCGCGAGCGTCCCACCTTTCTCACCCACTGGCCGGCGTCGCAGGCGGCGCTGGCCAGGCGCGACCCCGGCGACGGCCGGACGGCGCTGCGGTTCGAGCTCTACGCCGCCGGGATCGAGCTCGCCAACGCGTTCGAGGAGCTGACCGACCCGGTCGAGCAGCGCCGTCGCTTCCTCGCCGACCGCGCCCGACGCGCGTCGCTGCCCGGGTACGATCCCGACGCCGACTGGCCGATGGACGAGGCGCTGCTGGCGTCGCTGCACGGCCTGCCGCCCTGCGCCGGGATCGCGCTCGGCCTCGACCGGCTGGTGATGCTGGCGACCGGCGCCGGCCGCATCGGCGCGGTGCAGTGGCGGCCCTGACCGGGCCGCTGCTTGCGCGCGGCCGACGGAACCCCAGATTTTGGTAACGTGATGTAGCGGGTCGTTTCCCGCCGTGGCCCGAGCGCTACATTCCGGATCACCTCAACGCTTCCTCCCTGGACCCTCCAATCCCATGACGCCGCAGAGACTGATCCCGCTCGCCGCCCTGATCGCCCCCCTGGTCGCCCTGTCCGCCTGTGCCGTGCCGAGCCCGGCGCAGCGCAAGGTGCTCGACTCGATGATCGGCCGGTCGGAACCGGAGCTGGTGCGCGCCTTCGGCGTGCCGAGCCGTACCTTCAGCACCGAGGGCCACACCTTCCTGGCCTATGTCGAGAACGACTCCAGCTACTCGCCGGGCTTCGGCGGGTTCTACTGCGGCGGTGGCGTCTTCGGCGGCTATGGCGGGTTCTGCGGCTGCGGCTATGGCGGCGGCTTCGGCCCAGGGTTCGGGCCCGGTTTCGGCTATGGCGGCTTCGGCGGGTTCGGCGGCGTCCCGCCCACCTTCTACTCCAGCAGCTGCGCCACCACCTTCGAGATCACCAACGCCCGCGTCGCGTCCTGGACGGTGCGCGGCGACGGCTGCTGATCCCGGGGCGGCCGCGGTCGTTGCTTGCGCGGCTCGTTCCCAGCGCCTATCGAAGTCAGGGCGTCGTGCAGGCCGGGGCGTCGTGCAGGCCGGGTCCGTCGCCCCGGCAGCGGGGAGGCGGTTGAT
>CALMVN010000079.1 GCA_937873225.1 uncultured Acetobacteraceae bacterium
CACCTCCCCACCGTCCCGGACCGGCAGCGCCGACACCGCCCGCTTGACGGTTCCGGGCGCGAGGGCCACTGCCTCGTCAACGATGGCGCCGTCGTACAACCCGTCGAGCAGTCCCGCCTCGCAGGCCTGGGCACCGGTCAGGATGCGGGCTTCCGCCACCATGCCGATTGCCTCGGCCAGGCCGACCAGGCGAGGCAGGCGCTGCGTCCCGCCGGCGCCCGGGATCAGCCCCAGCCGGGTCTCCGGCAGGCCAAGCCTGGCGCGCGAGCTGCCGATCCGCAGGTCGCAGGCGAGCGCGATCTCCAGCCCGCCGCCCAGCGCCGCCCCGTCAATCGCCGCCACCACCGGCTTCGATACCGCCTCGACCGCCGCCACCACGTCGGGCAGGAACGGCTCGGCGGGCGGCTGCGCCATCTCGCGAATGTCGGCGCCGGCGATGAAGCGCCCGTTGCCGCCGGTGATCACCAGCGCCGTCACCTCGTCGTCGGCATCGAGCCGTCGCAGCGTCTCGATCAGCCCGGCCCTGACCGCGTTGGACAGCGCGTTGACCGGCGGGTAGTCGATCTCGACGACCGCGACGCTGCCCTGGCGGCGCGCCCGGACCGGGTTCGCATCCACGGTTCAGACCCGCTCGACCAGCATGGCGATCCCCTGGCCGACCCCGATGCACATCGTCACCACCGCACGACGCGCCTCCCTGGTCTCCAGGGCGGCCACCGCGGCCATCACCAGCCTGGCGCCGGACATGCCGAGCGGGTGGCCCAGCGCGATCGCGCCGCCGAACGGGTTCACGTGCTCGGCGTCGTCCGGGAGCCCCAGCCTGCGCAGCACCGCCAGCGCCTGCGCGGCAAAGGCCTCGTTCAGCTCGATCACGTCGATGTCGCCGATCGACAGCCCGTTGCGGGCGAGAAGCTTCTCGGTGGCGGGCGCCGGGCCGATCCCCATGATCCGCGGCGGGACGCCGGCGGTCGCCATCGACACCACCCGGGCGCGCGGCGTCAGCCCGTGGCGTCGCGCAGCCGCCGCGCCCGCGACGATGATCGCGGCGGCCCCGTCGTTGACGCCCGAAGCGTTGCCGGCGGTCACCGAGCCGCCTTCCTTGCGGAACGGCGTGCGCAGCCTGCCAAGCCCTTCAAGCGTGGTGTCGGCACGCGGATGCTCGTCGGTGTCCACCAGCCGCGTCCGATCCCGGCCGTCCGGCACCGCAATCGGCGCGATCTCGCGGGCGAGCACGCCGCCGGCCTGCGCCGCCGCGGTCCGCCGCTGCGAGCGCAGGGCGAAAAGGTCCTGGTCCGCCCGGGAGATGCCGAACTCCCGGGCCACGTTCTCCGCCGTTTCCGGCATCGAATCGATCCCGTACTGCGCCTTCAGCAGCGGGTTGACGAAGCGCCAGCCGATCGTCGTGTCGAAGGTCTCGGCGTTGCGTGCGAACGCTTCCGTCGCCTTGGCCGTGACGAACGGCGCGCGGGTCATGCTCTCGACCCCGCCCGCGACCATCAGCTCGGCATCCCCCGCGCGGATGGCGCGCGCCGCCGTGCCGACGGCGTCGAGCCCTGAGCCGCAAAGCCGGTTCAGCGTGGTGCCGGACACGCCGACCGGGAGCCCGGCGAGCAGCACCGCCATGCGGGCCACGTCCCGGTTGTCCTCGCCGGCCTGGTTGGCGCAGCCGAGGATGACGTCGTCGACCGCCTCCCAGTCGAGCCCGGCGTGGCGCTCGCGCAGCACGCGGAGCGGGTGGGCGGCGAGGTCGTCCGCACGCACGTCCTTCAGGATCCCGGCATAGCGGCCGATCGGGGTCCGGACGAAGTCGCAGATGAAGGCATCGGTCATGCGGCGCGTCCTGGGTCGGCGGTCGTATCGGTCCGGGGGAGCGTTCCCCGGACGCATGCGATCCGGAACCGGCTAGTGACGAAGGCGAGGTCGGTGAGGCAGGCATTGCCGGCGGGGTTGGCGCCGGAGGCGTGGAAGTCACTGAACGCGGCGCTCTGGTTCACGAACAGGCCGCCGGTCAGGTTGATCGACAGGGCGACGCCGGCCCGCACGAACGCGTCGGTGGCCACCTCGGCGCAGCCGTCGTCGGTGGTGTAGAGCGACGCGGTGATGCCGCCGCGGCGACGCGCGCCGCTCGCGGCGGCGGCGATGGCGCTGGCGGTGTCCGGCGCCCGGATCACGAAGCTGATCGGGCCGAAGCGCTCGGTCTCGAAGGCGTCGCGGGAGTCCAGCCCGACGCCGAGGATCAGCGGCGTCGCGGTGCGGCCGTTGCCGGGGATCGGCCGGCTGTCGCGAAGGATGCGGCCAAGGGCGCGCGCCGAGGCGACCCGTTCCAGCGTCGCCTCGCTGGCGATCGCGCCTGCGACCTGCGCCGCCCGCTCGGGATCGGCAAGCAGCGCGTCCACCGCCTCCACCAGCGCCGCCTCGACCTGTTCCGCACTCCGGTGTCCGAGGTTCGTCGCCACCCCGCCCACCGGAACGAAGATGTTCTGCGGCGCGGTGCACATCTGGCCGGAATAAAGCGACAGCGAGAACGCGATGTTGCGGCACATGCCCTCGAAGTCGTCGGTCGAGTCGATGACGATGCTGTTCAGACCTGCCTCCTCGGTGAACAGGGCCGCCTGCCGGACGTTGTCGCGCAGCCAGCCGGCGAACGCCGGCGATCCGGTGAAGTCGACCAGCCCGATCTCGGGGCGGGTCGCGAGCGCCTTGGTGATGGGGGCGTCCACCGTGTCGGGCGCCAGCTGCAGCACGTCCGGATCGAAGCCGTTCTCGCGCAGCACCGCGCGTCCGGTGCGCACGGTGATCGCCAGCGGCAGGATCGCGCCGGGATGCGGCTTCACGATCACCGCGTTGCCGGTCACCAGGTCGGCGAAGATGGCCGGATAGCCGTTCCAGTTCGGGAAGGTCGCGCAGCCGATCACCAGGCCGATGCCGCGCGGCACGATCCGGAACGTCTTGCGCAGCCGCAGCACGTTCCCCGAGCGGCCCTGCGGCTTCTCCCACAGGACCTCGCCGGCCATCTGCGTCATGGCGGACAGCGACACGGCCACCGCTTCCAGCCCGCGGTCCTGCGCGTGCGGGCCACCGGCCTGGAACGCCATGGGGAAGGCCTGTCCGGTGGTGTGCTCCGTCGCGTGCGCGATCAGGAAGCTTTGCGCGTTCAGGCGCAGCAGGATCTCTGCGGCAATGCCCGCCCGTGTCTCCACCGAGGCCCCGGCCCAGGAGGGCGACGCGCGGGTGGCCGCGGATACGAGCCCGTCCACGGTCCGCGCCGGGTACAGGATCCCGAGCTCCCGGCCGAACGGCGACCGTTCGCCGCCGAGCCAGGTTCCGTCGCCGGCCTGTGCAGGCGCCGAATCGTCGGCTGGGACCTCGTCGACGCAAAAGCGCCGCCCCGACAACCGCTCGAACGCTTCCCTGCCCCGGCCGGGCGCGTCGTCGCCATAAGCCTGCCGGCTGGGCGCTTCCGGAAACGGGGTCCAGAAGTCGCGCGCCCGGACGTGCTGCGCCGCCTGGTCGAGCAGGGTACGGTGCCGCACGTAGAGCATCGGTGGGTCTCCGTGGTTCCGACCGTTGACAGGACAGGCTTCTTCCGGGAGTTGTCGATCGAACGCACGGTCAACTCAAGCGGCATCGATGGCCGCGCGCCGGTGCACGGGAAGGAGGCGGAACCGGCCCTGGCGCTTCCGGAAGGGGAGAGCATGGACTTCATCGAGGTTTCCAGGCATCCCGGCTGGCACGCCATCGTGCTCAACCGTCCGGAACGGCTGAACGCGTTCAACGATGCCATGCACCGCGAGCTGCGCACGTCGCTGGAACAGGCGGCCGAGGATGCGCAGTGCCGCGCCGTCCTGCTGACCGGACGCGGGCGTGGCTTCTGCGCCGGCCAGGACCTGACCAGCCGCGTTCCCGCTCCCGGCGGGCCTCCGCCCGATCTCGGCGCCACCGTGGAGGAGTTCTACAACCCGCTGATCCGCCAGCTGCGTGCGATGCGCAAGCCGGTGGTCTGCGCCGTCAACGGCGTGGCCGCGGGTGCCGGAGTGAGCATCGCGCTCGCCTGCGACATCGTCGTCGCCGCCCGCTCGGCGACGTTCGTGCTGTCCTTCGCGCGCCTCGGCCTGATCCCGGATTCCGGCGGCACCTTCCATCTCCCGCGCCTGGTCGGCGACGCCCGCGCCCGCGGCCTGGCCCTGCTCGGCGAGCCGCTTCCTGCCGAACGCGCGGAAGCGTGGGGACTGATCTGGAAGACCGTCGATGACGAGCGGCTGGGGCAGGAAACGGAAGCGCTGGTCACGCATCTCGCCGCGCAGCCGACCTTCGGGCTGGGCCAGATCAAGCGGGCGCTCAACGCGTCCGGCGACAACACGCTGGATGCCCAGCTCGACCTGGAGCGCGACCTGATGCGTCGCGCCGGGCAGACGGCGGACTACGCGGAAGGCGTGGCGGCCTTTGTCGAGAAGCGCGCCCCCCGCTTCGACGGCCGGGGATGACGGCTCCCGTCGCCGACCCAAACGAGACGGCACGCCGCAGCGCGGTCGTGCTGCTGGAGCGAGACCGGCTGGCGGCCGGCCTCGGCTTCACCCTGGTTTCCGTGGGACCGGGAACGGCGTCGATGTCCGTGGTGGTCACGCCGTCCTGCTGCAACGGCCATGGCACCACGCATGGCGGGGTGGTGTTCGCCCTGGCCGACACCGCGTTCGCGCTCGCGGCCAACAGCCACGGCCGGCGCGTGGTCGCCAGCCAGTGCAGCATCACCTATCTGCGTCCCACCGGGCCGAACGAGGTCCTGCTCGCGCAGGCGACGGAACGGGCGCGCGTTGGGCGAAGCGGCATCTACGACGTGTCGGTGACGGACGCGGACGGGCAGGTCGTCGCCCTGTTCCAGGGTCACGGCAGGGTGGTGGGCGACCTCCTGCCGCCGGACGCGCAGATCCCGCCGGCCGGATGAGGCGGCGGACAGGATGGCGCCTCGTTATCCGCTGCCCGGGGCGACCGACAGGATCGAGAGCCTGTCCCGTGACGCGCTCGCCGCGATCCAGCTGGAACGGCTGAAATGGTCCGTCCGGCACGCCTACGAGAACGTGCCGCTCTACCACGACCGCCTCGACCGTGCCGGCCTCCATCCGGACCACATCGCCCAGCTGTCGGACCTTCGTCGCCTCCCGTTCACCACCAAGGCCGACCTGCGCGACACCTACCCGTTCGGCATGTTCGCCGTCCCGCAGGAACGGATCGCACGCATCCACGGCTCGTCCGGCACCACCGGCAAGCCGGTGGTGGTCGGCTACACCGCGGCCGACCTCGACACGTGGGCCGGGGTGGTCGCGCGGTCGATGCACGCCGCCGGCGGCCGGCCGGGAATGAAGCTGCACAACGCCTATGGCTACGGGCTGTTCACCGGCGGCCTGGGCATCCATGGCGGCGCGGAACGCCTCGGCTGCGCGGTGATCCCGATGTCCGGCGGGATGACGGTTCGGCAGGTGCAGCTCATCAACGATTTCCGTCCGGAGCTCATCGCCGTCACGCCGTCCTACATGCTGGCGCTGCTCGACGAGTTCGTCCGCCAGGGACTCGACCCGCGCAGGAGCTCGCTCCGCTACGGCATCTTCGGCGCCGAGCCCTGGACCGATGCCCTGCGCCGCGAGATCGAGCAGGCGTTCGACATGCGTGCGGTCGACATCTACGGCCTGTCCGAGGTGATCGGCCCCGGCGTCGCGCAGGAATTTGCGGAAACCCAGGACGGGCTGCACGTCTGGGAGGATCATTTCTATCCCGAGATCGTCGATCCCGTGACCGGCGAGGTGCTGCCGGACGGAGCGCCGGGCGAGCTCGTCCTCACCTCGCTGACCAGGGAAACGTTCCCGGTCCTGCGCTACCGGACGCGCGACCTCACCCGGCTGCTTCCGGGGACCGCCGTGGCGGCGGTCCGACGCATGGAGAAGGTGACCGGCCGATCCGACGACATGATCATCCTGCGCGGGGTGAACCTGTTCCCGACCCAGATCGAGGAGGCGCTCCTGTCGTGCAGCTGGTGCAGCGGGCACTTCCGGATCGAGCTGGTCCGGGAAGAACGGCTGGACCGGATGATCGTGCACGCCGAGGCCAGGCCCGGACACTGGAGCATTCCCGACACGCGCGACCAGGCCGACGCCGTCGCCCACCACATCAGGAACACGATCGGCGTCAGCGTCACCGTCATGGTGGTCCCGCCGGGCACGATCGAGCGGTCATCCGGCAAGGCGAAGCGGGTCGTCGACCGCAGGCCGGGCAGGGAGCCTTTCCCGGCCTGATGCCTCGCCCGCCTTGCGCAGGGCGATTATGCTCGGCGCCGGTCGCATGGGATGCGCATCAGGCTGAAGGTCATCGTCATGGCACGTCCTCGCGCCTCGGACTACGAGGACAAGAGCAAGCTGATCCTCGACAGGTCGGCCATCCTTTTCGCCCGGCACGGCTACGACAGGGCGTCCATCACCATGATCGCCGACGCCTGCGGCATGTCGAAGGCGCTGCTCTACCACTACTACGGCGACAAGCTGCAGATCCTTCTCGGGATCATCGGATCGCACCTCGACGACCTGCTCCGTGTCACCGCTCCGGAGCGTTGCGCCGGAAGCTCGGCGCGGAGCACGCTCTACGCGATGTCGGAAGCGTTGCTGGACACCTACCGGAACGCCGACGCGCATCACCAGGTGCAGCTCAACCACATGGACCTGCTGGCACCGGAGCAGCAGGACGCGCTGCGCGACCTCGAACGGCGCCTCGTCGCCCGGTTCGCGATTGCGATCGACGCGGCCCTTCCCAGTCCCGGCACCCAGGACGCCCTGCTGAAGCCGCTGACCATGTCGCTGTTCGGCATGTTCAACTGGGCCTACACGTGGTTCCGCGACACCGGCCCGCTCACCGGCCCGCCTATGCCCGCCTGGCAGCCGACCTCGTCATCAGCGGCGCGCACGTCGCGTCGCTGCCGGCGGACGCACGCGCGCCGCCGGCAAGGAGGGGACCGGCCGCCGCCGGTCCGGCGGTCCGCGCCCGACGGCCGGATCCTCAGACCGCGTCGTAGTCGATGCTCACCCGGTCCGAGGTGGGGCGCGTCTGGCAGGTCAGCACGAAGCCCGCCTCGACCTCCCACGGCTCGAGCGAGAAGTTCACGTCCATGACCGCCGTGCCGTCGACCAGCCTGGCGCGGCAGGTGCTGCACATGCCGCCCTTGCAGGCGTAGGGCAGGTCGAGCCCGGCGCGCAGGGCCGCGTCCAGCACGAACTCGCCGTCCGCCACCGTCACCTCGGCGTGCTTGCCGTCGACCACCAGCGACGCCACACGTCCGGGGGCCGCCTGCTCCGTCGTGACCAGCGGCCGCTCGCGCGGCGTGCCCTTGAAGCCGGAAACGAAGCGCTCAACGTGGATCGACGCGGGCGGCATCCCGAGCTCGAGCAGCGTCGCCTCGACCTCGTCGCTCATGCCGGCGGGCCCGCAGACGAAGACGTGGTCGACCTGATCGGCCGGGACGACGTGCCGCATCAGAACCAGGACCTTCCCGCGGTCCAGGCGGCCGTTCAGCAGCGGGATGTCCTGCTGTTCCCTGGACAGCACGTGGAACACCGCCAGGCGATCGAGGAACCGGTCCTTCAGCTCCTCGGTCGCCTCGCGGAACAGCATGTCGCCCAGCGTGCGGTTGCCATAGAACAGGAAGAACCGGCTTTCCGGCTCCATGGTCAGCATGCCGCGCATGATCGACAGGATCGGCGTGATGCCCGAGCCGGCCGCGAACCCGGCATAGGTGCGGCCGGAGTGCGGTTCCGGCACCAGGCCGAACCGCCCGGTCGGGCTCATCACATCGAGCACGTCGCCGCGGCGCAGGGTCTGGTTGGCCCAGGTGGAGAACACGCCGTCGTCGACCCGCTTGATCGCCACGCGCAGCTCGCCGTCCGCGGGTGCCGAGCAGATCGAGTAGGACCGGCGCAGCTCCTGGCCCGCGATGGTCGTGCGCAGCGTCAGGTACTGACCCGGCGAGAAGCGGTACAGCTCGGCAAGGTCGTCCGGAACGTCGAAGGAAAGCGAGATCGCGTCCGCGGTTTCCCGCCTCAGGTCAGACACGCGCAGCGGGTGGAAGCGCGGGAGGGACGGGTGCCTCGTTCCGCTCGAAGTTGCCGACATCACCGCTGCTTTCCCAGATTCTTGGCCGCTTTCAGTGACACTTGAAGTAGTCGAACGGCTCCCGGCAGCTGTGGCAGCGCCAAAGGGCCTTGCACGACGTCGAGCCGAACTCGGCGATGAGGCCGGTATCGCCCGACCCGCAGCGCGGGCAGTCGACCTCGTCCTTGCCGAACAGCGCCCGGCGTCCGGCGCCGACGACCGGGGGCGCCACGCCGTATTCCTTGAGCTTGCGCCGGCCTTCCTCGGTCATCCAGTCGGTGGTCCAGGCCGGCGACAGCACGGTGCGGACCCGGGCGTTCCCGATCCCGCTTCTCGCCAGCGCGATCTCGATCTCCAGGGTGATCATGTCCATGGCGGGGCAGCCGGAATAGGTCGGCGTGATCGCGACCTCGACGGTCCCGTCGCGCACCGTGACGTCGCGGAGCACGCCGAGGTCGCCGATCGACAGCACCGGGATCTCGGGATCGACCACGTCCTGCAGCACCTCGACGACCCGCGCGCGCAGCTCCAGGTCCGCGCCCATGCTCACCAGCGTGCTCCGGGGTGGGACCGCTGCAGGTGCTGCATCTCCGCCAGCAGCGGCCCGAGATGCTCGGAATGACGCCCGCCGCGCCCGCCGCGCTGCATCCATGCTCCGTCGGGTCGGCGCAGCCCGGCCCTGGCGAAGCCGACATCCACCGTGTCCGACCAGATGTCGCGGAAGGCGGACGGATGCACCACCAGCCGGTCCGCGACGAGGGAGTCCTCGGCGTCGTCCGCGTCGAAGAGTTCGCCGGTGAAGGACCACAGGGCATCGACCGCCCGTTGCGTCCTGGCGTGGCTTTCCTCAGTGCCGTCGCCGAGCCGGATCAGCCATTCGGCGGCATGGCGGAGGTGGTAGGCGCTTTCCTTCTCCGACTTGGCGGCCACCGCCGCCAGCGTCGGATCCGACGAGGACGTCATCGCGCGCCAGTATGGATCGGTAAAGGCGGAATAGAAGAACTGTCTCACCATGGTGCAGGCGAAGTCGCGGTTCGGCTGCTCGCACAACAGCAGGTTCCGGTACTGGCCGGCGTCGCGGAAATACGCGTAGCCGTCCTCGTCGTTGGCGCTCCGGCCATCCTCCCGCGGCTCGACCTCCGCCGCATAGCCGTAGAGCGAGCGCGCCTGGCCGATCAGGTCGAGGCCGATGTTGGCCAGCGCCATGTCCTCTTCCAGCGTCGGCGCGTGGCCGCACCATTCCGACAGCCGGTGGCCAAGGATCAGCGAATCGTCCGCGCGACGCAGCGCGTAAAGGACCAGGGGCGTTTCCGACACCGTGATGGTGTTCGTTGCCATGTTCTCATCCTCGAAGAACCGCCGGAGGCCGGGCCCGCCGGCCATATCGGTTCACATGTGCCCGACCTCGTCGGGAACCTCGTAGAAGGTCGGATGACGATACGGCTTCGAGGCGGTCGGCTCGAACATCATCCCCTTTTCCTGCGGATCGGACGCGACGATCGCGCTGGACGGCACCACCCACAGCGAAAGGCCCTCCCCGCGGCGCGTGAAGACGTCGCGTGCGGCCTGGAGCGCCAGGACCGCGTCCGCGGCGTGCAGCGAGCCGACATGCTTGTGCGACAGGCCGGCCCGGCTGCGGATGAAGACCTCCCAGAGCGGCACGGTCGGGGTCGGTGTCATCCCGGGCTCCTGTGTCGGGCACGGCCCGGCCGGCTCCGCATGTGTCCCGACGCCGAGGCTCGGCTCGCCGCGCGGAAGGACTGCCTCCGCCCCGACGCCATCAGGCGGCCTGGCGCTGCGACTGCTTGGCGGCGAACGCGGCCGCTGCCGCGCGGACCCATTCGCCGTTCTCGTGCGCAGCGCGACGCGCCTCGATCCGGTCGCGGTTGCACGGGCCGTTGCCGGCCAGGACCTGCTTGAACTCGTCCCAGTCGATCTCGCCATGGGTCCAGTGGCCCGTGGCCGCGTCGAACGCCAGCGCCGGGTCCGGCAGGGTCAGGCCGAGATACTCCGCCTGCGGCACGGTCGCGTCCACGAACTTCTGGCGCAGCGCGTCATTGCTGAAGCGCTTGATCTTCCACCGGGTGGACTGGTCCGAGTGCTGGCTGGCGCCGTCCGGCGGCCCGAACATCATCAGGCACGGCCACCACCAGCGGTTCAGCGCGTCCTGCGCCATCGCCTTCTGCGCAACGGTGCCGTTGCACAGGGTCATCATGATCTCGAAGCCCTGGCGCTGGTGGAAGCTTTCCTCCTTGCAGACGCGGATCATGGCGCGTGCGTAGGGACCATAGGAGCAGCGGCAGAGCGGGATCTGGTTCATGATCGCCGCCCCGTCGACGAGCCAGCCAATGGCGCCGATGTCGGCCCACGTCGTGGCGGGATAGTTGAAGATGGAGGAGTACCTCGCCCGGCCCTCCATCAGCTGGTCCATCAGCTCCTCGCGCGACGCGTCCAGCGTTTCCGCGGCGGCATACAGATAAAGGCCGTGGCCGCACTCGTCCTGCACCTTGGCGAGCAGCGCTGCCTTGCGACGCAGCGACGGCGCCCGGGTGATCCAGTTGCCCTCCGGAAGCTGGCCGATGATCTCGGAATGGGCGTGCTGGCTGATCTGCCGCACCAGGGTCCTGCGATAGGCCTCCGGCATCCAGTCGTTCGCCTCGATGCGGTCCTCCGCATCGATCCGCGCCTGGAACCGCTCGGCCTGGTCGGCGTCCTCCACCGCGGCGGCGGCGGGCCTGTCGTTGAGCGCCTGGGTGTACATGGGGCAACCCTCGCCAATCTGTCCGCCTAATGTATTACCAATCCTATCGCGGTCAAGAAGAATCGGTAACACGACTCCAGCGCGAGGGCGCCTCCGGGGACAGGCGATGGAACAGGGCGGGACCCGGCGGCGGCAGGAGACCATCCCGATCCAGGCCATGCGCATCCAGCCATCGCTCCGCGGCCGGAAGAACCGCGTGGTAGATCCGCGCGCACAGGCCATGCGCCTCGTGACCCGGCCAGCGCTCCGGCAGCAGCGTGTCGGGAAGATGCGGGTCACGCAGCACGACCCGTCGGAACTCGTGGATCAGCAGGGTGCGCGCGACGATCGCCTCGCGCTCCGGCAGCGCCTGCCCCGCATCGAGCCACCCGGCCAGCGGCCGGAACACGGTCAGGAAGCGCTCGTAGGTCTGCGCGATCCGGTCGAGCGGCCAGTTGCGCGCCACCAGAAGCCGCAGCCCTTCCACCGCCCCGTGCAGCGTCAGGAACTGGGCCGCCGGATTTTCCGAAGCGGATCGATCCCGCACGAGTCCGGGTTCGGGTCCGAGCCAGGCGCCCGGCGACAGCTGAACGAAGCCCTGCTCCTGCATCCGGGCCCGGAAGCCGTCGTCTTCCGGCAGCGTGGAGGGAAGAGCGAGGCGGAGCCTGCTGGCGATCTCGGTATCCGGCCGTCCGTAGATCCGCAGCTCGGCCTCCGCGAACGTGGCGCTGCCGCGGTCCGACAAACGGTAGTAGCTGTTGCGGCCGGACCGGGTGCGCACGAGCCAGCCATCGGCGGTCAGCCGCGACATGGCGGTCCGCACCACGCCCGGGCCGATCGCCATGCCGTCGGTGACCGACAGGATCGTTCCCAGCCAGACGGATCCGCCGCGCGGAACGATGGCATCGCCGAACAGCGTCAGGATGATCGACCAGGTACGGGACGGCCCACTCTGCAGATGGGCAAGGATCGAGCTCAAGGGATGCTGCATCGGACCGCCCCCGCATGATGTGGAAGCACGCCTCCTGATCTCGTTCCGGAAGTGATCACGCCGTTCGGCTCTCCGAAAAATCGTTGTTGTTCGTAATCGGATTGAACCATAGATCACTAAACCCGCCTGGCGTCTTCCGCTTAGGCATCAAGTTGAGCAACATCGTTCGGACGCAAGTTCATGGGCAGGCCGCAATGAGGGCTGCATCGACACGCGCAACCTGCTCGGCAGCAAAGGCGCCAACCTGACAGGGAGTGGGCCCTGAGCCTGGTCCTCTACCAGCGGGTCGGTACCGGCAGCAGCAGGCGCGAGCAGACGGCTGTGGACAGGCAGGCAGCCATGTACCGGAGGGCGATGTAGAGCGGGTCATCGGATAGGCGGGCGAACACGAGTATGCCTCAAGCCGCCGCGGCGCCCCCGACGCTCCAGGCGGTGCCGCGCCGATCAGTCAGTGCCCCGCGCTGCATGAGCACCGCCAGCCCCATCGTGCCCGGCAGTGCCAGCAGCAGCATCTTGCAAAGGCACTGCACGCCGTGTCTGCGGTCGAGCCGGGCGTCCAGCGACATCCGGCCGGCACGGCCGGCGTCAAATCCCCTGCCCGATCGCCAGGCAGGCGACGACGATCGCCACCACCCGGCGTGTCCTCCGACGCGGCGGTCCCGCTGATCATCGCGATCAGCCCCAGGCTGGTCAGCTTCCACCAGAAGCTCGGCTGGGGCATCGCGTTCGGCATGTCCGGACGCCTGCCACCCATCAGGAGGAACAGCGCCAGCTCCACGAGGCAGATCCCGACAACGAGAAGACCGTCGCGCAGGTTCGTGCGCAGCCGCACCGGCTTGAGGTCCTTTCCCGGACGATCAGTCGGGGGAGTCATCCGACATCGGTCCGTCCTTGTATCACCGCGCTTGACCGAAAAGATCCACGCCATCGTGGAAGCAGGAGCCCATCACGCCAGCCGTGGCGACAAGGGCCTGTCGGCCCAGGTCGGCACCAACTGTTGGCCGGTGGCGCACGTCCTCGACGTTGTACGGCTGTATCCGACACCGCACGGTTGCCGAGAAGGACCTGCCCGTGCGCAGGATCGCCGAGGCGATGGGCGCCGGCCTGCGCGTTCCGGTGGTGTCGCTGCCGCCAAAGGAGGCAGCAGACCATCTGGGATGGCTCACCTCATTTGCCGAGCTCGACCTGCCGGCATCAGGTACATGAACCCGCGAGCGGCTCGGCTGGCTGCCGCCTCCTGGACCGATCCCACAGCCATCCCAAAGGGGTGGATCATTCAACCGCGGCTGCCGCGCAGCATTCCCGATCAGCCGCCGATGTCCGACCGGTGGCTGACCTTGTGGAGCGTGACGTGGATCGCAGACCGGACGCGCCTGCCTCTTCCCGACGCGACGCCCGGCCTTCTTCCATGGTCGAGCGGGAGGCGGGGGCGAGGAGTCGGATAACGGTCGGATCCCGTTGGTGGCGTCCGCTCCCGCGTACCCGAAGCCGCGGCCAGCACGACCCGACCGCTGCTGCCCCGGAGGATGAGCATTCACCGCGCCTCGGTTCGACGGGCCGTCTGCGCTCGCTCCAGGGAGGCCGCCCGGCGGCGCTCCTCCCGCAGCACCTCGATCGTCGGCTGCCACCAGCCGCGCGCCAGCTCGGCCGCGCCGGGTGCCACCCGCGCGGGCCAGGTCCGGACCAGTTCGGCATGGCTCGGTCTGCGCCATCCCGCCCAGATCAGCGCCGCCGGCCCGGGAACGACACCGGGATAGAAGCGGGCGGCGATGGCGGCCTCGACGAGCTCGCCGGTGACCGCCTCGAACACGACGGGTCCCGCGTGGGTCATCAGCACGCGGCCGGGTGGCGGCAGCGCATCCTCCGGCACGGGGTAGCGGTGTCGCCGGCGCTCGGCGGCTTCGGCCCGCCTGTCCCCCTGCTCCGACGAGGCTTGGCGGCTTTCCTTCCGTTTCCGCCGCTCCTCGGGCTCGGCCAGGCGCGCGGCCTCCTCGATGGCGGGCCAGCGCCGACGCAGCTCCTCATAGGATCGGAACGGCACGCGCCACGCCTTCGCGGCCGGGTCCCACCGGGCCCAGGGCACCGTCCGCAGCTCGGCGATGACGGCCCGCGAATACGGTGTGCGGACCGCAAGGTCGTCGGCGGCCTCCAGGTAGGGGCTGGTGATCGGCTCGAACGCGAAGGCGTCGCGGCCGCGCTGATCGGCGAAGGCCAGCACGCCCGACCAATCCCGGGCCGCCCACGCCGTCAGGCGCCGCTCCGCCGTGGTGCCCGGCACGAACCAGGCTCGGAGGTCGTCGCGCCACCGGGCGCGAGGGAACGCGTCCCGGAAGCGCTCCACGGTCATGCGGTCGTATGGGAAGGCCGCCGTCGCTCCGGGTGCGCCGTCGCCGTCGCCGCTCCGCTGCGTTGCACTGAACTCCATCGTGGCCTCGCTCACCGGCCCGTTCCTTCCGTGACGGCGCAGCGTGCCATCCTTCGCATCCCGCGCGCAGCGTGCGCGTCCTTTCAGCCGCACGGCAACTCCATGCGCATCGAGCAGGAGCTCGAGCATGGAGGATCAGCTCCCGTGCACGGCCGTGCACCCGGGCCCGATGCTCGCCTGAAGGCGGCCACACGGCCGCGACCAGGAACCGCCGCCCAAGCCAACCTGCCGACGGCCCAGTCCACTCGTCCTTGCAAAGCAGCCTGACGTCCCGGCGCAGGTTGCCCGAGACGGCAGTCGCTCCCGGGCGCGGCTCAGCCGATCGACTTGCGCCCGATCACGTCGCACGTGCTGTCATCGCCACGCGCATCCAGGTGGCGACGCCGCCTGCTGTCGGGCCACCCTGCGGAAGGTGTCTGTCAGGAAAACAAGCCTTCATCATCCAGCCGGATCCGCTGCCGCCGTATGTGGTCAAGGCGACCGCCGCTGGCCTTCCGCCAACGATGCCGGTAATCCCGGTTATCGATCAGCGTCCAGTGCTTCAGCGGAGGACCGTCCGGACCACCTCGCGGTCCGGTTCGTCCCCGGGTTGAGGCGCACGATGCCGCCAGGGCCGCTTCTTCCTGTTCGAACAGCGCGCGGGCACGCTTCTCGACCTCGCCCAACGGGACAGTCAAGCCGTTGCGCGGCATTGCGGATCGTGCCGGACGAGGTGTCACCGGCACCCTCGTTCCAGGGCACGCCCTTCAACTGCGCAGCACCGTCGATCGCGTCACACTCCCCTACACGCCTGCGGCGGCGTTTCGTTGCACCACTGCCTCCGGTCACGGCGGGCAGGGCGTTCGAGCGGATCGAGGTTCTGCGACACGATCGCTCCACTCCTGGTCGAACCCGGTGGTCAACCCGCTCTTGCGCTGCAGGTGGTGGAGAACAGCCGCTTGTGGCATATGGCGCGACCCACGGAACAACACAGCCTTTCCAGGAGCCCGGCAATGCTGGTGGATCATTGGATCGACGTTCACGCCCATTTCTACCCGCCAGAAACCGCGGAACGACGTGAGGAACGGTGGAACGCGATGAAGGCGGCGTGCTGGTGCAGCGACGCTCCGCCCGTGTGGGATGCGGACGTCACGCTCGCCTCCATGGACCGCACCGGCATCCAGATGCAGATGCTGAGCAACGTCCCGAAGGACCTGGACGCGCTGAGGGCCTCCAACGACTACGCCGCGTCGCTGGTGCGCCGCCACCCGTCCCGGTTCGGGATGCTGGCCGCCCTGCCCACCGACGACCCGGACGCGGCGCTGGCGGAAATCATCCGTGCCGCCGACGGGCTGGGCGCCGACGGCTTCGCGGTGACCTGCCTCTACAACGACGTCTACCTGAGCGACCCGCGGCTTGAGCCGGTCTGGGCCGAGCTGAACCGCAGGCGCGCGGTGGTGTTCGCGCATCCCGACGCCTACGGGCCCGGCGTCCTGGGACGCCCTCGCGTGGTGATCGACGTCGCCTTCGAGACGGCGCGAACGCTCACCGACATGCTCTATGCTGGCACCTTTCGTCGTCATCCCGACGTGACGCTGGTGGTCGCCCATTGCGGCGGGGCGTTGCCGGCCCTGTCCGGCCGGCTGTTCCTGCTGGGCGACCAGCCCTGGATCCCGAACCCGAACCGTGTGACGAGCGGGGAGATGCGCGAGCACCTGCGCCGACTGTTCCTGGACACTGCCGCGACCATGCCGAGCGGGCTGGCGGCGGCGCTGACCATGACCACGCCGGACCGGATCGTGTACGGCTCCGATTGCGGCGTGCCCTGCACCTCCGACGACACGATGAACGCCAACATCGAGGCGCTTCTGTCCTTCGGGGGACTGACGCCTGGGCAGATCGACAGCATCGGCCGCAACGCGTTGCGCCTGTTCCCCGACGCGGCGGCACGCATCCAGGTGGCGGCAGCCGTGACCGGTCAACGCAACGGTTGATGCGGGAGGCCGTCGCCTTGGGCGCAGAAGGACCGTGTTCACCGCCGGCCGGACCTTTGCCTTCGGCGGCAAGGTTCGGGAGCGACGTGCAACTGCCGCAGGGCTTCCGGACCGCAGCGTCGGCCACCTGAACGCGGACCGGGCACCGATCGGCCAACCTACCAAAGGGCTGGCTTTGCCACCATGAACCGGAACCAGGCGCGGAACGCCCGGTGGCAGGCTTCCGGGAGTGTCAAAGCTCCGGACGTCATGGCGGCCTTGCCAGGCCTTCCATACGCATCTGCAGCGCCACACCGGGATCCAGCACGCGCCGGCTAGGATGTGGAGCAGGTATGTCACCACCAGCCAGGGCGACGGCAACGAGTAGCCCGTCATCCAGGTAGGTGCGACGCCCGAAACAGGTTGAACGATGCCGGAGGTGGCGGTGAACAGCCGGTCGACGCGATGGCGCGACCGTCGCCTCGAAGTTAGGTGCCACGCATGTGGAAGGCCGTCCCGGCACCCAGTCCGGACAGCACTGTCGAGCTGATGATGTGGACCGTCTTGATCAGGGCGTAGGCATTCATGGTGTCGGCGGCGTGATCGGCCTGGGACGTGCAGCAGGTGGGTGCTGCGCAGGCCATGGCGGCGGCAAATCGCGGCGGCATACGCACCTACGGCTTGGCTGGCAGCCGGGACGTGGTGAAGATGGTCGCCGACCCCGCCTCACCGTCCGGTGCCGTGGTCGCGCAGCAGCCCGTCCCATCGGCCGCACCGCCGTCGACAACGCTGCGTGCCACCTTGCGGGCGATCGAAGCGCTCCGCCTATGGCTTCATTCCCGCGGTGCTCTTGACAAGGGCGAGCGCGCCGGAAGCTGGCAAAGTCATCGCCAGGCAGGTTGACGCGCTGAAGGTCAGGGCTCACCGCGACACGACCTGCAAGCATGGGCGATGCAATCCTCCCGCAAAAACAAGCGGGTGGCGCTGCCACCTCGCGAATCACTACCGACGGTGCCTCCCGCAGTCTGCCGCGGGCGTCTTCGCGTCCTGATTGACGGAAGGAGCGCGTCGTCAGCTGGTACGGAGGCAGGAATCCACCAGCGCCTCGAACGCAGGGCCTGGCCGCATCGGATCCGCCGTGGGAAGACCCGTCCTTGCCGAGGCCTCCTTCAGCACCCGTTGCCGTTCGACGTCGTCCAGATGGGCCGTGTTGAGGCTGATGCCTGCGCAACGGATGGACGGGTTGGTGCGCCGGCCCAGGCGGAGCGTCAGATCGATCGTTTCCCCGAGGCTCGGCAGGGCATAGTCCGGAAGCCCGCTGACGGTCATGCGACCGGGCTGGTGGCAGACCACGAACAGGTCCGGTTGGCTGCCATGCAACAGGCCCAGCGAAACGGCGGCGAACGCCGGATGAAACAACGATCCCTGGCCTTCGATGATGTCCCAATGGTCCGGCGCGGCATCCGGGCTGAGCAGTTCCGCGGCACCGGCCTCGAAGTCCGCCACCACGGCATCCATCGGGATGCCTCGGCCGGCGATCATGATCCCGGTCTGGCCGGTGGCACGAAACTCCGCATTTAGCCCACGCGCCGTCAGTGCGCGCGACAAGGCCAGCGCGGTGTACTTCTTGCCGAGGGCACAATCGGTGCCCACCGTCAGGAGCCGTCGGCCGGTGCGTTTGCGCCCGGTCGCCATCGGAATGTTGGCTGGCGGGACACGCACGTCGATCAGACGGCGGCCATGCAGCGCCGCCGCTTCCCGCAGCGCCGCGATCCTGTGCAGCGGGCCGTGCATTCCGCTGATGATGTGGAGGCCGTTGGCAAGCGCATCGACCAGCGCGTCCACCCAGCCGGGCAGGATGATCCCGCCATAGTTCGCAACGCCGATGACCAGGGACCGCGCTCCCTTTGCGTAGGCCTCGGCAGGCGACAACGCGGGCAGGCCGATGCTTACGGTGCTTCCAGGCAGCGCGAACTCGCCGATGCAGAGTTCCGGCGCCCAGTCACGCAGCCCGAACGCGGTCTTGGCGAATCCCGCCTCGCGGACATCGCCCAGGAACAGGAGATAGGGCCTCGGGAGGTCGAGCACCGCGACATCCGACCGCATCTCAGTTGCCATGTGCGACGGACCCGTCCATCCGCGGTTGCAGCCCTAGAACTTGACGCGGCCGACCAGGCCGATCGTCCGCGGCTGGATGAACGCCGCCTGCCCGGTCTCCCCGGCGCCGCCGCTGTTGCTGTAGAAGGTGATGCCGCGCTCGTCGCTGATGTTGGTGATGAAGGCTTCCAGGCTGTAGCGCTTGTTCTCGACTCCGCCGCGGATGGCGCCGGTGTTGTAGCTGGGCAGCAGGACGTGCGACTCCGCGACCGCCGTGGTCGGGGAGAAGCCGGTGTAGCGCTCGCCGACGAAGCTCCAGGTGCCGGACACGTAGGCGTTGTAGTCGCGGTACACCCGCCACCTGTACTCCGCCGTCACGCTCGCGCTGATGTTGGGCACGTAGGGCAGGAAGTCGCCTTCCGCGCCGCCGATGCCGGGTGCGTCCGCCGTCAGGCGGGTGTCGGTGTAGTCGCCGACGGCGCTCAGGGTGAGGCCGCGCAGCGGCACCCAGTTGATGCTCCACTCCACCCCCTTGCTGACTGCGCTGGCCGCGTTGCCGTTCAGGGTGAAGGGACCATCCGCGGTGTCCACGATCGAGGGCACCTGCACGTTCAGCCAGTCGATGTAGTAGCCGGTGATGTCGACCGCGACCGTCTTGTTGAACAGGTCCTGGCGTACCCCGACCTCGTAGTTCACCGTCCTGTCCGGGCCATAGGACGGGATGCTGGTGATGCCGGCCACCGCGATGTTGGGGCCGCCGGGGCGGTAGCCGGTCGCGAGGCGGCCGTAGATCATGGTGTTGTCGTTCAGGCGCCAGCGCGGCGCGATCGAGTACAGCGCGTCGTGGTCGTTCGAGGTGAGCGTGGGTGTGACGCTGCTTGGCCCGTACAGGATGCAGCAGAACTGGCTGGTCTGCGAATGCTGCGAGGTGCCCTCGAAGCGTCCGCCCAGCGCCACGTCGAACGACGGCAGGAAGTGGTAGTCCACCTGCCCGAACACCGCCCATTCCGAAAGCTGGCCGAACAGGTCCAGGCCGCCGGTCGGGGGCGACAGGACCGTGCCGGGCTGGGACGCGGCGCGGGTGTCCAGGAACTGCAGGAACGCCACGGTCTCGTGGGTGTAGAAGGCGCCGCCGAGCCAGTCGAAGCCGTGCCCGAACAGGGTCGATCCCGGCTGGGACGACAGTCTCACTTCCTGGTTGAACTTGTCGGTGTTGGAGTTCTGGCGCTCGTCGATGACGCCGGGACCGACGCCGTACGAGCTCCCGAGATACTCTCCGTAGGTCAAACCTGCCGCAACGTTGGTATTGGTGGCATCGGAGAAGTTCGTGAAGTTGTTGTAGGCGTAGCTGGTGATGGAGGTCAGATTGGCCCAGTGCAGGTCGTAATCGACGTTGGCATAATAGACGGCCGATTCGTTCTGGCTCGTGTTCGGCAGCACGGTCGCGTTGCGCAGGCCGTCCAGGAGGTCGAGTTGGTTCGCAGGCGGCGTTTGCGGCGTCAGGGCCGCGCCGACCACTTGGACAAAATCGGCGTTGTCGCTCAGCAGCGTCTGCCGCTCGGCAGTGAGGCGCACGGTCAGGTCAGGGGTCGGCTGCACCAGGATCGATGCCCGCCAGCCATACTGCTGGGCAGTGTTGGTGTTGCTCTTCCCGGTGTCGGGATTGTCTATGTAGCCGGGGATCCACTCGTTCCAGGCGCTCAGGCGGATGGCCGCCTTGCCGTCCCAGAACGGGACGTTCACGAAGCCCTTGGTCGACCCGCCGATGCTCCCGGCGGTCGCTCCGTCGACGCCGGTTTCCACCGCGCCGGAGTACTTGGTGACGTCCGGGATGTTGGTCACGTACTTGATGAGGCCGCCTTCCGCCGTCGCACCGTACAGCGTGCTCTGCGGCCCCCGCAGCACCTCGATCCTTTGCAGGTCGTAGGTATCGAGGTTGGGGGTGTTGACGGCGGCGTTGTTCTGCGCGCCGGCCGGGTTGAGCGGCACGTCGTCGAGCACGGATCCGGCCGTGGTGCCGGCGCCGCCGGCGTTCAGACCGCGAAGCACGATGCGGACGGCAGTCTTGTCGTCTGCTTCAAGCGACAGCCCGGGTACCTGCGACACCAGGTCCTGCAGCCTGACTTCCTGCTTGCGGTCGAGCTCCTGGCCCGAGATCGCCGTGACGCTGTTCGCGACGTTGCGTTGCAGCTCGCGCCGCTTGTTCGCGGTTACGACGATCGCCTCGATGCCGCCCTCGTTCCGGGCCTTCTCGACCGGCTTGCTGGGGGGTGCCGCGGGAGGCGCCACGCTGTTGGAGGCCGCCGTCGTCTGGGAGGGCGGGGTCTGCGCCACCGCCGGCGTCACGATCAACGACAATGCGGCAGCGGCGACGCGTGAAGCGGAACATGACGATCGCATGGTGTCCCCAAATCGCCCACTCCGGGGCTGCCCACTTCCTTTTCAAGACGCTATTATCCCGGACGGGATAACGTCAACTTGATTCGTTGCGCTGGAAGCAGCCCATGGCGACCTCGTCCAGGACGGGTGACGGGCTGTCGGGCCCCGGCAGCCGACCGGCAGCAAGGCGCTGCGGGATCCTGGTGTCCGGGAGAACGCGAAGGACTCCCTCCTGCTCCGGGAAAGCCGGTGGGCCGTGCGCTAGCGCCGCGTCCTTTTCTGCCTTCCGGCTGGCGCTGGAGGCGTCGGCGCGTCCGTTGCCTGGCGCGATGCGTTGTCCAGCAGCTCTTCCTGGGTCGTCGAGCACACGCAGAGCGCCAACGCGTCGTCGCATCCCGCCGACAGGACGTAGGCGTGCCCCATCCGGCTGTCTATGTAGATGGACTCGCCGACTGACAGCGTCGCTGGGTCGTAGAACTCCGTATGGACGTCGATCCGGCCTTCGAGGACGTAGAGGAACTCCTGGCCGTCATGCCTGATCATGTCGCCGAACTCGGCAAGAGAGCGCGCCTTCACCCGCGAAACGATCGGGATCATGTCCTTCTGCCGCAGCTCTGGCGAAAGGTAGAAGTAGTCGTAGTTCGGCGTCGCCACGGACAATGCGGTGGACAGGGTGGCGACGCTGCGACGGCTGTTCGCGACCACGGGGGCTGACCCTTCCGGCTCGGCAAACAGGTCCGCCATGCGCACGTTGAGCCGGTCGCTGATCAACTGCAGCTTGTCATAGGTCAGGGTGAGCCGGTCGTGCTCGACCTTTGCCAGGGTCGAGAACGGGATGCCCGTGATCGTGCTCATCTGCTTGAGCGTCAATCCGTGACGGTTCCTCAAGGCCCGCATCAGCGAGCCGAGGGTGGGCGCGGGAGCAGGGCTCATCTTGTTTGTATCCGGAACACCGGCACTCCTTGTCAGGCAGGTTGCACGGAGGCATACAACCTTGGAACGGTTTCAAGCAGCAACAATCCTGTCCGGGATATTTGCCTTGTGACAAACTGTTGATTTCGTTGTGAAAAAATAAAGGCGGAGCCGACGGCGACGGCAAGCGCCCGGACAGGCGGACGTTGTTGCCGCGCCGTCTCGAATTGATTGACTACTTCTCCGATTGGGATAACGTTATCCTCACAAGGGCGGTCTCCGGATGGTCGGGGAGACGACGAGCGATTCCCGTGACGCATCGGAGCAGCTGATGGACTTGCGACGGATACTCCTTCTCCTGTCCCTTGTCTGGCTTGCGGCGGCAGCGCCCGGGCCCACGGCCGACAAGCTGGCTCCGCCGAGCGCGCCGACGCCGGTCGTCCCGGCGCTGTCGCCGGCGCCCGCGTCGGCAGCGGGTGGGGTCGCGCCGGAACCGTCCGGCACGCACGTCCTGTCCAAGGCCGATCTCGACACCTGGCTGGACGGCTACATGCCGTTCGCGCTGCGGGTCGCCGACATCGCGGGCGCGGAGGTCGCGGTGGTCAAGGACGGACACATCCTGACCGAACGCGGCTACGGCTATGCCGACGTCGCCAGGCACGTCCCGGTGGATCCCGACCGCACCCTGTTCCGGCCCGGCTCGGTGTCCAAGCTCGTCACCTGGACCGCGGTCATGCAGCTCGTCGGTCAGCACAAGCTGGATCTCGACCAGGACGTCAACACCTACCTCGACTTCCGCATTCCGTCCTTCCACGGCCAGCCGATCACGCTGCGGGAGATCATGACGCACACCGCCGGCTTCGCCGAGCGGGCCAAGGACATCTCGTTCTACAACCAGGACAATCTGCAGCCGTTGGGAACGTTCCTGAAGGCGTGGACCCCCGAGCAGATCTTCGCGCCCGGCACGACGCCGGCCTACTCGAATTGGGCGACGGCGCTCGCCGGCTACATCGTGCAGCGCGTCTCCGGCATGCCGTTCGACGACTACGTCGAGCAGCAGATCTTCGCCCCGCTTGGCATGCACGACTCGACCTTCCGGCAGCCGCTTCCGGCCAGGCTCCTGCCGCAGATGTCGCTCGGATACCGCCGCGCGTCGGAGCCGCCGAAGCCGTTCGAGTTCATCGGCCCGTTCCCGGCCGGCTCGCTGTCGACCACCGCCAGCGACATGGCCCGCTTCATGATCGCGCACCTCCAGGACGGGGAGCTGGACGGCAAGCGGATCCTCGACCCCGCCACCGCGCAGACGATGCACGACAGCCCGCTCGCCCGGGTCAACCCCATGTCTCTGATCCCGCCGCTCAACCGGATGGAGCTCGGCTTCTTCGAGACCAACGTCAACGGCCACGAGGTGATCGGCCATCTCGGCGACATCGAGGCCTTCCACACCATCCTGCACCTGTTCACCAGGGACGGCGTCGGGCTGTACGCCTCGTTTAACAGCCCCGGCAAGGACGCGGCGGTGCAGGCGCTGCGTGTTGCGCTGTTCCACGACTTCGCCGACCGCTACTTCCCGGCGACCGGGCAGGATGGCCGGGTCGCGCCGGACGTGGCGGCCGGGCACGCCCGCATGATGGTGGGGCGCTGGCAGGCCAGCCGCAGGTCGGCGGGCACCTTTCTGGCCAGCCTGAACCTGCTCGGACAGGTCGCGATCTCCGTGGGATCGTCCGGCGACCTGGTGGTGCCCAGCATCACCACCCCCAGCGGCGCGATCAAGCACTGGGTGGAGATCGCGCCCTTCGTCTGGCGCGACGCCGACGGCCACGACCGGCTCGCGGCCAAGCTGGTGGACGGCAAGGTCGAGCGCTGGAGCTGGGACTTCGCCTCGCCGTTCGAGGTCCTGGAGCGCGTGCCGGCCAGCCAGTCCGCCGGCTGGATCCTGCCGTCGCTGATCGCGGCCCTCGCCGTCCTGCTGCTCAGCCTGCTGTACTGGCCGTCGAGCTGGCTGGTCCGCAGGCACTACCGGGTGGCCCTGCCCGTGATCGGCCCGTCGCGTCGCGCCTACCGCCTGTCGCGTCTGTTCGCCGGGCTGACCCTGGCGGTCCTCGTCGGCTGGGCGATGACAGTGTCCCGCATGCTCGCGGACACCAACGCCCTGACCGGCAGGTCGGATCCGATGCTCTGGGTGCTGCAGGTGTCCAGCCTGGTGGTCTTCGTCCTGGCCGTGCTGGTCACCGGCTGGAACGCCGTCCTGGCCTGGAGCACCCCCCGCCGCTGGACCGGCAGGACCTGGAGCGTGCTGATGCTGCTGTCGTCGCTGCTGGTCCTCTACGTCGCGTGGACGTTCAGCCTGCTGTCCATGACCGTGCACTACTGATGGCCCGCCTCACGCTCGACGTGTCGGCCGAGCAGCTCCGCCTGGCGCAGCCGTTCCGGATCTCGGGCCACGTGTTCGAGAGCGCCGACGTGGTGGTGGTCACCCTGACCGATGGCGCGCACAGGGGACGCGGCGAGGGCGCAGGCGTCTACTACCTCGGCGACGACCTCCGGCACATGCTGGAGGACCTGCGCACCGCCAGGCCCGCAATCGAGCAGGGCCTCACCCGCGAGGAACTGCGGACGGTCATGCCGCCCGGAGGTGCCCGCAACGCCGTCGACTGCGCGCTGTGGGAGCTGGACGCCGCACGCGCCGATGTGCCGGTCTGGACCCTGGCCGGGCTGGACGCGCCGCACCCGGTCCGCACCACCTTCACCCTGGGCGCCGACCGGCCCGAAATCATGGCGGACGGCGCGCGCGGCTATGCGGAGGCCCGCGCGATCAAGGTCAAGCTCACCGGCGAGCTCGCCTTGGACATCGCGCGGGTCGAGGCGATCCGGCAGGCCCGGCCCGACGCCTGGCTCGGCGTCGACGGCAACCAGGGCTTCGCGCCGGACGACCTTGGTCCGCTGGTCGCGGCCCTGCACGCCCAGCGCGTGTCGCTGCTGGAGCAGCCGCTCCCGCGCGGCCGGGAAGCGGCGCTGGACGGCTACCGCTCCATGGTGCCGATCGCCGGCGACGAGAGCATCCTGTCGCTCCCCGACCTGGCCACCGCCGCCGGCCGCTTCGACGTGGTCAACATCAAGCTCGACAAGTGCGGCGGCCTGACCGAGGCGCTCATGATGGCGGCGGAAGCGCGCCGGCTCGGCCTGGGCGTGATGGTCGGCAACATGATCGGCACCAGCCTGGCGATGGCGCCGGCCTTCGTCCTGGGGCAGCTCTGCGACGTGGTCGACCTCGACGGCCCCACCTTCCTGACCGCGGACCGCGCGCCGTCGGTCGTCTACCAGGACGGGAACATCTGGGCCGGTCCGGAGGTCTGGGGCTCGGCAGCGCCCCGATGAAGGAGGCCTCGCCCTGGTTCGGCCAGCCGCGCGGGCTGACGATCCTGTTCCTGACCAACATGTGGGAACAGTTCTCGTACTACGGCATGCGCGCGCTGCTGGTCTACTACATGACCAAGCAGCTCATGCTGGGGCAGGGCACCGCGTCGGTCGTCTACGGCGCCTACACCGCCTGCGCCTACTTCACCCCGATCCTGGGCGGCGTGATCGCGGACCGGCTGCTCGGCAAGCGCCGCGCGGTCATCCTGGGCGGCAGCATCATGGCCGCCGGCCACTTCATGATGACGTTCGAGCCCCTGTTCTACCCGGCGCTGGTGACGATCGCGCTCGGCAACGGCTTGTTCCTGCCGAGCCTGCCCAGCCAGATCGACCACCTCTACGCGCCGGGGGATCCGCGCCGCTCCTGGGCCTACAACCTGTACTACCTCGGCGTGAACGTCGGCGGCTTCCTCGCCCCCGTGGCCTGCGGAACGGTCGGCGAGATCTACGGCTGGCACTACGGCTTCGGCGTCGCCGGCATCGGCATGCTGTCGGGTCTCGTCATCTACCTGTCCGGCCAGCGCTACCTTCCGGACGCGCCGGCCGCAGTCAGAAGCGTGACCATCAACAAGGAGCGCACGCGGATCGACCGGCGCACCGTGCTGCTGCTCCTTGCCGTGGCGCTGTCGGTGACCGTGTTCCGCAGCGCCTACGAGCAGGTCGGCAACACGGTGGCGCTGTGGATGGACACCAGCGTCGACCGGAGCGCCGGACACCTGTCGATCCCGATGACCTGGTTCCAGTCGCTCAACTCCCTGTTCGTGATCGTCTTCACCCAGCCCCTGCTCGCCGCCTGGCGGCGCCGGACCGAAGGCGGCCACGAGCAGAGGCTGGCGCGCCGCATGGCCTCCGGCGCCCTCATCGTCGCGGGATCCTACCTGCTGCTGGCCGTGCTGGCCTGGTCGCACGGCACCGTGCTGGTGCCGTGGCCGTGGCTGGTGCTGTTCTTCGCGCTTCTGACCCTGGGCGAGCTGTTCATCCTGCCGACCGGGCTCGGCCTGTTCGCCAGGCTGGCACCGTCCGGCTTCGGCGCCACCACCGTCGCCGCCTGGTTCCTCACCATCTTCAGCGGCAGCCTGTCTGCCGGCCTGATCGGCGTGCTGTGGAGCAGGACCGGCCATGCCGGCTTCTTCATGCTGCTGACCGTGCTGGCGGCCGTCGCGGCCCTCCTGCTCTGGCTTCTCGATCCCGCCCTGCGCCGGGCCGAACGCGCGCAGCAACAGCAAGACCTGCAGGCCGAACTCTCATGACGCGCACCGCCCACCCATTCGGCTGCTCCCCGTCCAGCCGTACCCGCAACCGCGCCTGGGCGCTGCTCCCGGTCCTGCTGGGGTTCGCCCTGCCCGCGGCGGCATCGCCTCCGGACGGCTTCGAGGCCCGGGTCGAGGCGCTGCGCAGCCAGGCCGGCATTCCCGGCCTGTCGGTCGCCATCGTGGAGAACGGCCGGACCACCTTCCTGCACGGTTTCGGCGTGCGCGAACTCGGCAAGCCCGACCCGGTGGACGAACACACCATCTTCGCCACCGGCTCCACCGGCAAGGCGTTCACCGTCGCGGCGCTGGCGACCCTGGTCGATGCCGGCAGGATCTCCTGGGACGACCGGGTGATCGACCGCCTGCCCGGCTTCCAGATGTACGACCCCTGGGTCACCCGGGAGATCACCATACGCGACCTGCTGGTGCACCGAAGTGGCCTCGGGCTCGGCGAGGGCGACCTCATGTTCGTCCCCCGCGGCAGCCTGTCGCGGGCGGAGGCGGTCCGGCGCCTGCGCTACCTCAAGCCCGCCACCAGCTTCCGCTACGGCTTCGCCTACGACAACGTCCTGTACATGGTGGTGGGGCAGCTGATCGAGGCGGTGACGGGTCAGACCTGGGAAGCCTACGTGCACGACCACGTGCTGGTCCCGGCCGGGATGCTGGACACCACCACCGACAGCCCGGGCCACTTCCAGGACCCGGACCGCGCCATCCCGCACGCACGGACCGCGGGCGCGGTGCGCGGCCTGGGCGACCAGCAGGTGCTGGACGAGCACGACGAGCTCGGACGCGCCGCAGCCCCCGCCGGCGGCATGGCCGTCAGCATCGCCGACATGGCGAAGTGGCTGCAGCTCCAGCTCGCGCACGGCAGGCTCCCGTCCGGAAGCCGCCTGTTCAGCGAGGCCGCGCACGACCAGATGTGGACCCCGGTGGTGATGCAGCCGATCGAGCCGCGGCCGCCCTCCCTGGCCTCCACCACGCCGCTGTTCGACACCTACGCGCTCGGCTGGGAGGTGCGGGACTACCACGGGGCGAAGATCGTGTGGCACGGCGGCGCGGTGCTCGGCTCGCAGAGCATCGTCGTGCTCCTGCCCGAGAAGAACGTCGGCTTCGCGGTCGAGATCAACAGCGAGGACGGCCAGGTGCTGTACGGCCTGATGTACGAGCTCCTCGACCACTACCTCGGCTTTCCGGACCAGGACTGGCCGGCGAAGTTCCAGGCCTACCGGGCGTCGCGGCTGGCCAAGGCGGCCGAGCTGGTCAACACCCGGGCGGCCGCGCCGGCGAAGGTGGGCCCCTCGGAGTCGCTCGACGCCTATGTCGGCACCTACAAGGACAACTGGTACGGCGACATCGTCGTCGGCCGGGACGGCGACCACCTCACCATCGACTTCCGGTCCACTCCCCGCATGTCGGGATCGCTGGACCACTGGCAGTACGACAGCTTCGTCACCCACCTCAGCGACAAGACGATCGAGCCCGCCTTCGTCACCTTCGCGCTCGGCCTCGACGGGCACGTGTCCCACGTCACGATGAAGCCGGTCTCCCCGACCGCCGACTTCAGCTTCGACTACCAGGACCTCGACTTCACCCCGGTCGCCACGAAGTAGCGGGGCCGTTGCGGCGGCGCAACGTTCACGGAGCCGTCGGCAGGGCCGTGGTTCCGTCGCCGGCCGCCGCCAGCAGCGCCCTGGCCTGCTTCAGATGAGGCAGGTCCAGCATCCGTCCCTCGATCGCAACGGTGCCGACGCCCGGATCGGCTTCGAACAGCGCCACCACCTTCCGGGCATGATCGAGCTCCCGTCCGGTGGGCGTGAAGATCGCGTTGATCACCGGCACCTGTTGCGGATGGATCGCCATCATGCCGCGGAACCCGTCGCGGCGGCCGCGCGTCGCGTAGGCTTCCAGCCCGGCCGTGTCGCGGAACGCCGGATACACGGTCTCGATCGGCGGCAGGCCGGCGGCCGAGGCTCCTGCCAGGCACAGGGTGCGGGCCAGCCGGCACAGGTCGCTGTAGCCGCCGTCCTCGCCGCGGTTCGTGGACGCGCCCACCGCCGCCGGCAGGTCCTCGGCGCCCCAGGTCAGACCGACGAGCCGGGCGCTGGCGTCGCGGTAGCTGTCGAGCGTGAACAGGGCACGCGGCGTCTCGGTCGCGATCGGCAGGATGCATATGCGGCCAGCCGGCAGGCCTGCCGACGCCTCGAGCGCCGCCAGGTAGTGGTCCAGCCGCACCACGTCGTGGGCGCCGTCCGGCTTGGGCAGCACGATCCCGTCCGGACCCGCCGGCACCACGGCAGCCAGATCCGCCAGCGCGTGGGAGCCCGAAAGCGGATTGATCCGCACGAACAGCGGGGACGGACGCGTCGCCGACCGGGACGACAGGAAGTCGGCGACCAGCCGACGCGCGTCCGGCTTGCCTGCCTCCGCCACCGAATCCTCCAGGTCGAGGATGACGACGTCGGCACCGGCACCGTCCGCCTTGTCCAGCTTCCGCGGCGCGTCGCCCGGCACGAACAGCCAGGACCTGAGCCTCATGTCGGGCTCCTGTGCAGCAGGGCGCTACGTCGGCACCGGCAGACGACCTCGTCGCGCTGGTTCAGGGCGCGGTGCTCGAACACCACGATGCCGTTGGCCGGCCTCGACCGGCTGTCCCGCTTCTCGACCACGGTCGTCTCGACCCGCAGCGTGTCGCCCACGAACACCGGCTTCGGCATCACCACCGCGTCGTAGCCGAGGTTGGCCACCAGGGTGCCGAGCGTGGTGTCACCCACCGAGATGCCGATCATCAGGCCGAAGGTGAAGATGCCGTTGACGACGATGCGGCCGAACTCGGTGCCGGCGGCGTGCTCCGCATCCAGGTGCAGCGGCTGCGGGTTGTGCGTCAGCGCGGTGATCAGCAGGTTGTCGGTCTCGGTCACGGTGCGTCGCAGCGCGTGCTGCAGGCTCCAGCCGACCTCGAACTGGTCGAAATACCTACCGGCCATGATCGTCGGCCTCCGGCTCCAGCCGGACCAGCGTTGCGCCCTCGGTGACCTGCTGTCCCACACGGGCCGGAACCTCGGCAACCGTGCCGGCGAAGGGCGCCTGCAGGGACAGCTCCATCTTCATCGCCTCGACCACGACCAGGGGCGCCCCCTTCGCCACCACGGCTCCGGCCGCCACCGCGACCGCCACCACCCGCCCCGGCATCGGCGAGACGACCACGTTGCTTCCCCCGTCGGCGCCGGCTGCCGCCTGGGCGACGGGATCGCGAAAGACATACGGCTCGCCGTTCTCGAACACGACGATCTCGCCATCCTGCTCGAACACCGGCAGCGGCGCCTGCCGCGTTTCCTGCGCGAGCGTGATGCGTCGCGTTTCGCTGCCATGCGCCAGCCAGACCTCGAAGCGCGGCTCTGCGTTCAGCCGGAACCCGCGCGGCACCGCGACGGACCGGTCGAGCCGATGCCGTCCGGCCGTCTGCAGCACCCGTCCGGACGGCCGGCCCGGCGGCATCAGCGCGTCGAGCCGAGCCTCGATGAACCCGGTCTCGACCCGGCCGGCGACGAAATCGGCATGGGACAGCGTGCGGGCCAGGAAGCCGGCGTTGGTCTTCACCGGCCAGACCTCGACGGCGCGGCAGGCGGCAGCCAGTCCGGCCGCCGCTTCCCCGCGCGTGGGCGCGTGCACGATCAGCTTGGCGATCATCGGGTCGTAGAAGGCGGTGACCACCGACCCTTCCTCCACGGCGCTGTCGACCCGCACCGGCCCGGACGGCAGGCGGAGATGATCGAGCACGCCGGTCGACGGCAGGAAACCGGCGGCGGGATTCTCGGCGTAGAGCCGCGCCTCCATGGCCCAGCCGTCGATCCGAAGCCCCTCCTGCGCGAGCGGCAGGGGCTCGCCGGAGGCGACGCGCAGCTGCCACTCCACCAGGTCCTGGCCGGTGACCGCTTCCGTCACCGGATGCTCCACCTGCAGCCGGGTGTTCATCTCCATGAACCAGATCCGGTCCGCCCGCAGCCCCTCGCTCGCGTCCGCGATGAATTCGATCGTGCCGGCGCCCCGGTAGCCGACCGCGACCGCCGCCCTGACCGCCGCCGCGCACACCGCCTCGCGCACCGCCGGCTCCAGGCCGGGAGCCGGCGCTTCCTCGATCACCTTCTGGTGCCGGCGCTGCAACGAGCAGTCGCGTTCGAACAGGTGCACCACGTTGCCGTGGCTGTCCGCGAACACCTGCACCTCGATGTGTCGCGGCTGCATCACGCAGGTCTCGATCAGCACCCGGTCGTCGTTGAACGCCGCACTGGCCTCGCGCCGGCAGGATGCGAGCGAGGCCGCGAACTCTTCCGGCCGGTCGACCCGACGCATTCCCTTGCCGCCGCCGCCCGCCACCGCCTTGATGAGCACCGGGTAGCCGATGCGCCCGGCTTCCGCAGCCAGCCGTGCCTCGCCCTGGTCGTCGCCGAGATAGCCCGGCGTGGTCGGCACCCCTGCCGCGGCCATGAGCGACTTGGCGGCGTCCTTGAGCCCCATGGCACGGATCGCCGCCGGCGGCGGTCCGACCCAGAGGAGCCCGGCGGCGCTCACCGCCTCGGCGAACGCCGCGTTCTCCGACAGGAAGCCGTAGCCGGGATGCACCGCGTCCGCGCCGCACGCGCGGGCGGCCTCGATGATGCGGTCCACCGCGAGGTAGCTGTCTCGCGCCGGCGACGGTCCGATCGCGACCGCCTCGTCGGCCTCGCCGACATAGGGTGCGTCCGCGTCCGCCTCGGAGTACACCGCGATGCATCGGATGCCGAGCCGGCGGCAGGTCCGGATGATGCGCCGGGCGATCTCGCCGCGGTTGGCGATGAGCAGGGATGAGATCATGACCGCCCTACATCCGGAACAGGCCGAAGCTCGGGGAATGCAGGATCGGCGCGTTCAGCGCCGCCGAGATCGCCAGGCCGAGCACGTCGCGCGTCTGCACGGGATCGATGATCCCGTCGTCCCAAAGCCTCGCCGTCGCGAACCGCGGATCGGATTCGAACTCGTAGCGCTCGCGGATCGGCGCCTTGAACGCGTCCTCGTCCTCGCCGCTCCAGTCCTGCCCCCGCGCTTCCATGGCGTCGCGGCGCACCGTCGCCAGCACGCCCGCCGCCTGCTCGCCGCCCATCACCCCGATCCGCGAGTTCGGCCAGGAGAACAGGAAGCGCGGCTCGTAGGCGCGGCCGCACATGCCGTAGTTGCCGGCGCCGAAGCTGTTGCCGATCAACACCGTGAACTTCGGCACACTCGCGGTCGCCACCGCGGTCACCATCTTGGCGCCGTCCTTGGCGATGCCGCCCGCCTCGTAGCGGCCGCCGACCATGAAGCCGGAAATGTTCTGCAGGAACACCAGCGGCGTGCGCCGCTGGCAGGCCAGCTCGACGAAGTGCGCCGCCTTCTGCGCGCTTTCCGAGAACAGCACGCCGTTGTTGGCCAGGATCGCCACCGGATAGCCCCAGATGCGGGCGAAGCCGGTGACCAGGGTGGAGCCGTAGAGCGGCCGGAACTCGTGCAGCTCGGAGCCATCGACGATCCGGGCGATCACGTCCCGCACCTCGTACGGCACGCGTCGGTCGGCCGGCACGATCCCGTACAGCTCGTCCGGGTCGTAGCGCGGCGGCACCGGCTCGGCCACGTCGATGTCGACGCGCTTGACCGTGTTGAGGCGGGACACGATGCCGCGCACGATCTGCAGCGCGTGCTCGTCGGTCCGCGCCACGTGGTCGACCACGCCAGACCGCCGCCCGTGCGTGTCGGCGCCGCCGAGCTCGCTGGCGCTGATCACCTCGCCGGTTGCCGCCTTCACCAGCGGCGGCCCGGCCAGGAAGATCGCCCCCTGGCTTTCCGCACCCAGCCCGCGCACGATCACCGTCTCGTCGCTCATCGCCGGCACGTAGGCGCCGCCTGCGGTGCTGAGCCCCATGACGCAGGCGATCTGCGCGATCCCCTGGGCGCTCATCCGCGCCTGGTTGAAGAAAATGCGCCCGAAATGGTCGCGATCGGGGAACACCTCCGCCTGGTGCGGCAGGTTGGCGCCGCCGCTGTCCACCAGGTACACGCAGGGCAGGCGGTTCTGCTCCGCGACCTCCTGCGCGCGCAGGTGCTTTTTCACCGTGAGCGGGAAGTACGCGCCGCCCTTCACCGTCGGGTCGTTGGCGACGATCATCACCTCGCGCCCGCACACCCGGCCGATCCCGGTGATGATCCCCGCACCCGGCGCCTCGTCGCCATACAACCCCAGAGCCGCCAGCTGCCCCAGCTCCAGGAACGGCGCTCCTGGATCGAGCAGGCGCTCCACCCGGTCGCGCGGCAGCAGCTTGCCGCGTGCGACGTGGCGCTCGCGCGACGCGGCCGGGCCGCCCTGGGCGGTGATCCGCACCTGCTCGCGCAGGTCCGCGGCAAGCGCCCGGTTGACGGCGGCATTGCGCGCGAACGCGTCGCTGCCGGTGTCGACCGCGCTCGCCAGCCGGCTCATCGCGGCGTGGCTCCCTCGATCAGCTCCCGGCCGATCAGGAACCGGCGTATCTCGTTGGTGCCGGCGCCGATGTCGTACAGCTTGGCGTCGCGCAGCAGCCGCTCCACCGGCCATTCCCGGGTATAGCCGGCGCCGCCCAGTGCCTGGATCGCTTCCAGCGCCGTCTTCACCGCGTTCTCGCTGGCGAGCAGGATCGCCGCCGCCGCGTCGGTGCGCGTGGTGTTGCCGGCGTCGCAGGCCTTCGCCACCGCATACACGTACGCACGCGCCGAGTTGAGCGCCACGTACATGTCGGCGATCTTGGCCTGCATCAGCTGGAACCCGCCGACCGGCTTGCCGAACTGCTGGCGCTCGCGGACATAGGGCAGGCACACGTCCAGGCAGGCCTGCATGATGCCGAGCGGGCCGCCGGCCAGCACCGCGCGCTCGTAGTCCAGCCCGGACATCAGGATCGCCACCCCCTGTCCTTCCCGGCCCATGATCGCCTCGGCGGGCACCTCGCAGTCCTGGAACACCAGCTCGGCGGTGTCGCTGCCGCGCATGCCCATCTTGTCGAGCTTCTTCGACACCGAGAATCCGGCCCAGCCCTTCTCGACCAGGAAGGCGGTGATCCCCTTCGGCCCGGCGGCTGGATCGGTCTTGGCAT
>CALMVN010000080.1 GCA_937873225.1 uncultured Acetobacteraceae bacterium
CTGCCGACCCTGGCCTACACGCAGCGCACCATGCTGGCGATCGGCCTGGCGCTCTACGGTGCGTTCTCGCTGCAGCTGCTGTCGCCGATGTCGTCGGTGACCACGGTGCTGATCGTGGCCAACCCGGTCACCGGCGCGCTGGTGTCGAAAAGCCTGTGGCGGCTGTTCGGCACCGTGCTGGGTGCTGCCAGCGCGGTGTCGCTGTTCGCCGTGTTCGCGCAGTCGCCGATCCTGTTCACCGTGGCGCTCTCGCTGTGCATCGCGCTGGCCTGCGTGGTGTCGACGCTGTTGCGCTATTTCCGGGCCTATGGCGCGGTGCTGGCCGGCTACACCATCATCATCGTCGCCAGCGGCTCGTTCGCCGACCCGCAGAACATCTTCATCGGCGCGCTGTCGCGCGTGTCGTCGGTGTCGGTCGGGCTGGCCGCCACCGCGCTGGTGTTCCTGCTGACCGCCCTGCCGAAACCGTCGCGGCTCGAAGCCGGCATCGAGGTGCTGGTGCGCGACGTCGCCGCCGGGTTCCTGGCCTATCGCGGCCATCGTGCCGGCTGGACCGACACCCTGCCGCGGGCGGAGCTGCTTCGCCGCGCCAACGCGCTGGACGAGCAGATCGTGTACGCCGGCGCCGACAGCACCGCCGTGCGGGCGCGGATGATGCGGCTGCGACGCGGCGCCGCCGGGCTGCTCGGCCTGCTCAGCGCGCTGGAGCCGCTGCACGACCGGCTCCGGCAGGACGATCCCGACGTGGACGCGGCGCGGCGGATCGTGCACGGGATCATGGAGATGCTGGCCGGGCCGACGCCGGGCGGCCTTGGCGGGACGCTGCCGCGCATCGAGGCGGCGAGGGCGGAGGTGCGGGCGATCGCCCTCCGGACCACCGATCCGGCGGCGCTGACCGTGGTGGTGCACGAGTACGACCTGCTGCAGCAGCTGGCCCAGGCGGTGGGCGACCTGAGCGGACGGGGCACCGGCGGCGCCCGGCTGCGCCTGCTGCCCTATCTCGACTGGTCGAGCGCCGGGCGCAACGGGCTGCGCGGCGGGCTGGTCACCCTGCTCGGCGGGCTGTTCTGGTACGTGACGCAGTGGCCGTCCGGGCCGACTCTGCTGTCCTACCTGATCCCGGCCGCCTGCCTGCTGTCGACCAACCCGTCGGCGTCGCAGGCCAGCCTCAGCTTCGCGACCGGCACGCTGCTGGCGATCCCGGCCAGCCTGCTGGCGCAGACCTTCCTGCTGCCGCAGATCGACGGCTTCCCGCTGCTGTGGGGCTCGCTGTGCCTGTGCCTGGCGCCTGGGATCTGGCTGCAGTTCCATCCGCGGCACGGGCTGCGCGCGTTCGGCTACGTGGTGTTCTTCAACGCCATGGTGAACGTCCACAACCCGATCACCTTCGACGACGTGGCCCTGCTCAACACCTGGGCCGCGTTCGCGGTCGGCGTGGTGTGCCTGGTGCTGGTGTTCCGCGTGCTGCTGCCGGTCAACCCCCGGCGCGAGGTGGCCCGGCTGGCGGCCTCGCTGGGACGGGCGGTGGAACGACTGGCCCGGCTGCGCGCGTCGCGGCGCCGTGCGGTGTGGGACACCTGGCAGAACCGGCAGATGCAGAAGATCCTGCGCCTGCTCCAGCGGATGGGGCAGGTGCCGGGCCTGGACCAGGTGGGCCCGGTGCAGCAGGCGTTCGCCGTGGTGGCGCTGGGACGGGTGGTGCTGACGCTGCAGGCGCTGCGCCGCGAGCCGGCGCTGGGCGGGGCGGGGCATGACGCGGTGGAACGGGCGCTCCGGGCGCTGCGAAGGCTGCGGCGCTCGCCGGAACGGGCGGCGGCGGCGGTCAAGGCGGCGGCCGATGCGGCGGAACCGCTGCTGCCGGCCTCCGACGCGGCACCCGCCGCGTCGCCGCATCCGCTCCGGCTGCTGGTCGGCACGCTGGGCGAGGCGGTGGTGCTGATCGCCAAGGCGGGCCCGCTGCTCGACCGGCGGGGCGCGCTGGCCAGGCCGCCATGCTGACGGAGCTGCACCTGGGCGGGGTGCTGTTCGCGCCGATCGTCGCCTACGCGCTGCTGGCGGTGCCGATCACCCTCGGGCTGCGCGCGCTGATCTGGGCCAGCGGCCTGGCACGCTGGACCTGGCACCTGCCGCTGCTGGAGTTCGCGCTCTACGTCTGCGTGCTGTCGCTGCTGGTGGCGTATCTGTAGGCGAGGCGCATCCGCACGCCTGATCCCGGCCTGTCCGGAAGGCTGTCCATCAACCTCGTGCGTGCCGGGCCGAGGGGCGGCCCGCCGCTCGTGTTCCTCCACGCCGTCGGGCTGGACCTGATACCAGCGGCGGCGGGGTTCCACCTGCACAGGCCAGGGCTCTGCCCTGGACCCGCCAAAGAAACAGTCGCCCTTTTGGAACCCGATTTAAAGGCTGACGGGGTCTGGGGCCTCCGGCCCAAGCGGATCGAGCTGCGAGGCAGATCGATGGGGGGGCGCCCTGCGGCTTGCTTGCCTACCGGTCAAACCCTGGCGCCGCTGGCATGAGCTGACGGGCGCCCGGTCCGCCGCATCCGGCCGGAATCGCGACGTGGTCGGGTCCGACAGGCCGGACCACGGCTCGTCCGGCCGGCTGGAGCGGCCGATGGCGCATCAAGGCCCGGTCGTCTAAGTAGCCGCGGCCTGGGGCCAGCGGCCCCGACCGGTCCGGGGACGCCCCGGCCGTGCGTTCCGGTGTTGGGGCTCCTGATGATCGTCCTGCGCGCTCTCGTCCGCGTCGTCCTGACGCTGGTGGTGGTGGTGGCGGCACTCCTGCTCGGCAGCAGCCTGTGGCGCACCTACATGGTCTCGCCCTGGACGCGCGACGGGCGGGTGAGGGCCTACGTGGTGGACGTGGCACCGGAAGTCTCGGGGACCGTGGTGGCGGTGCCGGTGCGCGACAACCAGGTGGTGCGCAAGGGCGACCCGCTGTTCGTGATCGACCCGACCCGGTTCCGGCTGGCGATCACCGAGGCGCAGGCCCGGCTGGACAGCGCGCGCGAGGAGCTGCGCCTGCGCCAGTCCGACGTGAAGCGGCGCGAAGGCCTGGCCGGCATCGTGGCGGCGGAGGCGCGGGCCCAGTTCGCCTCCACCGCGGCCCCGCAGCAGGCCACGGTGCCCGCGGCGCAGGCGCCGCTCGACACCGCAAAGCTCAACCTCCAGCGGGCCACGCTGTACTCGCCGGTGAACGGGCCGGTGACCAACCTCCAGCTCCGGGTCGGCGACTACGCCACCGCGGGCCAGGCGCGGGTGGCGGTGATCGACGCCGACTCGTTCTGGATCTACGGCTACTTCGAGGAAACCAAGCTGGGCAGGATCCACGTCGGCGACCCGGCGCGGATCAAGCTGATGGGCTACGCGCCGATCCTCCGCGGCCACGTCGACAGCATCGCCGGCGGCATCAACGACCAGAACGGCACCCCCGACCGGGAAGGGCTGCAGGACGTGAACCCGGTGTTCACCTGGGTGCGCCTGGCGCAGCGCATCCCGGTCAGGATCGGCATCGACCACGTGCCGCCGGGGGTGGTGCTCGCCGCCGGCATGACCTGCTCGGTGGCGGTAGGGGCCGAGGCGCACGACCAGGAGCGGCTGCCGAGCTGGCTGCAGGACCACCTGTGACCCGCTGCCGATGACGCGCACCGCGACCCGCCGGCTGGCCGCGTGCCTGGCGGCGCTGCTGCTGGACGGCTGCACCGTCGGCCCGCACTACCATCCGCCGCACATGGCAGGCGTGCCGGCGAACTGGACCGAACACACGGCGACCCCGGACGAGATCGCCCGCACCGAGGCGCAGATGCGCGACTGGTGGGGGGCGTTCCACGACCCGCTGCTGGACACGCTGGTGGCCGACGCGATCGACGGCAACCGGCAGCTGGCGCAGGCGGGGCAGCGGCTGCTGGCGGCGCGCGCTCTGCGCGACCAGATCAGGGGGCAGCTCTACCCGCAGATCGACCTGACGCCCGCCGCCGGGATCCAGCGCTTCAGCACCACGCTGGAGTTCCCGCCACTGCCGGGCGCCGACTCCGACAACCGGCTGTGGCAGTACGGCGGCACCGTGTCCTGGCAGCTCGACGTGTTCGGCCGGCTGCGCCATTCGGTGGAAGCGCAGCAGGCGGCGCTGGACGCCGGGATCGAGCAGCGGCGCGGCCTGCTGCTGACGATCCTGTCCGAGCTCGCCGGCGACTACGTGACCCTGCGCGCGGCCCAGCTGCAGCTCGGGATCGCCGACCGCAACATCCACGCGGCGGCGGAGTCGCTGCAGCTGAGCCGGAAGATCTACACGCAAGGCCTCGGCACCACGCTGCAGGTGGCGCAGGCGCAGGCGGAGCTGGAAACCGAGCAGGCGACCCGGCCGCCGCTCGAAACCCAGGTGGCCCAGCTGGCGCACGCGATCGCGGTGCTGACCGGGCGGATGCCGGGCGCGCTGGAGGCACGGCTGACCGAGCCTGCGCCGTTGCCCGACATCCCGCCGCTGCCGGTGACGCTGCCCTCGATGGTGATCGCCAACCGCCCCGACATCCGCCAGGCCGAGCGGCAATATGCGCAGGCGACGGCGCGGATCGGCGTCGCGGTGGCGCAGCTCTACCCGAGCTTCACCCTGCCGCTGTCCTTCACCCCGCAGGCCAGCATGATCCACGAGCTGTTCACCGCCAGCAGCCTGGCCTGGTCGCTGCTGCTCGAGGCCAGCATCCCGGTGTGGCACGGCGGCAGCCTGTCGGCGCAGGTGCGCGAAGCGCGCGCACAGGCGGAGGAAGCGCGGCTCGGCTACGAGCAGGCGGTGCTGGGAGGCTTCCGCGAGGTCGAGGACCGGCTGGTGGCCTACCGCAACGACCAGATCCGCACCGAAACCCTGCGCCGCGCGGCCGCGGACGACGCGCTGGCGCTGGACCGCGCGCGCCGGCTGTACGGGGCCGGGCTGAGCGGCTTCCTCGACGTGCTGACCAGCGAGCGGGCGACCTACGCGGCGCAGAACCTCGAGGCGCTGGGCGAGCTGTCGCGGCTCGACGACGCGATCGGGCTGTTCACCGCACTCGGCGCCGGCTGGCAGGGGGTGGCGCTGACCGACACCACGCTGCCGGTTGACGCGGCGTCGCAGCACCGGATGGCGGAGGCAGCCGCGGGACGATAAGCGGCCGCATGCCGGCAATGGTCCAAGGCACGGGCAGGATCCCATTCAAGTTGAACGCCGTTCACGAACCTCGACCGCGTCGGCAGCCATCAAGCCGATGCGGCGCGTGCGCGAAGCGGAAGCGCGGCCCGGCCAGGCGAGGCTTGCCGGGCGTGCGGAGACGGCGGCCAGCGACGGCAGCCGATCCGAGGCGCCATCGTCGGCGCGACGGATCGGGCGAGGGTCAGGGCGCCACCCGGGTCGGTTTCGGCGTCGACGCGGCGCGGAGCGAGCGAAGCGACGGGATCGCCCTGCGGACGACCGGCTGGTCCGCGAGGACGCCGATCAGGATCACCGTACCCATGACGGCGAAGTTGAGCGAGCTCGGGATGCCCAGGATGTTGACCAGGTTCTGCAGCACCTGGAGCAGGGCGGTGCCGAGCACGATGCCGATGATCGAGCCCTCGCCGCCGCGCAGGCTGCAGCCGCCGAGCACGGCGGCGGCGATGGCGTAGAGCTCGTAGAAGTTGCCGAACGACGAGGGCGAGACGGAGTCGGTGTAGAACACCAGGCAGATGGTGGCGAGGCCGGCCAGGCCGCCGCTGATGACGTAGGCGCCGGTGACGATGGCGCCGGTGCGTATGCCGGAAAACCGCGCCGCCTCCTCGTTGCGGCCGATCGCGAACAGGTAGCGGCCGAACACGGAGCGGTGCAGCAGCACGCCCATGACCACGGCGACCAGGACCAGCAGGATGAACGGGTGCGGGATGCCCCAGCTGCGGCCAGAGGCGAGCCAGCCGAGCCAGTCGAAGTCGTCGGTGTAGCCGAACCCCATGGTGGCGTCGGTGGTGTAGTAGCGCGCCGCACCCCGGTAGATCAGCAGGCCGCACAGGGTGACGACGAAGGGCTGGAGCTTCGCCCTGGTCACCAGCAGCCCCTGCAGCGCGCCGAGCACGATGCCGCCCGCCACGATGGCGAGGATGGCCAGCGGCCACGGCATGCCGCGGTTGACCAGCAGGTCGATGAACACGACGCCGAGCAGCGAGAACATCGAGCCGACCGACAGGTCGATGCCGCCGGTGATGACCACCAGGCCCTCGCCGATCGAGAAGATGCCGAACAGGCCGATCAGGTTGGCCATGTCGAGCAGGTTGACCGCCGACAGGAAGCGCGGGTTGAGGATCGCGGTGATGATCCCCACCACGATCAGGAGGAGCAGGAGTCCCCAATCCTTTCGGGCCATCACGCGGACTCCAGGTGCTCGGCCGGCTGGCCGATGGCGAGACGCAGGACGTTGAGCTCGGAGAAGTCGGCGCGGTCGAGCACGCCGCTGATCTCGCCCTCGTGCATCACGGCGACGCGGTCGGACACGCCGATCACCTCCTCCATGTCGCTCGAGATCATGACGATGGCGACGCCGTCATCGGCGAGGGCGCGCATCAGCGCGTAGATCTCGCCCTTGGCGCCGACGTCGATGCCGCGCGTGGGCTCGTCGAAGATGATCAGGCGCGGCGCCATCGACAGCCACTTGGCGAGCACCACCTTCTGCTGGTTGCCGCCCGACAGGGTCGCGGCATGCACGGCGACGCTGGGCGTCTTGATCCTGAGCGAGGCCTGCTGGGCGCGCGCCGTGGCCTGCTCGGCGTCGCGGTCGACCAGGGCGAAGCGGGCATGGCGGCGCAGGCTGGCGAGCGAGATGTTCTCCGACAACGGCATGTCGAGCACGAGGCCTTCGCGCTTGCGGTCCTCCGGCACCAGGTAGATCCCCTGCGCGATGGCCTGCCGGGGAGACCGGACCTCCACCCGCTCGCCGGCCAGGCGCACCTCGCCTCCCAGGACCGGGTCGACCCCGAACAGGGCGCGGGCGAGCGAGGTGCGGCCGGAGCCGACCAGCCCGGCGAGGCCCAGGATCTCGCCGCGTCGGACGCCGAGCGAGACGTGGCGACCGGGAAAGGCGCTGGTGACGAGGCGGTCGACGACGCACAGCTCGCCGCCGGGCGGCGTGCGCGGCGGGGTGTACAGGGAGCGCAGCTCGCGGCCGATCATCAGGCGGATCATCGCGTGGTGCTCGATCTCGTCGTGCCCGAGCTCGCCGGCGACGCGGCCGTCGCGCAGGCAGACCACGCGGTCGGCGCACTGCTTCACCTCGTGCAGGCGATGGCTGATGTAGATCACCGCCACGCCGGACGCGCGCAGCTCGGCGATCACCTGCAGCAGGCGGTCGGTTTCCTGCAGCGTCAGGCTGGAGGTGGGCTCGTCCATGATGATGACGCGGGCGTCGACCGACAGCGCCCTGGCGATCTCGACCAGCTGGCGCTGGGCGATCAGCAGACGCGACACGCTGGTCTCCGGCCCGAAATCGGCGCCGAGACGCTGGAGCAGCGGACGCGCCCGGTCATGCATGCGCTTGGTGCGGACCAGCCGGAGCGGACCGCCCGCGACCGCCTCGCGGCCGAGGAAGATGTTGGCCGCGACGTCGAGGTTGTCGAGGACGGTCAGCTCCTGGTGCACGAAGGCGATGCCGGCGCGGGCGGCCTCCGCCACGGTCATGGTGTCGTGGGCGACCCCGCCCACGACGATGCTGCCGGCATCCGGCTGCACCACGCCGCCGAGGATCTTCATCAGCGTCGACTTGCCGGCGCCGTTCTCGCCGATGAGGCCCAGGACGGTGCCGGCCTCGACGGACAGGCTGACCTCCTCCAGGGCCCTCACGCCGGCATAGGACTTGCTGATCCCGAGGAGGGACAGCAGCGGCGGGGACGACATCCTTCCGCTACTTGGCGCTCAGCATCCGGCGCATGCTCTGCTGGAAGTCGTGCACGTTGTCCTTCTGGATGATGCGGGTGGGGATGATGATGAGGTGGTTGGCGGGGATGAACGACTTGTCGCCGTTGATGTACTTCACCAGGTCGGTCATCGACTGGTAGCCGAACTCGAACGGCTGCTGGACGATGGTCGACTGGATGGTGCCGTCGGCGACGCCGCGCAGGGTCTGCGCGTCCTCGTCGAAGCCCACCACCTTGATCTTGCCGGACATGCCGGCATCCTTCACCGCGGAATAGATCTGCGGCGTGTTGTAGTTGTACAGCCCGACCAGGAGGTCGAGGCCGCCCTTGGCGAGCGCGTCCTGCACGTTGGCCTTCGCCTTGGCGAAGTCGCCGCCGTCGGTGCGGATGTCGACGATCTGGACGTTGGAGCCCTTCAGCCCTTCCCTGATCCCCTCGACGCGCTCGCGCGCGTTGTCGGCGTCCATGGTGCCGACGAAGGCCATCATCTTGCCGCCCTGGGGCAGCGCCTTCCTGATCTCGCTCGCGGCCTGAAGGCCGGCCGCCTTGTTGTCGGTGCCGATGTAGAGAACGCGGTTGGAGTTCGGCGCATCGCTGTCGGTGGTGAACAGCACGGCGTGGCTGGCGACCTTGTTGAACTCCTCGGTGGAGTTCTTGGGGTCGATGGCGGAGATGGAGATGCCGGCGATGCCCGACGCGAGCAGGTCGTCGAGCTCGCGACGCTGCTCGGCCGCGGTCGCCTGGCCGGTGACGATGACCTGCATGGCGAAGTCGGGATGCTCGCCCTGGGCCTTCATGACGCCGGCGCGGGCGACGGTCCAGAAGTCGGCCGAAACGTTGGTGATCAGGGCCAGGGACTTCTTCTGCTGGGCGCCCGCCGGCGCGCCGAACAGTGAAAGGGTGGCCGCCCCCAGGAGGGTGGCCTGGATCAGTCGACGCATGTGTCCTCCGACTCTTTATTCTTATGTTCGGCACTCTTGGCAGCGCCAGCGCGATGCTAGGTCATTTCGTAGCTGTATGATAGGTCGGCCGGTGGTTCTGACGCCTTCCGGTCAGAAGGCCCGGTGCGAGCGATGCGCAGGCGGCGCGTGGCCGCGTCGAGCCGGTCAGGCGGGATGAGTCGAAAGGCGTGGCCGTCCATCGAGGGCCGGATCAGGCTGATCGGTCGCGATACCGGCGATGCGGCGGGCCCCGTCGGCGGGCGCCGGTGCGGGGCATCAAGTCCGACCTCATCATGTCTGCCGTCCTGTGCGCCTCGGCTCAGGATCCCGTATCCGGCTCGGCACGGCGTGATTCCACGGGCGTCGGAGAAGTTCGATGTCCGACGCGCATTGCTTCCCCGCGCCCACATGCGTCGGATCGAGCCGTTCTTCCCGTCACCGTGATCCGGCACGCCCTGTGGAAGGGCGCGCCGCACGGGCGAGCACGCCGTGCCGGTGACTGCCGACTCCGACGGCATGGCCGCGACCGAAGGCCAGTTGGCCGGCGCGCCGTACGCGGCGAGCAACCTCCCGGCCCGCCGGCGCGACCGGCTCGCCTGGTCCGGCCATGTCGCCGGACGCGCCGTGCGCTTGTTCGTGTGGGAGCGCCGCCACGCGACCGGGTCGCATGGCGGTGCCGTGGCCGGTCGTCAGGGGTAGCTGGTGACGGTGACCGGGGTGTCCGGGTTGGCGATGGTCGAGGAGCCGCCGGTGTTGTTGATCACGTTCGTGATCCCGCCCGAGGAGGTCGAGCTCAGGAATATCGTGAGCAGGTCGTTCAGGCTCCCCGCCGGCAGGCCGGACGGCACCTCGAAGGCGTTGGCGGCCAGGATGTTCACCCCGAGGTCGAAGTTGCTGTAGCTGCCCATGCCGTAGCCGTGGAAGCTGCGCACCCCGTCGGCCACCTTGAACGCCGCCCAGCCGTCCACGCCGGGCGCCTCCATCCAGGCGGCCTGGCTCGGCGGGTCGTACGGCATCTCGTTCTGGAAGAAGATGTCGGTGCCGTTCTGGCCGTTCCAGATCACCTCGTACTTCTGGAAGTGCTCTACCGCGAGGCCGTAGGCGGTGACGTTGTTGCCGTTCACCGTCAGGCCGGTATCGGCGGTGTTGCTGGTCCAGCCGACGCCGGCGCCGTGGTCGGCGCGCCAGGCCCACACGTTGTCGATCAGCGCGTTGTCGGCATCCACCACCAGGGCGGTTCCGGCGCTGCCGGCTTCGGCGCCGCCGATGCGGAAGAACACGTCGAACAGCGCGGACGGGTCGTTCGCCGTGTTGCTGCCGAGGGCCGGGTCCACGACGTTGGCGAGCTGCGTGCCGAGCTGCAGCAGCACCGGCGAGCGCTTCGGCCCGGCATCGACGATGACGCCCTCGACCAGCACGCCGCGCCCGTCGAGCGAGGCCAGGGCGGGCAGGCCGTTCTGCGGGATCAGCGTCGGCATGCCGAGCCCCAGCACCACCGTGTCGGGCCGGGACACCAGGATGGTCCCCTGGAGGTCGTACACTCCGGGCGTCAGCAGGAGGTTCCTGCCTTCCAGCAGGGCGAGGCTGATCTGCGCCGCGCTGCTCGCCGGCGTCGCGATGAAGAACTGGCTGAGGGGGATCGACCGGCCGGCGGTCTGGCCGCTGCCCCAGCTGATGCCGGAACTGTTGCGCTGCACGGACGGCACGAACACGGCAGCACTGCCGGTCGCGTCCGTATACAGGTACGGCGCCTCCCGGGTTACCGGGCTCGTGGGCAGCGTGGTGTACGGGCCGCCGCAGGCGCTCTGCGCCGGGAAGCAGTTGGCGGGCGCGCCGGTGACGCCGGAGAACACCTGGTTCCACACCCCGTTGGACCAGCCGTCGAGCACGCTGTTGCGCGTCATCCACTGCTGCTGCGAGCCGCTGGTGACGCCGCCGCCGCTGAACCGGGTGTCGGCGATGAAGCCGCCGCTCGCGTCGGACGGAGCCGTGCAATAGTCCATCAGCGTCGCGTTGCCGTTCACCTGCACGCGCCGCATGGGTGCGGCCTGCGACACCGCCCAGAACTCGCCCGTGTAGCATCCGGCGTTGGGGTTGGACACGTTGATGGTCAGGTTCGACAGCGAGCGCCAGAAGTTGTCGAGCGCGTTGCAGGCGCCGCTGCTGTCGCACTGGTTGTACACGTTGATCGAGCCGTTGATGACCACGTCGCCCGGCGACTGCCCGAGGCCTGCGACGGTGGTGTAGTAGCCGACCTGGAAGTTCAGCGGCGTGGCGCTGGAGCCGTACGTGCCCGGCTCGAACAGCAGGGCGTAACGCTGCGTGCCGAACTGGTTGGACACCTGCTGGTTGGCGATCGCGTTCACCGTGGCCTGGATCTGGCTCACGGACATGGCGGGCGTGAAGACGACGACGTTCGGCCCCAGGTTCGGCAGGGCCGCGGCCCGGGCGGCTCCTCCGGCGCCCGCTGCTGCGGACATCAGGAGAACCAACCCGAGCGTCAGGCCGTACAGGACCCGACCGGCAACGGTCTTGGAAAGTCGACAAGGCTGCATGATGCGTTTCCCCAGGCGGACCGGCTTTTCGCGTGGGCAGCCAGACGGCTGCCCCGCGCCGTTCGTTTTGCATCGAGCCGGCCGGCGGCGACCGGCGCGATGCGGCCGGCAGGTTCGGCGATCGCAGCCCGGTTGGCAAGGGCCCTGACAAGGGCTGCAAACTCCGCGGCGACGCGTGCGCGGCCGCCCGGGCGGCGCGTTGCGAGAACGTCAGTTCCGGTCCGCGATCTCCCAGCCGCCGCCCAGCGCGCGGTAGAGCGCCACCAGGTCGGTCTCGATCTGCGTGTCGCTGTTGGCCAGCGTGCTCCGGTTCTGCAGCAGCGCGTTCTGCGCCGCCAGCACGTTGAGGAAGTCGACCGCCCCCTGCCGGTAGCGCTGGCGCGACGCGTCCAGGGCCACCCGGCTCTGTTCCACCGCGTCTGCGACGCTGTCGCGCCGGTGCTGCGCTTCCACATAGGCGGTGAGCGCGTTGTCGACGTCCTGCCAGGCCTGCAGCACCGTGCTGCGATAGGTGATCGCCGCCTCCCGCTGCTGCGACCGGCGCAGGTGCAGCGTCGCGCGCAGCCGGCCGCCCTCGAAGATCGGCACGTCCACCGTGGGCCCGACCATGTAGTAGCCGGAGGACAGGTTGAACACCTGCGGGAACTGCAGCGCCTGGGTGCCGATCTGCCCGGTCAGCCGGATGTCGGGATAGAAGTCGGCCACCGCCACGCCGGTCTCCGCGGTCGCCGCGTGCAGCCGCGCTTCCGCCTCGCGCACGTCCGGCCGCCGCCGCGCCAGCTCCGCCGGCAGCCCGATCGGCACCACCGGCGGCACCGGCGGCTGCCCCGCCGGCCCGAGCTCGCCGTGCAGCGCGCCCGGCGGCTCGCCGAGAAGATAGCCCATCGCGTTGACCAGGCTCGCTTCCGTTGCCCGCAGCGGCGGCAGGTTGGCGGCGATGGTCGCCCGTTGCGCCTCAGCGTTGGCGATGTCGAGCGTGGTGGCGGTGCCCTGGGCGAACTGGTCGCGCACCAGCTGGACGTTGCGGTCGGCGTCGGCGAGGCTTTCAACCGTGATCGCCTCGGTCGCCTGCGTGCCGCGCAGCTGCATGTAGTCCTGCGCCAGGTCGGAGATCGCCATCAGGGCGATGGCGTGCCGGGCCTCGATCGCCGCTTCCGTGTTCGCCCGCTGCGCCTCGACCGCACGCCGCACCCGGCCGAACAGGTCGATCTCCCAAGACGAGGACAGGTCGTTCTCGTAGAAGTCGAAGGAGGTGGGTGCGCCGGGTGCCGGAACCACCAGCGCCGTCAGCAGCGGCGGCGCCGTGCGCACCCGGTTGTACAGGCTGTTCGCGTCCAGCGTCGGCAGGCCCTGCGAGGCGGCGATGCGCCGCTGCGCGCGGCCCTGGCTGACCCGTTCCGCGGCCGCCTGCAGGTCGAGGTTCTGCCGCGCCAGCCGCTCCACCAGCGACGACAGCTCCGGGTCGCCGAACCGGGTCCACCAGGCGGCGTCCACGGTGCCGCCGAAGGTGGGCCGGCTGCCGACCGCGTCCGGCGCCGGCCGCCACCAGCGATTCGGGGAATAACCCTCCGGCCGGTGGAAGTCCGGCCCGACGGTGCATCCGGCGAGAACCGCCAGCATGGCGGCGGCCAGGACTGTCCGAGGCGTCCTCATCCTCAGCGCGCGGTCAGCCGCTGCGGCGTCGCGCTCTGCCGGCCCTTCACGTCGGCCTGCCCGGTGTGGATGGTGATCTCCACCGAGAAGCCGATCCGCAGCAGCTCGGCCTCGTTCTGCCCCGGCGAGACCAGGATCTTGACCGGCAGGCGCTGCACGATCTTGGTGAAGTTGCCGGTGGCGTTGTTGGGCTGGATCGGGGCGAACGCCGCTCCCGAGGCCGGCGGGATGCTGTCGACCACGCCGTCGAGGTCGAGGTTGTACGCGTCCAGGTGGATGCGCGCGTGCTGCCCGGGCAGCACGTGCCTGAGCGCCACCTCGCGGTAGTTGGCGACGATGTACACCCGGTTGAGCGGCACCAGCGCCATCAGCGCGGCACCCGGCCCCACGAAGTTGCCGACCTGCACCTCCCGTTCCGCCACGGTGCCGTCCAGCGGGGCCAGGATGCGGGTATAGGACAGGTTCAGCCTTGCCTGCTCCACCTGCGCCCGGTCCGACCGGATGGTGCCCAGCGCCGCCTGGTACTGCGCCTGCAGGATCGGCAGCTGGTGCCGGGTCGAGCTGACCTGCGCCTGCGCGCCGTCGACCGAGGCCTGCGCCTGTCGCAGCGACATGTCGGCCTGCTGGCGCTCCTGGAACGAGCCGGCGCCGGTCGCGGACAGGTTGCGGTAGCGGGCGGCGTTCTGCTGCGCGAACAGCAGCTGCGCGTTGGAGGAGGCGACGTTGGCCTGCGACTGGGCGATCTGCGACGGCAGGCGGTCGATCTGCGCCTTGATGTCGTCGGCCTGCGCCTGGTCGCGCGCCAGCATCGCCTGGTCGGTGGCCAGCGTGGTGCGGTAGTCGCGGTCGTCCAGCGTGGCCAGCACCTGTCCCGCCCGCACCGTCTGGTTGTCGTCCACGTCCACGCTCGCGACCTGGCCCGAGATGCGCGGCGCGATCGTCGCGTAGTGCGCGGTGACGTAGGCGTCGTCGGTCCACACCGAGTCCGACGGCGCATAGATGATCACCAGCACGACGGCGACGAACCCGACCACGAGCACGCCCACCAGCAGCCACGGCCAGAGCGGGCGGCGCTTCTTGTCGTTCTTGTCCGGCGCCTCGTCCTTGCCCGGCTTGTCCTCCTTCTTGTCCTTGTCCTTCTCCTCGCCCTTGCTGGCATCCCCGTCCGGGGAATCGTCCTTCTCGTCGGCCACCGCCCGCTCCTACGTCTTGGCCAGCGCGATGCGCGGTGGATAGGTGCGTTCCGGCAGCAGGGCCAGAACGATCATCAGGAACACGACGAGCGCCCCGAACACCACGAAGGTGTCGCTCAGGGTCAGCACCGTCGACTGGATCTGCACGTCGGCCAGGAACGCGTCCAGGGCCCCGGGCGCCCGCGGCTGGCCGTTGGGCAGCAGCGGCGGCGGGTTGCCGGGGATCAGTGCCGGCCCGGCCACCACGCGGAACCCGCCCTGTCCGGACTGGTCCACGATCCGGTCGGTGTGCAGCCCGCCGCGCCAGCGCATGATCAGCGCCAGCAGCCAGGTCCCCACCGGCTCGGCCAGGCCGCGGCAGGTGTTGATCAGCGCCGAGGCCAGCGGCCCTTCCTCCGGCTTCTTGATGGTGTTGGTCGACATCATCAGCAGCGGCAGCACGATCATCGGCTCGCCCACCGCCTGCAGCCCCTGCCAGATCAGGAACCCGCCGCCCTGGATCACGCTGGTCAGGAACACGTTGCCGACGCAGGCGACCAGCACGCAGGCCATGCCGGCGAAGCTGACCAGCCGCGCGTCGACGTGCTCGAAGTTCAGCAGCACGGCGATCAGCGGCAGCAGCACCAGCTGCGACGCCGCGATCACCAGCGTGACCGCATAGGCCTGCAGCGGCCGGAACCCCTGGATGTCGCTGAGAAAGGCGATCGGGATGGTCGAGGCCGACTGGCCCACCAGCAGGAACGTGAACAGGGTGATCAGCCCGTAGGCGAGGTTGCGCCGCTTCAGCAGGGCGAACCCGAACAACGGCGACGCGACCCGGAACTCGTTGACCACGAACAGCGGCAGCACCACGACGCTGACCAGCGCCAGCACGCAGATGGTCTTCGAGTTGAACCAGTCGTAGCGGTCGCCCTGCTCCAGCATGGTGATGAACGCGCTGAAGCCGACCGCGCCCAGCAGCGCGCCGGACCAGTCGAACATCGGCAGCCGCTCGTATTTCGGCGGGTCCTGGTCCACGCCGTACCACACCAGCACCCCGGCCAGCGCGCACAGCGGCAGGGTCTCGAAGAACACGAACTGCCAGGCCACCACGTCGGTCCACAGCGCTGCCAGCGTGGTCGACATGTTCGGCCCGAACGTCGCGGTCAGGGCATACAGCGCCAGCCCGTACAGCCGGATCGGCGGCCCGAGCACGCGCAGGCCCACGATCAGCAGGCACGGGATGATCAGCCCGCCGGAGAAGCCCTGCACGAAGCGCTGCATGTAGAGCAGCGTCAGGTTGGTGGTGAACGGGATGAACACGGTCGAGACGCAGCACAGCGTGATCGCGAACAGCACCCAGCGTCGCACCGTCATCGTCACCGCCCACCAGGGCGACAGCGACATGCCGATGACCTGGCCGGTGGCGTACAGGCTGGTCAGCCAGGTGCCCTGGTCGAGGTCGATCCCCAGGCCGCCGCGTATGTCCGGCAGCGCGGCCGCCGATACGCCGTCGTTGAACTCCGCCGTCAGGGCGGCGATGACCACGCCGAGCAACCCGAGAAGTGGCCTGATCTCCATGCACGGTTCCCGCCCGCCTGCGTCGCGTCGTCCAGCGGGATGCGGGCGCGACCCGCGCCGCCCGAAAGGCGACACGGACATGACCCCGTCTCCTAGACCGGGAGCGGCGCCGTTGCCTAGCGCACCGCGCGCTGGGCCGGCCGCATGACCCGGCTCGCCGGCCACCTGGTGCTGCCGGACCGGGTGTTGCCGGGCACCATCGGCTTCGGTGCCACCATCGCGGAGATCGCCCCGTCCACCGCGGTGCCGGACCGCTACGTGCTGCCGGGCTTCGTCGACGTGCACGTGCACGGCGGCGGCGGCGGCGACGTGATCGACGGGCCGGCCGGGATCGGGACCCTGGCCCGGTTCCACCTCGGGCACGGCACCACCACCCTGCTGCCCACCACCATCACCCGCCCCTGGCCCGAGGTGATGGACATGCTGCGCGCGGTGGCGGAGCTGCGCCGGGCGGGCCTGCCGGACGGCCCGCAGGTCGCCGGCGCGCACCTGGAAGGCCCGTTCCTCAGCCCCCACCGCCTCGGCGCGCAGCCGCCGTTCGCGATCCCGCCCACGCCGGCGCTGCTGCGGGAGGCGCTGGCGCTGGACGTGGTGCGCGTGGCCACCCTGGCGCCGGAGATCGAGGGCGCCGACGACGCGATCGACCTTTTCGCGCGCGCCGGCGTGCGGACCAGCCTCGGCCACAGCAACGCCGGCTTCGACGTCACCGTGCGGGCCCTGGCACGGATCGCCGCCGCCGGCGGCGTGGCCGGCGCCACCCACCTGTTCAACGCGATGGACGGCCTCGCCGCGCGGGCGCCGGGAATGGTGGGCGCGATCCTCCGCGACCGCGCCGCCCACGCCGAGCTGATCCTCGACACCCACCACGTGCATCCGGCGTCGTTCGCCCTGGCCCGCGACCTGCTCGGCGACCGCCTCCTGCTGGTCACCGACGCGATCCGCGCCGCGGGCCTCGGCGACGGGCCGAGCACGCTCGGCGGCCGGCCGGTCGCCATCCGGGACGGCGTCGCCCGCCTCCCCGACGGCACGCTGGCCGGCAGCGTGCTGACCATGGACGCCGCCCTGCGCCACGCCCTCGACGCCGGCACGACCCTGCCGCAGGCGGCGCGGCTGGCGGCCACCAACGCCTGCGCCTATCTCGGCCTGCGCGACCGCGGCCGCCTGGCACTAGGCCTACGCGCGGACTTCGTGGTGCTCGACCCGGCGATGCAGCCGGTCGAGGTCTGGATCGGCGGCCAGCAGGTGACGTGACGGCCGCTGGTCAGGGCGCGGGCGTATAGCCCTTCCACAGCCATGCCAGCGCCTCCGGCAGGGTCTGCGCCTCCGTCGCCGGGTCGACGTGGCCGGCATTGCGGGAGAACACGAACTGGTACTGGTAGCCCTTGTCCGCCAGCACCGCCGCCATGCGCTCGTCGGCCAGCGTCCAGTCGTGCATGCCGTCCGCCATGCCCCGGACGTAGTAGAACAGGTCGCGATCGCCGGTCTCGAACCAGAACCGGATCGGCTTGGCAGGGCTGTTCGGGATCAGCGGCGACCCGGTGGACTCGGTCGACTGGGTGACACCATGTCCCGACACCACGAGGTCCGGCCGCTTCGGCCCCGGCCACGGGTCGTGGAACTCCCACGCCCCGCCCGGCAGCGCCGGGTCGTGCGGCCATTGCTGGTTCACCATGGTCGGCGAGTACGCCAGCACCCGGCGGTACAGCTCGGGATGGAACCACGCCATCGCGAAGGCGGCCGAGCCGCTGGAGCTGAACCCCATGGTCGCGCGGCCCTCGGGATCGGGCGTCAGCCGCACCCCGGCGCTGCGCTCGACCAGCGGCAGCACCTCGCGCTCGACCCATTCGGCATAGGTGCCGGACACGGTGTCGTACTCGCGCCCCCGCTCGCTGCCCTGCGCGTCCTGGCCGCCGGCGCCGATGCCGATCGCCACCATCGGCGGCAGGCGACCGGTCCCGATCATGTTGTCCAGGATCGTGAACAGCATGTGCTCCTTGAAGAAGCCTGCCGGGCCGCCGTCGCCGAACACGATGAACGGGGCGTCGCTGCCCGGCCGGTATTGCGCCGGCACGTACACGTCGACCTGCCGGGTCCAGCTGCCGGCATGGCTGGCCGGAACCAGCAGGTTGGACGGGTCGCCCGGCGCCGTGGCGGCGGTGTTGATCGCGGCGTTGCGGCAGCCCTGCGCGTCGTCGCGGATCACCCCCGGCCGGTAGATCACGCTGTCGGCAGACGACATGGTGAACGAGCGCACCGCGCCGTGCGGCAGGTCGGGCCGGACCGTGGTCTCGGGGGCGGGGCGATGCGTCGGGCCGATGATGAAGTTGCCGGTCCGGTCCGGCGGCGGCAGCGCGGCGTCGGGCAGCGCCGTCGCCGGAGGATAGGCGGGGTTGGCCGGGTCGCGGGTCGGTGGCGTGGTGCGCAGGTCGAGGCCGGCGGTATCGACGAAGAACGGCGCGGACGGGTCCCGGGTGTTGGCGCCGGGCGGAACCGAGGCGTTGCCCGGGGGGCAGGCCGCGTCGGCATCCGGAAGGACAAGGCCGGACATCAGCATTCCGATCATGACTGCGCGTTTCATCGCCGGCCCGTCCCGCGTCTGATCCGGCCGGCCCCGCGGCCGGGTCCCGTCACGCCTGCGTCTTGGCTCCGATCACGTCGAGCCTGCTGATCCGCGCCCGCTTGGCCAGCAGGTCGTTGGACCGCTGCATCAGCAGGGCGGCCCCGGCGCCGGACAGGTGCGCGCGCCGGCTGGCCTCGTCGGGAAAGGTCTCGAAGATCCCGAACACCCGCCGGCTCAGCCGGGTGCCGTACCAGGGCAGCGTGCCCGGCTCCTGCCTGGCCCGGTCCAGGATGCCGGACAGGAGCCGCTCCACCTCGGCTTCGCGGCCTTTCCGCGCCTCGAGACGGACGTGCAGGGCCTTCATCGTGCTGGAGCCCTTGCGTCCGTCGATCCGCACCGGCTTGTGCCCGCCGCCGCCGAACCAGCGCGACAGCAGGAAGCTGGTGCCGGCCAGGATGGCGCCGGCGGCAACCGGATGCAGCCGGGCCTCGGTGTAGAGGCTGACCTTCTGCACGAAGCCCTGGTAGTTGCCGCGCTCGGACAGCACGCCGGTGGCGGTATCGAGGTTGCTGGCGTCCCTGGGCCGGCGCGGCATGCGGCCGGTGGGCGTGCCGGGGATGATCGTCTTCTCCATGAACCGGTCGGTCAAACCGGGGGCGACGTGGCCGAGTGCCGCCACCACCCGTCCGCCGCCGCCGACATACACGTCGCGCACCGGGTTCTCCGCCGCGTGCAGGATGGCGCGCGCCACCGCGTCGGGCGCATAGACCAGCGGAACGTGCTGCGGCTCCGATGCGAGGTAGTTCTTCGCATTGGGAACGAATGGCGTGTCGATCTGGGCCGGCTTGATCAGGGTGACCGACACCGGCACCCCCTCATCCTCCAGCTCCATGCGAAGAGCCTCGGTGAATCCCTTGATCGCGTGCTTGGACGCACAATAGATCCCCTGCAGCGGCACCGCGCGCTCGGACACCTCGCTGCCCAGGTTGATCAGGGCACCGCCGCCCCGCTGCTTCAGGTGTGCCACCGCAATGCGGGAACCGTGCACGACGCTCCAGAAGTTGGTCTCGAACAGGGCGCGCATGTCCGCGACGGACACGGCTTCCGTGGCACCGTAGAGGCCGACGCCGGCGTTGTTGATCCAGGTGTCGTAGCCGCCGAAGGTGGCGATCGCGTGCCGCGAGATCGCGTCGAGGCCGGCCTCGGTGGACACGTCGGCGACCACGGCGCTGGCGGTGCCGCCCGCCTGCCCGATCTCCGCCGCCAGGCTCGCCAGCGCGTCGCCGCTTCGCGCGGCCAGCACCACGCGGGCGCCGCGCTTCGCCGCCAGGCGGGCGGTGACGAGGCCGATCCCGGACGAGGCGCCGGTGACGACCACCGTCTGCTCCGCAAGCTTCCTGAGCGGAACCTTCATCTTCATGGCCTGATCGTCCTGGTTCGAGGCGGCGGTATCGACGCGCGTCGGCGCTATTCGGCATCCTCGAAGGTGACCGCCACGTCGGCGTTGGCGGACAGGCGGACGGTGCCGTCCTCGATCTCGGCAATCAGGGCGGTCGGGATGTAGTGGTGCTTCTGGTCCGTCGAGTCGTTCCTGGTCAGCTTGATCCGGTCGCCCTGGAGGTGGTCGACGGTGCCGACATGCACGCCGTCGGCGCCGATCACCTCGGCATGCTCCTTGATCTGGGACAGGTCGGTCATGGACTGGGTCCTTCGCATTGATGCCGCCCCGTAACGCGTGATGCGCGGGTCCGGTCGATCAACCTGTCGTGTCGGCGCCGCCGTGCCGGCGGAAGCGGGCCGGAGCGGGAGCGGTCCGGCCGGGTGGCGGCCGGGTTCCCGGGATCAGCGGGCGTCGGCGAGCAGGCTCGGCCTGGCCTGGCTGTTCTCGTTCAGGTCGGCCAGGCTGATCGGGTACTCGCCGGTGAAGCAGGCGTCGCAGTAGAACGGCCGGGCGGCGTTGCGGCCTTCCGGACGGCCCAGCGCGCGGTAGAGCCCGTCCAGCGAGATGAAGGCGAGGCTGTCGGCACCGATCAGCCGGGCCATCTCCTCGGTGTCGTGGTTGGCGGCCAGCAGCTTGCCGCGCTCGGGCGTGTCGATGCCGTAGAAGCAGGAATGGGTGGTGGGCGGCGAGGAGATGCGCATGTGCACCTCCGAGGCGCCGGCGGCGCGCACCATCTCGACGATCTTGCGGCTGGTGGTGCCGCGCACGATCGAGTCGTCCACCAGGATCACGCGCTTGCCGGCGATCACCGCGCGGTTGGCGGAATGCTTCAGCTTGACGCCCAGGTTGCGTATCTGGTCGGTCGGCTCGATGAAGGTGCGGCCGACGTAGTGGTTGCGTATGATGCCGAGCTCGAACGGGATGCCGCTCGACATCGAGTAGCCCATCGCCGAGGGCACGCCGGAATCGGGCACCGGCACGATCACGTCGGCCTCCACCGGACTTTCCCGCGCCAGCTCCACGCCGATGCGCTTGCGCGCCTCGTAGACGCCGTAGCCGTCCAGCACCGAGTCCGGGCGGGCGAAGTAGATGTACTCGAACACGCAGAACCGGCCGGGCTTGTCGCCGAACGGGCGGATCGAGCGCACGCCGTCGTGGTCGATGACCACGATCTCGCCAGGCTCCACGTCGCGCACGAACTCGGCGCCGACGATGTCGAGCGCGCAGGTCTCGCTGGCCAGCACCCAGGCCGGCCTGCCGTCGGTTGCGCCATCCTTCTGGTCGATGCGGCCCAGGATCAGCGGGCGCACGCCGAGCGGGTCGCGCACGCCGATCAGCGCCTCCTGGCTCAGCACCACCAGCGAGTACGCGCCCAGCACCTGCTTCAGGGCGTCGGTCAGCCGGTCGGTGACGCTGGTGTAGAGGCTGATGGCGATCAGGTGGATGAACACCTCGCTGTCGGTGGTGGACTGGAAGATGCAGCCGCGACGCACCAGGGCGCGGCGCAGGCTGGCGGCGTTGGTGAGGTTGCCGTTGTGGCCGACCGCCAGGCCGCCGAACTCGAACTCGGCATACAGCGGCTGCACGTTGCGTATCAGGGTGGCGCCGGTGGTGGCGTAGCGGTTGTGGCCGACCGCGGCGTGGCCGGGCAGGGCGCCGATGATTCGGGCGTCGCCGAACACGTCGCCGACCAGGCCCAGCCCCTTGTGGGTGTGGAAGCGGCTGTCCGGCCCGTCCTCGGAAAAGGAGACGATGCCGGTCGCCTCCTGGCCGCGGTGCTGCAGCGCGTGCAGCCCGAGCGCCGTCATGGCGCCGGCGTCGTGCGCGTTCCAGATCCCGAACACGCCGCATTCCTCGTGCGGGTGGTCGTCGTCGTGCGGGCCGGCCGGTTCGCCAAGCGGATCGGTCATGGTGGACACTCCTGTCGGCGGTCGGATGCGCGGCTCATGACGCGCCCGCATCCGCGGGAGGCGGCGGGGCGAGGTCGGGACGGAACCGCTCGGGCAGGCGGACGGCGACAAAGGCGGCACCCGCGCGGACATAGGGCAGGGAGCGGCTGGCGGTCAGCGCGTGCGGCCACCCGGCCTCCGGCAGCAGCGGCACCGCCACCAGATAGGCGATCGCCAGCACCGCGAAGCCGCGCAGCACGCCGAACCCGAACCCGGCCAGACGGTCCAGCCCGCCGAGCAGGGAACCGCGCACCAGCCCGCCCAGGGCAGCCGCGACCAGCAGGAAGGCGATCAGCAGCACACCGAACACGGCGAGAAAGGCGACCGGATCGGCGACCGAGTCGTCGCCGATCAGGCGTCGGGCGAACGGCTCCGCCTCCGGGCTGAACCGGATCGCCAGCAGGGCGGCGGCGATCCAGGCGCACAGGCCCAGCGCCTCGCGCACGAAGCCGCGCAGCAGCCCGACCAGCGCCGACAGCAGCAGCAGCGCCAGGACCAGCAGGTCGGCCCAGTTCATGCGCCGGCTCCCGACGCGCATCCGTCGGCGGAACGAACCGGCGCTGCGGGCGGCGCGGTCCGGAAGGGGCGGAGGAACTGGATCACGATGGCGGCTATATCGCCCTGCCGGTGCGCCGGCGCCAGTCCCCTGTTGCCGCGCCGGCTCAGGGCAGCCCCTCGCCCGAAGCGGCCCGTGCGCGGCAAGGGCGGATCAGGGCAGCTTGACTCAGGGCAGCTTGGTGCTGTCCACCCGCCACGGCTTGAGCAGGCGGCGCGGCACCTGGCCTTGTGCCTGGTTGAGCTGCATCAGCAGGCTGCCGAGCTGCTCGCGCTTGTGCAGCTCGATCCAGATCTCGTCGGGCGACAGCCCGCAGGCGGCCCACAGCGACACCAGGGTTTCGAGCAGGTCGGCGCTGTGCCGCACCACCTCCGCCTGGCGCCCATCGAGCGTGCCGGCGACGCACTGCATCGCCTGCCCGCCCAGCGCCTGCGCCAGCCGTCTGACCAGGGCCGGATCGGCCGGCGACAAACCGTCCACCGGTCGTGCGCCCTGCCACAGGGCGGACAGCACGCTGTCCGCGTCGGGGTGCTGCCGCATCTGCCGCCTCCGGTTGTCCGCCCTTTCCGGTCCGCGTCGTCGTGGCGACGTGCCCGCGCATCGGGGAGATCGTGTTCCTGCCTTGTGCTCATGTGCAGGATCACGCACGGGACCAGGCATCCGCAACCGGGTCGGCTTGGCCGCACCTCGATCCCGCCATGCCTTCCCGCGCCGGGTGCCGGCCTGCGTCGCCCGGCATGGGTGACAAAGGTTGCGGACGATGCGTTCGTTCCCTCGTCCCTCGTCCCTCGTCCCTCGTCCCTCGACGGCGTCGCCGGCCGCCGCGGCCCGCTCGTCAGGACCGGCACCGGGGCCGGCCGGTCGCCGCCGGCCAGGCGATCGAACGGAACCGGGCGCCCGCCGCTAACGGGACGGCGCCGCCCGGGCACCAGCCATGGCGAGCCTGCAAGCGGCGGGCGGCGGGTTCGGGACCGCCGACCTGGTCCGGGACGTCCTCGCCGTCAAGGGTTGTCGCGCTTGTCGCCTCGAACGGCCGGCAGGCGCCGGAGGTCAACGGTACCCGTTCCGCCCCGGCATCCCTCGACCGCATGATGCCGCGGGGCGTCGCCGCCGGGATGTCGCGCGCCACGATCCGGTACCCGACGCTGCGGGGCGTCGCGGTGGGCTTCCATGCCGGGAGCGGCGGCTGCCGAGCGCTGCCCGGTCTGGCGCGCCTGCGCGGCGGGCGGCTGGTCGGGACGGGCCGCCGGCCCGAGGCACGCCGTTCCCGGCCCCCGCGCGGGAGGCCGCTCAGGCGGCCAGCTTGGCCTCGTCGCGATACAGCATGGTGGCGGCGAGGTGGATGTCGAGGACGAGGTCGGCATCGGCGCGGGGAAGGTCGAGCTCCGCGTTGCCGTCGGTCCAGCGCGCGCCCTCGCCGTTGTGCCAGCCGCGCAGCGCCTGGCCGCGCAGCAGGGCCTGCCCGCGGGCCTCGCCGCCCGGCCCCATCACCTGCTCATCGAGGCCGTGCCACAGCACCAGCTTGTCGACGGCGACGCCCAGGGTGCGGCGGTCGTCCACGAACGGCCCGACCGTTTCCGCCGGCACCGCGGCACGCGACAGCAGGCGCACCGGCCGGGCGCCGCGCGGGAGCTGGAACATATGTCGCTGCGCGTTGTGCCAGCAGGCGGCAAGCTCGCTGCCGTCGTCGAGCAGCAGGCGCAGGTCCGGCTGGTCGGTGAGGGCGACGAGGGCGGGTTCGGCGTGGAGGCCGAGGGCGCGGGCGCGGTCGGCCAGGCGGTGCCAGATCGGCTCGACCACCGCGCGGGCGACCACCAGCGGGGCGGCCATGACGGCGTCGCGGCACGGCGCGGCGACCGGGCCCGCCGCGACGAACAGGGCGCGGTTGCCGGTGTCGAGGTAGCTTTCCGTGGTCAGCCCTTCGGACAGCAGGATGCCGTGCCGCTCCAGCTCGACGTGGAAGAACTCGTACTCGGGAATGCTGCGGTCGACCAGGATGGAGGCGCCGTTGACCAGCATGCGTGCCGGGGTGAGGCCCGCCTCGGTCAGGATGCAGTGCTCCGGAGTCACGAGCAGGTCGCGATGCGGCACGTTCTCGGCAAAGGCGCCGCGACGGATGCGGACCGGATAGGCGGCGTCCTGCCCGTCATGCTCGGCGACGCGCATGGCACGGCCGCCGACCCAGGCCACGGGGCGCGACACCGTCTGCCCGGCCTCGACCGCGGTCACCAGGTCGCCCGCGCGCAGGGTCTCGACCGCGACCTCGCCCGACGGCGTGGCGATCATGGTGCCGCGCAGGAAGCAGGTGGCGAAGCCGATCACCAGGTTGCCGGCATAGGTGGAGCTGTTGCCGCCCTCGACCGCGGCGGTGTTGCCGATGGTGAAGTTGCTGGCCGTGACCGTGCCGCCCATGCCGCCGAAGCCGATGGTGGCGGTGACGCCGTTGTTGGAGAAGGTCAGCAGGCCGTTGCTGTAGCTGATGATCTTCTCGTTGACGGCGCTGACGCCGTTGAACACGATCTGGTCGCCGGCGGACTGGAAGTTGTTGATCGACGACAGCAGCCCGGCATTCGCAAGAGTGCTGGTGTCGAGGATCAGGGTGTTGTTGATGCCGGCGAAGTTGATCGAGTCCGCGATGCCGGCCGAGACCAGGCCGCTGCCGATCTCCAGGGTGCCGTTGCCGGCCGCGGTGTTGCTCGGCCCCTGCGTGGTGGTCGTCAGCTTGTTGGCGGCCGACGTGAAGTAGCCGCTTCCCCCGGTGGTGCCGTAGCCGACGTCGAACGCGGTGCCGAGCGACAGGCTGGTCGAGTCCAGGATCAGGTCGCCATAGGAGCCGGCATTGATCACCGACAGCGCGCTCAGCGTCGGCGCGATGGTCACGGTGACGATCGTCGTGCCGCTCGAGAAGGCGCTGTAGACCGACTGCGTGCTTTGCCCGAGGTTGAGGGTGCCGCTGTAGTTCTGGTCGAACTCGACGTTGCTGGTCACGACGTAGGCCATCGTCACACGCCCTCACGTTGGATGGCACACAACGCTGCGCGCCCGCTCCGCAAGCCATAGGACGAGCGTAAACGCGCGCGCAACGGAAAAGTAACGATTCTCGACGTAATTACCGTTTCGACCGTCGCCTGCTTCCGAAACGGCTCAAATAGTGGATCCCTCTCAGATCGAGAAGTACTTCGCATGACGGTTGAACAGCACCAGCGCGCTGGTGGACTGCTCCGGATGCAGCTGCCAGCCCTCGGACAGGCTCACCCCGATCCGCTCCGCGCCCAGCAGCTGCAGCAGCGGCTCCTGGTCCTCCAGCTTCGGGCAGGCCGGATAGCCGAACGAGTAGCGCGAGCCGCGATAGCCCTGGCCCAGCAGCGCGTCCATGTCGCGCGCGTCCTCGCCGGCATGGCCGAGCTCGGCGCGCATGCGCTTGTGCGCGTACTCCGCCATCGCCTCCGCCATCTCCACCGACAGGCCGTGCAGGTACAGGTAGTCCTGGTAGCGGTTGGCCTCGAACCAGGTGCGGGCGACGTCGGAGGCCTTCTGCCCCACCGTCACCACCTGCAGCCCGATCACGTCGCGCTCCGGACCGTCGCCCACGTCGCGCACGAAGTCGGCGATGCAGGCCCCGTCCTCGCGCGGCTGCCTGGGCAGGTCGATCCGGGCGAGCTCGGTGACGCCGTCCGGCTCGAACAGGATCAGCGCGTTGCCCTCGCCGGCCGCCTTCCAGTAGCCGGTGATGGCCTGCGGTCGCAGGATGTCCTGCTCGGCGCACAGCGCCAGCATGCGCCGCATCACCGGACGCAGCTCCTGCCTGGACCAGGAGAGGAACTCCTCCAGCGAGCGGCCCTGCTTCCGGAACCCCCACTGGAACTGGTACAGGCTGCGCTCGTTCAGGAACGGGATCACCGCGTTCGGGCTGGCCTCGATCACCCGGGCGCCCCAGAACGGTGGCGCCGTCACCGCCTCGTCGTTCAGCCGACGCCGGCGCGCCCGCGCAGCGGCGAGGTCGACAGTCCCGAAGCCGCGCACCTCCGCCAGCTCCGGCAGGCGCTTGTTGGCCCGCCCCTTGCCCTTCCGGCGCGACTGGATCGCGCCGAGATAGGTGTCGAGCTCGCCGCTCTCGACCTTGTCCATCAGGCCGAGCCCGTCGAACGCGTCGCGGGCATAGGCGACGCGGCCCCCGTTATAGGCGGCGACGCATTCCTCCTCGACGTAGTTGCGCGTCAGCGCCGCACCCCCCAGCAGCACCGGGATCTCCAGCCCCTGCCTGGCCATCTCCTCCAGGTTCTCGCGCATCACCACCGTGGACTTCACCAGCAGCCCGGACATGCCGATCGCGTCCGCCTTGTGCTCGCGGACGGCGGCGATCATGTCGGCCAGCGGCACCTTGATGCCGAGGTTGCACACCCGGTAGCCGTTGTTGGTCAGGATGATGTCGACCAGGTTCTTGCCGATGTCGTGCACGTCGCCCTTCACGGTCGCGAGCACGATGGTGCCGCGGGTCTGGCCTTCCACCCGCTCCATGAACGGCTCCAGGTGCGCCACCGCCGCCTTCATGGTCTCCGCCGACTGCAGCACGAAGGGAAGCTGCATCTTGCCCGCGCCGAACAGCTCGCCCACCGTCTTCATGCCGTCGAGCAGCACCGTGTTGATGATGTCGAGGGGCGGCATGGTGGCCCGCGCCTCGTCCAGCTCGGCCTCCAGCCCCTTGCGGTCGCCGTCGACGATGCGGTCGCGCAGCCGCCCCTGCACGGTGTCGGCCCGGGTCTTCTTGACCGCTTCCGACGCCTTGCGGTCGGCGAACAGCTCCAGCAGCCGCTTGAGCGGGTCGTAGCCCTCGCGCCTGCGGTCGAAGATCAGGTCCTCGGCGACCTGGATCTCCTCCGGCGCCAGCAGGTGCAGCGGCCGGATCTTGCTGACGTGGACGATGGCCCCGCTCATGCCGGCGCGCACCGCGTGGTCGAGGAACACCGAGTTCAGCACCGCGCGCGCCGCCGGGTTCAGCCCGAACGAGATGTTGGACAGCCCCAGGATGATCTGGATGTCCGGGAACCGCTCCCGGATCAGCCGGATGCCCTCGATGGTCCACTGCCCGAGCTTGCGGTCGTCCTCGTTCCCGGTGGCGACGGTGAAGGTGAGCGGGTCGATCAGCAGGTCGGATTGCGGCAGGCCGTGGGTGTCGCAGGCGAACTCGACCAGCCTCGTCGCGATCCTGAGCTTGTCCTCCGGGGTCTTGGCCATGCCGACCTCGTCGATGGTCAGCGCGATCACTGCGGCGCCGAACTTGCGCGCGAGCTCGAGCCGGTCGCGGGCGTGGCCCTCGCCGTCCTCGAAGTTGATCGAGTTGATGATCGGCTTGCCGCCGTGCAGCTTCAGCGCGCTGGCGATCACCGGCGTCTCGGTGGAGTCGATCACCAGCGGGGCGTTCACCGACGCGGTGAACCGGCGCACCACCTCGTCCATCTCCCCCACCTCGTCCCGGCCGACGAAGGCGGTGCACAGGTCCAGCGCGTTGGAGCCTTCGGTGGCCTGCTCGCGCCCCACCGCGACGCAGCCGTCCCAGTCGCCGGTTTCCTGCAGCTCGCGCCACTTCCTGGAGCCGTTGGCGTTGCAGCGCTCGCCGATGGAGAAGTAGCTGTTCTCCTGGCGCAGCGCGGTCTGGCCGTACAGGCTGGCCACCGACGGGATCCACACCGGCCGGCGCGCCACCGGCGCCGGACGGCGCCCGTTGCCCGCCCGCCCCCGCAGCATCGCGTCCAGCGCCTCGATGTGCGGGGTCGAGGTGCCGCAGCAGCCGCCGACCAGGTTGAGGCCGTCCTCGACGATGAAGCGCTCGATCCAGCTCGCCATCTCGCCCGGCGTCAGCGGGTAGTGCGTCCGGCCGTCCACCAGCTCCGGCAGGCCGGCGTTGGGCTGCACCGAGATCAGCCGCGGCCAGTTGGCGGCCAGCCAGCGCACGTGCTCGGACATCTCCTGCGGCCCGGTGGCGCAGTTCAGCCCGATCAGCGGCACGTCGAGCGCGTGCACCACGGTGGCGGCGGCGGCGATGTCCGGGCCGACCAGCAGGGTGCCGGTGGTCTCCACCGTGACCTGGACGAAGATCGGGGTGTCGGTGCCGGCCGCCGCCCGGGCGATCTTGGCGCCGTTGACCGCGGCCTTGATCTGCAGCGTGTCCTGGCAGGTCTCGATCAGCAGCGCGTCCACGCCGCCGTCGATGAGGCCGGCGCACTGCTCGGCGAGTGCCGCTTCCAGCGGGTCGTAGGCGACGTTGCCGAGCGAGGGCAGCTTGGTGCCCGGCCCGATGGAGCCGATCACGTAGCGGTGGCGGCCGTCCGAGAAGCTGTCCGCCGCCTCGCGCGCCAGCTCGGCGGCGACCTTGTTGATCTCGTGGGTGCGCTCGGCGAGGTCGAACTCGGCCAGCGTGATCGGCGAGCCGCCGAAGCTGTTGGTCTCCACCATGTCGGCGCCGGCGGCGAAGTAGCCGCGATGGATCTCGCGCACCAGCTCCGGCCGGGACAGGTTGAGCACCTCGGTGCAGTTCTCCCGGTTCCAGTAGTCGCGCTCCACCTCCAGGTCGAGCATCTGCACCCGCGACCCCATGCCGCCGTCGCATAGCAGGACCTGGTCGAGAAGGGCGTCGAGGAGGTGGGGGCGGGTCATGACGATCCTGTCGGCGTCGGCGCCGCGCCGACCCGGGACGGGGTGGCTGCCGGATCGGACGCACGTCCATATGTAAGGTGGCGACGCTTCTCACAAAGCCGGCTGCCGCTGTCCAGCGGCGCCGCCCACGCCCGGAGACCGGTTCATGCGCCTTGATGCCCGCATCCCGGTGCATGTCGTGCCTTCCGGCGCCGGGCTGCCGGAGGCCGATCCGCAGGCCCTGCTCGTGGTGGCGGGGCCGGGGCTGCCGGCCGGCGGGGAGGCCGGCTGGATGGCGGTCCGGCAGCTCGCGACCGACAGCCTGGTTGCCGCCCCCCATCCCGCGGGCTGCGCCTGCTGTGCGGCCCGCAGCCCGCTCGCCCTGCTCCTGTCGTCCCTGTTCGAGCAGCGCGCGCGGGGCACGCTTGGCCTGTTCCGGCGCGTCTGGATGATGGCGCCCGCCGCCCTGGTCGAGGCGGTTCCGGCACTGCTGGCCTCGGATCCGGTGGTCGCCGGGCGCTACCGGATGGGAGAAAATTAACCCGGCCGCGGTTTTTACATGCTATGGTTGTCGTGAAAGGCCGTTCAAGCGGTAGCCATGTCTTGTGCCCGGGGGGTGAGGTCGGACCCCCGAGGCGCCCTGGTGAAGGAAATCCTGTGGATCAACGCAACGACGCCGGCTACGGTAGCTCGCCGGACAGCCACGCCGCCGGACCCGCAAAGGCGCCCGATCCGATGACCATCCGGTTGCGGGCGGCCATGGCGGCCGCCAAGTACCATGGCATCGAGTTGGACCCGAAGACCTTCCAGGCGGAGGCGAGCGAGCGCTCGCCCTCGCCGGCCACGCTGGTGCGCTGGATGGACGACCAGGGCCTGGTCGCCAAGGGCATGCACCTGAAGTGGCGCTACCTGGTGCGGATGCACAACACGCCGCCGATCGTGCTGATGTTCAAGGACGGCTCGGCCGGCCTGTTCATGTCGGCCGACACCCATCGCGGCGTGGTCTGGCTGCGCGACCCGATGGGCGGCGAAAGCGACCCGCTGGTCGCGGTGGACGAGCTGCGCCTGTCCCAGGTCTGGACCGGCGACGTGCTGCTGCTGCGCCGCGCCCGCGCCGGCGTGGAGGCGGAGGCGCCGGTCGACATACGCTGGCTCAGCCGCGTGGTGCTGCGCGAGAAGAGTGCGCTGCGCGACATCACCCTGTCCTCCATGGTGCTGTCGGTGCTGACCATCCTGCCGGCGCTGATCATCATGCAGGTGATCAACAAGGTGGTCGGCCAGCATTCGCTCGCCACCCTGTTCTCCATCACCATGATCCTGGTGGTGCTGACCTTCTACGAGACCCTGCTGAGCTACGCCCGACGCGAGCTGGTGCTGGTGATGACGGCGCGCATCGACAGCCGCATCAGCATCCACGTGTTCAACCGGCTGCTGGCCCTGCCGCTGGAGTACTTCGAGCGGCAGCAGGCCGGCAACGTGATCGGCCGGGTGATGCAGATCTACAAGGTGCGCGACTTCATGACCGGGTCGCTGCTGCGCACCTTCCTGGACATGTTCACCCTGGTGATGATCCTGCCGCTGCTGTTCTTCCTGAGCTCGACCCTGGCCTGGATGACGCTGGCCGGCGCCGGCGCGATCGGCCTGATCGTGGTCATCTTCATGGGCCCGGTCAGCTACTACATCGGCCGTGTGACCGCGGCCGAGATGGCGCGCGGCTCGGTGCTCTACGAGTCGATCGCCGGCATACGCACGCTGAAGACCCTGGCCCTGGAGCCCGCGCGCAAGCAGGAATGGGACGAGAAGACCGCCGAGGTCACGCGCTGGAAGCTCGCCGCCGGGCGGATGAGCAACTGGCCGCAGACCATCATCATGCCGATCGAGATGTTCATCAGCCGCGGCGTGCTGCTGGTCGGCGCCTACCTCGCGGTGACCGACACCACCGGCACCGGATCGGTCGGCGCCGGCGGGCTGGTCGCGTTCATGATGCTGGGCGGCCGCGTCGCCGCCCCGCTGGTCGGCTTCGCCAAGCTGCTGGAGGACTTCACCGAGGTCCGCGCCTCGCTCAGCGAGGTCGGCTCGGTGCTGAACAACCCGACCGAGACCAGGGCGCTCACCACCGGCATGCGGCCGAAGATCGTCGGCGGCCTGTCCTTCGTGGACGTGAACTTCTCCTATCCGGGTGCCCCCACCAAGGCGCTGGACGGGGTCGACTTCCAGATCCCGCCCGGCACCATGCTGGGCGTGGTCGGGCGTTCCGGCTCCGGCAAGTCGACGCTGACCCGCCTGCTGCAGGGCGTCAGCCGGAACTATTCCGGCTACCTGAAGCTCGACGGCATCGACATGCGCGAGATCAACCTGAACCACCTGCGCCGCTCGTTCGGCGTGGTGCTGCAGGACAACTTCCTGTTCCGCGGCACGGTGCGCGACAACATCACCGCGGGCCGTCCCGGCCTGACCCTGGACGACGTGGTGCGCGCCGCCCGCCTCGCCGGTGCCGAGGAGTTCATCGAGCGCATGCCGGCCGGCTACGAGACCTTCATCGAGGAGGGCTCGACCAACATCTCCGGCGGGCAGAAGCAGCGGCTGGCGATCGCGCGCGCGCTGATCTCCGACCCCAAGCTGCTGATCCTGGACGAGGCCACCTCGGCGCTCGACCCGGAATCCGAGGCGCTGGTCAACGCCAACCTGGCCCGGATCGGCAAGGGCCGCACCATGGTCATCGTGTCGCACCGCCTGTCCTCGCTGGTGGACTGCGACCAGATCCTGGTGATGGAGCAGGGCAAGGTGGACGACATCGGCCCGCACAACGTCCTGGTCGAGCGCTGCGCGATCTACCGCCAGCTCTGGCTGCAGCAGAACCGGCACATGAACGCCGACCGCAACGCCGGTCCGGCGCCGATGCTGGCCGAAGGAGACTGAACCATGAGCGGTTCGAACGAGATCGTCCCGCAGGGGTCGGCGGGCAAGCCGGTCGCGCTGCGCCGGCCGGGCGGCAACGACGACATGCCGATCGCGCTGCTCGAGTTCCACTCGCCGAGCGCCGCCATGGCGGCCATGCCGCCGACCGCGACCGCCCTCTACACCACCTGGATCATTTCGTCCCTGGCCCTCGCCAGCCTGCTGGTGATGGCGCTGTTCCCGATCGACCGGGTGGTGACGGCAAGCGGCGCGCTGGTGCCGACGGTGCCGATGATCGTGGTGCAGCCGCTGGAAACCTCCATCATCCGCTCGATCGACGTCCATGAGGGCGACGTGGTGCACAAGGGCCAGATCCTGGCGCATCTCGATCCCCGCGTGACCAATGCCGACGTCGACAGCCTCGGCCTGCAGACCAGGAGCCTCCAGGCGGAGGTCAACCGGCTGACCGCCGAGGTCACCGGCAAGGACTACGTGGCCGATCCGTCCGACCCGGCCTCGACCCAGCAGGCGGCGACCTTCCTGCGTCGCAAGTCCGACTATGCCGCCAAGATCCAGGACTACGACCAGCAGATCGCCTCGCTGCAGAGCGACGTGGTCGGCTACGAGGCCAGCGCCGCGCTGTATGCCGGACGGGTCAAGGTGGCGTCGGACGTGCACAACATGCGCACGCAGCTGCAGCGCGACCAGGTCGGCAGCCGCCTGGACTCCCTGTCCTCGCAGGACGAGCTGATGGAGATCGAGCGCTCGCAGATCACGTCGCAGCAGAGCGCCGTCAGCGCCCGCAACAAGCTGAACGCGATGATCGCCGAGCGCGAAAGCTACATCCAGAACAGCAAGGCGGAAGCCTACCAGTCTCTGACCGACGCGCAGCGCAAGCTGTACGAGGCGACCGGTGCCTATGAGAAGGCCAACCTGCAGAAGAGCCTGCTGGTGATGCGCGCCGACCGGGACGCAGTGGTGCTGAACATCGCCCACGTGTCGGTCGGCTCGGTGATCACCTCCGCGCAGGAGTTCATGACGCTGACGCCGCTGGACGCGCCGCTGCAGATCGAGGCGCGCCTGCCTGCCGCCCAGGCCGGCTACGTGCAGCTGGGCGACAAGGCGCAGGTCAAGTTCACCAGCTTCAACTACGTCCAGTACGGCGGCGCCGAGGCGGTCGTGACCAACATCAGCTCCGCCAGCTTCTCGACCGAGGACTACCAGGCCGCCGCCGCCAACGCGCCGGCCAACGGCCTCGCCACGCCTGGGGGCGGGGACTCGTTCTACCGGGTGCGGCTGCGGATCGACCGCTACACGCTGCGCAACGTGCCGAGCTACTTCAAGCCGACGGCCGGCATGGTCGTGACCTCGGACATCAACATCGGCAAGCGGACCATCCTGCAGTACCTGCTGAGCACGGTCATCCCGACCGCGACCGAGGGGATGCGCGACCCGTCCTGACGCAGGCGGCCCGGCGGGCGCACCCCCGCCGGGCGTCGCGCCGCCGCGACCTTCCCACCATCCACCCAGACCAATCCCGAGGGTGTTGCAGGACCTGATGGCGAACTTCCTGAAGCAGCGCGCGGCATCCCTGTTCTCGCCGCGGGCCAAGCTGCGCTACGCGCTCAGCCTGATCGAGGCGGGCGAGGTGGGTCGCGCCTTCGCACCGCTCAGCGCCGCCGCGACCGCCGGCATCCCGGAAGCGCAGTTCCGGGTCGGACGTGCCTATCTCGACGGGGCAGGGGTCCCGGTCAGCCGGGAGGAAGGCGCACGCTGGATCGAGCGCGCCGCCGAGGCCGGCTGGGTCGAGGCGCAGGTGGTGCTCGCCACCCTGCACCTGTTCGGGCTGGTCGCCAGCGGCGGCGTCGGCAGCGCGGTGTTCTCGACCGGGCCCAGCCAGCAGGACGCCAAGCCGGACTACGAGCGTGCCGCGCACTGGGCGTCGCGCGCCGCCGAGGCCGGGTCGCCGGACGGGCAGGCCCTGCTCGGCTACATCCTCACCTCCGGCCCGGCGGAGATGCGCGACCTCGACACCGCCGACCGCTGGTATGCCCGCTCCGCCGAGGCGGGCTGCCCGCAGGGCCATCTCGGCGTGGCGCTGGCGCAGCTGCGCAACGCCCTCGACGCCGAAGGTCAGCAGAAGGCGGCCGCCAGCCTGGCCAGGGCGGCCGAGGGCGGCCTCGGCACCGCCCTCTACCTGCTCGGCGTGATGACCGAGCGCGGCGCCGGCGTGAAGCAGGACGTGGCCGCGGCGACCGAGCTCTACCGCCAGGCGGCGGAGCGGCGTGTCAGGTCCGGCGAGGCGCGCTACGGCCTGGCGCTGATGGAAGGGCGCGGGGTCGAGCGCAACACCGCGCGCGGCGAGAGCTGGCTCCGGCGCGCAGCGCTCGCCGGCGACGCCGAGGCGGCGGCGCTGGTCGGCGACCTGTATTCCCGCGGCGGCGACCTGCCGCCGAACTACGCCGAGGCGGCGAGCTGGTATGGCCGCGCCGCCGCCGCCGGCCACGCCGCGTCCGCCCGCGCGCTCGGCCTGCTCTACCTGACCGGGGCCGGGGTGCAGCGCGATCCCGAGGAGGCGGCGCGCTGGTTCCGCCATTCCGCCGAGCGCGGCGACCAGCTCGCCCATGTCGACCTCGGCAACCTGGTGCTGGGCGGCGGCGGCAGCGAGGCCGACCGCACCGCGGCGCGCGAGCGCTTCGAGCAGGCGGCCGAGACCGGCGACCTGGTGGCCGCCTTCAACTTCGGCGTGTGCCTGGCCGAAGGCGTCGGGGTCGAGCGCAACGACCGCCAGGCGGCGCTGTGGCTGCGACGCGCCGCCGATGGGGTGGTGAACGCCCAGTACTGGTACGGCCGCATGCTGACCGAAGGCCGCGGCGTTGAGATCGACCTCAAGGAGGGCCGGTTCTGGATCTCCAAGGCCGCCGAGGCGGGCCTGCCGGATGCCGAGATGGCCTATGCCGAGCTGCTGCTGAGCGGCCGCGGCGGGGTGCGCGACCACGCGGCGGCGTTGGAGATGTTCGAGCGCGCCGCCAGGCAGGGCCACATCAACGCGATCTTCTCCGTCGCGGCGATGCATGGCGGCGGCCACGAGGTGCCGGAGAACCGCGCCCTGGCGCAGGTGCATTTCCGGCAGGCCGCCGAGCGCGGCCACGCGATGGCGCAGCTGATGCTCGGCCGCTACCTCGCGCGCGGGCTCGCCGGCGAGACCAACTCGGCCGAAGCCAAGCTCTGGCTGCAGCGCGCGCGGGCGCAGGGCCTGGTGGAGGCCGATGCCGAGCTGGCCCGTCTCGGCGCCCGCCCGCAGCCGCCAGCGGCACCGGTCGCCCGTGCCGTCAGCCAGAACTAGGACGCCCGCCCCCCCTTCTTCCGGGCCGATGCCGATCCGATCGGGCCCGGACCTGTCGTCGCCGCACCGGGTCACCGAGGAGGACCGTGCCCGGTGGCGCGAATGGGCGCGGCAGCGGGCGCAGGACTCGTTCCGGCGCGGCCGGATCGCGGCCGAGCGCGGCGAACCCGGGCAGGCGCTGCGCTGGCTGGAGCGGGCGCACCGCCTGGCGCCGGAAGCGGCCACGGTCAGCTTCCCGCTGGCGATGGCGCGCATGAGCTGCGGCGATCCGCACGGCGCGATCAGCCTGCTGCTGCCGCTGCTGCAGCAGCACGACTTCCGGGATGGCTGGGTGGCGCTCGCCGCCGCCCGCCGCGCCGCCGGCTCCCATGACGAGGCCGCGTTCGCGATCGGCGAAGCCTTGTCCCGCAACGCCCCGGACGAGGCGGTGCACGGCCTGCTGGGTCAGGTGGCCCGCGCCGCCGGCTGGCCCGGCTGGTGCGGCCTGTCCGGCGACGGCACCCTGCACCTCGCCCGTCCGCCGACGCCCGGCGCCGGCAGGCCCCGACGCGCCGCCCGGTCGGTCCGGGTGGACGGGGCGCCGGGCCGGCAGCGCG
>CALMVN010000081.1 GCA_937873225.1 uncultured Acetobacteraceae bacterium
CTTCAACAACCTGCTGACCGGCATCGCCGGCAGCCTGGAGCTGCTGCAGACGCGCATGGCGCAGGGCCGGTTCGACGAGGCGCCGCGCTACATCGAGAGCGCCCAGGGTGCCGCCGACCGCGCGGCGGCGCTGACGCACCGGCTGCTGGCGTTCTCGCGCCGGCAGACGCTCGAGCCCAAGGCGACGGATGCGAACCGTCTGGTGGCCGGCATGGAGGAGCTGATCCGGCGCACGGTGGGACCGTCCATCGCCGTGACGGTGGCAGGCGCGCCGGCGCTGCCTTCCATCCTGGTCGATCCCAACCAGCTGGAGAACGCGCTGCTCAACCTGTGCATCAACGCCCGCGACGCCATGCCGGACGGCGGCCGGCTGACGGTCGAGACCGCGCAGGTGCAGCTGGACGAACGGAGCGCTCGGGAGCGGGAACTGCCCCCCGGCTCCTACGTCTCGCTGTGCGTCAGCGACACCGGCGCCGGCATGACCCCCGACGTCGTCGCCAAGGCGTTCGACCCGTTCTTCACCACCAAGCCGATCGGCCAGGGCACCGGGCTCGGCCTGTCCATGATCTACGGCTTCACCCGCCAGTCCGGCGGCCAGGTGCGCATCCATTCCACCCCCGGGATCGGCACCGCCGTCTGCCTGTACCTGCCTCGGCACGACGGCGAGGCCGAGGCCGGGACCGCGTCGGCGGCGCTGACGGAGGCGCCGCGTGCCCGGCCGGGCGAGACGGTGCTCGTGGTCGACGACGAGCCGACGGTGCGCATGCTGGTGACCGAGGTGCTGGAGGAGCTCGGCTACGCCGCGATCGAGGCGAAGGACGGGGCCGCCGGCCTCGCGACGCTGCGCCGGGCGGGGCGCATCGACCTGCTGGTGACGGACGTGGGCCTGCCGGGCGGCATGAACGGCCGCCAGGTGGCGGACGCGGCGCGCGCGCTGCGCCCCGGGCTGAAGGTGCTGTTCATCACCGGCTATGCGGAGAACGCCGTGCTGGGCCACGGGCATCTCGAGCCGGGCATGCACGTGCTGGTCAAGCCGTTCCCGATGGAGCTGCTGGCGCGCCGGATCAAGCAGGTGGTGACGGGAGTCTGACCGGCCCCGCTGCGACCTGTCCTGCTCCGTCCTGCACGCGCGGCGCGGTGGCGACCAGGGCGGCGCTGTAGGCGTGACGCGGGTGCGCGAGCAGGGTCGCGGTGTCCGCCGCCTCGACGACTCGGCCGTCCTTGAGCACCGCGATCCGGTCCGCGAGCCAGCTGACCGCGGCGAGATCGTGGCTGATCATCACGTAGGCCACGTGCTCGCTGCGGGCCAGGTCGCGAAGCAGGGTCAGCAGCATCGCCTGCGTCGACACGTCGAGCGCCGAGGTCGGCTCGTCCAGCACGACGATCTCCGGACGCGCCGCCAGGGCCCGCGCCACCGCCACGCGCTGCGCCTGGCCGCCGGACACCTGTCCGGGCCAGCGTCCGGCCAGGGACGGGTCGAGCCCGACCTTGGCCAGCAGCGCCGCCACCTCGCGGTCGAGCCGCGCACGGTCGAACAGCCCGCCCAGCCGCAGCGGCTCGGCCAGCGCGTCGCCGATGCGCAGCCGCGGGTTGAGCGACTCGCGCGGGTCCTGGAACACCGGCTGGATCCGGCGCCGCGCCCGCCTCCGCTCCGGCCCCGGCAGGTCGGCTACCGGCTGGCCGTCCAGCAGGATGCGGCCGTCGTGGCGGAGCATGTGCAGGATCGCCCGCCCCAGCGTCGACTTGCCCGAGCCGCTTTCGCCGACGATGCCGAGGCATTCGCCGCGGTGCAGCGTCAGGGAAACCTCCTGCAAGGCGGGAGCCGTCCGGCGTCGGGCGCCGATAACGGGATGGCGCACCGTCACCCGCTCCAGCGCCAGCAGCGCGGCGTCGTCCTGCCGGGCGGCGGCTCCTGCCGGTGGTGCATGAACAACGTTCATGTTTCGTGCCGGAACCGGCGGCGCGAGCGGGAACAGGCAGCACGCCGCCTCCACGGCATCGCCCAGCGCCGGCGGATATCCGTCGTCGCAGGGCGGCCGGTGGTGCGGGCAGCGCGGTGCGAAGCGGCAGCCGGGCGGCAGCAGCAGCGGGTCCGGCAGCCTGCCCGGGATCCCCTGCAGCGCCGCCTGGCCGAGCCGCGGCACCGCGGCGAGCAGGGCCTGGCTGTACGGATGGCGGGGAGCGGCGAAGAACCGCCCGGCTCCGCCCCATTCCACCGCGCGGCCGGCATACAGCACCGTCAGCCGGTCGGCATGCGCCTCCACGATCGACAGGTCGTGGGTGATGAACAGCACGCCGAGCCGGTGGCTTTGCTGGAGGCGGCGGAGCAGCGCCAGGATCTGCCGCGCCACCAGCGGGTCGAGCCCGGTGGTGGGCTCGTCGGCGATCAGTACCCGCGGGTCGCAGGCCAGGGCGGCCGCGATCATCACCCGCTGCCGTTGCCCGCCGGAGAACTGGTGCGGGTAGTCGTCCAGGCGGCGCGCCGGGTCGGGGATGCCGACCTCGCCCAGCAGCTCCACCGCCCGCCTGCGCGCCTGCGCCCGGCTGCCGTTCTCGTGCAGCCGGTAGCCTTCCGCCACCTGCGCGCCCACCGTGGCACTCGGGTTCAGCGCCGAAAGCGGGTTCTGGAACACCATGCCGATGCGGCCGCGCAGCCGACGCATCCGCCGCTCGTCCTGCGCCAGCAGGTCGAGCCCGTCGAAGCGCACCTGGCCGCTGGTGCGTGCGCCGCGCGGCAGCAGGCGCATCGCCGCCAGGGCCGCGACCGTCTTGCCCGAGCCGCTTTCCCCCACCAGCGCGGTCATCCCGCCGGCCCGCACCTGGAGGTCGAGCGCGTCGAGCACCGGCACCAGCCGGCCGCCACCGTGCGCCGGCAGGGACACCGACAGCGCCTGGAGCTGCAGCACCGTGTCCGTCACGCGCGGCCCTGCCTGGCCAGCAGTCCCTGGCCGATCAGCGACGCCGACAGCAGGGAGGCGAAGATCAGCAGCCCGGGCGGCAGCACCAGCCACCACGGGTCGAGCGCCACCAGCTGCAGCGCGCCTTCCAGCAGCCCGCCCCAGCTGGTCTGCGGCGGCTGCACGCCGAGCCCCAGGAACGACAGCGCCGACAGCAGCAGGATCATCTCGCCGACCAGGAAGGTGAAGTTCACCGCCAGCACCGGCGCCATCACCCGAAGCAGGTGGGTGGTGACGACGTGGAAGAAGCCGCCGCCCATCTGGTACGCCGCCTGGACGAAGTCGCGGTCGCGCACCGCCCGCGTCTCGTTGCGCACCAGACGGGCCAGCGGCGGCCAGGAGATCAGCCCGAGCAGCAGGATCAGCGACGGGGTCGACAGCCGCAGGATGGCGGCGAAGAAGATCAGCACCACCAGCCCCGGCAGCGCCAGCACCGCGTCGAGCAGCCGCATCATCGCCGCGTCGAGCAGCCGCGGCCCCAGCCCGGAGGCGAGGCCGTAGAGCAGGCCGGCGAGAAAGGTGACCGCCGCCGCCGGCAGCGCCACCAGCAGCGTCGCCCGGCCGGCGTCCATCACCCGCGCCAGGTTGTCGCGGCCGAGCTCGTCGGTGCCGAGCGGGAATGCCCGGCTCGGGTGCGACAACGGCGACAGGGGGTTGAGCGCATACGGATCGGCCCGCCAGGCGAGCGGCACCAGGAAACACAGGAACAGCACCAGGAGGGCCAGGACGATGCCGGCCAGGAGGCTGCCGCTGCCGGACAGGGCGGCGAGGCCGGGAAGGCGCACCCGCATACCCGTGCCGGAGACGGACCCCGCGTCAGGCATAGCTGGTCCGGGGGTCGAGCAGGCCGTTGACCAGATCGGCCAGCAGGTTGCCGAGCACGGTCAGCACGCCGATCACCAGCACGATGCCGATCAGCACCGGATAGTCCTGGCCGATCGCCGACTGCCACAGCAGCCAGCCGAGGCCCGGATAGGAGAACACGGTCTCGGTGACGATGCCGCCGGCGAAGATCGTCGGCAGCGACAAACCCAGCAGCGTGACCACCGGGCGCAGGGCGTTGCGCAGCACGTGGCGGAACAGGATGCGGCCCGGCGAGGCGCCGCGTGCTGCGGCCGAGCGCACGTAGTCGCGGCCGAGCTCCTCGTGCACGCTCTGCGCCAGGTAGCGCGACAGCGCCGGCACCGTGAACAGGGTGATGGTGGCCGCCGGCAGCGCCAGGTGCGACAGGATCGAGCCCGGCGTCTGGTGCTGGAGGCGCAGGTCCTCCAGGCCGCCGGCGGGCAGCCAGCCCAGCCCCATCGACACCCACAGGATCAGCAGGGTGCCGACGAAGAACGAGGGCAGGGCGAACAGCCCCAGCTCCACCGTGCCGATCAGCCGGCCGAGGCGGCGCGCGTGGAACACCCCGTGCAGCAGCCCGAGCCCGAACGCGATCGCGAGGCTGGCTGTGAGCGCCACCAGCTGCAGCAGGATCGTGTTGGCCTCGTAGGACAGCAGCATGGCGCCGACCGGCTGGTTCGACAGGTAGGAGCTGCCCAGCCGCCCATGCGCCAGCTGCCACAGCCAGCGCAGGTACTGACGCCAGATCGGCAGGTCGAGGCCGAACTCGTGGTTGATCGCCGCCACCGTGTCCGGCCGCGCCGCCGGGCCCAGGATCGAGTAGGCCGGGCCGCCAGGCGTCAGGTGGCTCATCACGAAGGCCAGCAGCGTCAGGATCAGCAGCGACAGCCCGGCGCTGCCGAGGCGGGCCCTAACGACGCGCAGCATCGCCGCCTCCGCCGTCGGCCGTGCAGGCGAGCGGGCCGGACAGCGTCAGCAGCTCGGCCGACCACATCCCGTTCGGGCTGAGGAAGTCGGACACGTGGCCGATCCCGGGCCGCACCAGCACCTCCGGCGTGCCGGACGGGAGGTAGAGGTGCGGGGCCCGCTCGGCGGTGTAGTCCTGCACCGCGCGCAGCGGGCCGTCGCCGGAGCCGTACATCACGTCGCGGTTCAGCGCGTCCATGTGCGGGTCGAGGTAGTGGCCGTAGTTCAGCGTCCCGTCGGCCGAGAAGAAGTCGCGCACGTTGGGATAGGTCACGATCGACCAGCGGATCGTGACCACGTCCCAGTCGTGGCCGTTGCCGTCCAGGGTCGCCAGCAGCTGGTTGAAGCCGATGGTACGGATCGACACGTCCATGCCGATCCGGCGCAGGTTGCGCTGGATCAGCTGCGCCTGGATGATCCCGTCGGCGCTTTCCGACGAGGTCAGGATCGTGAAGGCGAGCCGCTGCCCGTTCCTGAGCAGGATCCCGTCCGGCCCGGGGCTCCAGCCGTCGGTCGCCAGCAGCGCGCTGGCGGCGGCGGGGTCGAACGACAGGTCGGGATAGCCGGCGCGGGCGGCATCGGACTGCAGGTCCACCATGGAAGGCGGCACCGGCCCGTGGTCGATGCTGGCCTGGCCGCGGTAGATCAGGTCCACGATCTCCTTCTGGTCGATGCCGCGCGTGATCGCCCGGCGCACCGCGTCGTCGGCCAGGAACGGCGCCGTCCTCGAGCGGAAGTTGATGTAGCCGTCGCCGTAGGAGAAGATCGGCGTGAGCTTCACCACCCCGAACCCCGGCAGGCGGGTGGCGAACTGCGTCAGCAGGTAGGGGATGCTCGCCATGTCGAGCGCGCCGGCCCGCATCTGCTCCAGCGCGGTGTTGCCGGTGGGAAAGGCGATCACCAGGCGGCGGACCTGCGGATGGTGGCCGCCATAGAGCGGGTTCGGCACCAGCACCGCGTGCCGCCCGACCGCGTATTCCTTCAGCACGAACGGCCCGTCGCCGACCGCGAACAGGGTGGCATCGTTCTGCCGCCGGCGCAGCTCGACCGGGCTCATGCCGGCGAACACGTGCCGGGGCAGGGGGAACAGGAGGTTGCCGAGGCCGAGCGACACGAACCAGCGCGGGTTCACCTTGCGCACCATGCGCAGCTCGAGCTGGTGCGCCGACACGATCCGGCTCGACGCGATCAGCGTCGGCACCCCGCCGAGGCCGTACCAGACGTAGCGCGGCCCCATGGTCCGGATCAGGTCCAGGGTGAAGGCGACGTCGGCCGCCGTCACCGGCACCCCGTCCGACCAGCGCCAATCGTGCAGGGTGACGGTGAAGGTCGCCCCGTCATCCGGGGTGTCGACCGAGGCGGCGACGCTGCGCCCGTAGTCGGGCCGGCCGTGCCGGTCGATCCAGACCAGCGGCCGCAGGAACTGCTCGATCACCTCGTGCGAATAGGTGGAGTTGGTCAGCAGCGGGTTGAGCGAGTTGACCCCGGCCGGCGGGCCGAGGCCGACGCCGGTCGGCACGATCACGCTGCCGCAGCCCGTCTCGTCTGCCCGCAGCGGCGGGCCGGCGAGCAGGCAGAGCGCCACGACAACAGGGGGGAACCAGGAAGCGGACACGAGCCCGTCCTAGCTTCCGCTCCTTTCCATGTCGAGAGCGCATGCCACCTCTGTCTTTAGCGCAGGCAGCACGATCTCCGGGAACCAGGGATTGCGCGCTTCCCACGCCCCGGTGCGCCAGGACGGATGCGGCAAGGGGAAGAACCCGCGCGGCAGGTAGTCGCGGAAGCCGCGTACCCGCTCGGTCATCAGCCCGGGCCCGAGCACGTGGTTCTGCGCGTAGGTGCCGATCAGCAGCGTCAGCCGCAGCCCGTGCATGTGCGACAGGATGCGGTCGCGCCAGATCGGCGCGCATTCGGGGCGCGGCGGCCGGTCGCCGCCCTGTGGCAGGCGGCCCGGGTAGCACAGCCCCATCGGCAGGATCGCGACGCGGGCGGTGTCGTAGAACGCGGCCTTGTCCAGCCCGAGCCAGAAGCGCAGCCGGTCGCCGGACGCGTCCCAGAACGAGATCCCCTTCTCGTGCACCACCGTGCCCGGCGCCTGGCTGGCGATCAGGACCCGGGCGGTGGTGGACACATGGAGGATCGGCCGCGGCCCGAGCGGAAGCTGCGGCGCGCAGTAGCGGCAGCTCCGCACCTCGGCCACCAGCCGTGCCAGCGCCGCGTCCGGACCGTCGCCCACGGCAGCGCCCTTGACCCCGTCGCCGGCCCCGTCACCGGCCGTGCCGACGTTCAAGGCTCGGGAGTCGGGTTCGGCTGCTCGCCCACGGTGAAGATCACCACCTGCTCGCCGCTATGGGCGAAGGTGATCGTGCAGGGCACCAGCGCCCCGTCGGACAGTGGCTGCGTCGCCTGCGTCAGGTCGATCAGCGCGGTCACCGGATGGTCCTGGCCGTGCAGGGCGGGCGGCATGTCGAGCCCGTTCTGGGTATGGGTGACGGCTTCCGCCTCGTGCTGCTGCGACGCCGTCGGGGTGGCGATGTCGTCGTGCAGCGTGGCGTTGCGCAGCGCCACGTGTCCGGATGCCGGGCACTCGACCCGGATCAGGCGGTCGGCCAGCGCGCCGTGGTTGACGATGACCGTGCTCAGCAGCGCGGTCGCATGCGCGGCGTCGGCCTGCGCCCAGGACGGACCGACCTGCATCGGTCCGGGCACCTGCACCGCAGCCCTTGCCGGCACGGCGGCACCCACCAGGACGCACGCCAGGATGGCCAGGGGTCCGCCCTCAAACCAGTTCATAATCCACCTCCGCTGTGTAGACCGGCTGATCGGGACCGGGCTGCGAGCTGAACAGCGTGAAGCTGTCGACCGGCACCGGCCGCGTGCGAAGCAGGTTGTGCCCCTGTAGCCAGCCGGCAAGCAGGGGCTCGGCCACCGCGTCCACCCGGGCCAGCGAGATGTGCGGCTGGAACCGGCGCCGCTCCGGGACGACGCCCGCGCGCTGCAGGGCGGTCTCGATCTTGTTCTGCAGGTGGTCGAGGCGCTCGCACCGGACGATTCCGGCCCACAGCACGCTGGGCCGGTTGTTCCGGTCGAACAGGCCGGTGCCGGACACCGCCAGCTCGAAGCGACGGCCGCGCAGGGCGTGAAGCGCCAGGTCGATCTCCTCCGCCCGGTCGCGCCGCACCTCGCCGATGAAGCGCAGCGTCAGATGGAGGTTCTCCGGCGCCGTCCAGCGCGCGCCGGACAGGCCGCCGCACAGGCCGGACAGGGTTTCGCGCAGGGTCCAGGGCAGGTCCAGCGCCACGAACAGGCGCATCAGCGCGGGGGCGGCCGGCGCGGGAACAGGAGCACCACCGCCGCCAGCACCGCGAGCATGATCGCGATTCGCGACGCCGGCTGCTCGGCTTCGGGTTGTAGGCCGGTCATGTCAGCGGTGCCTGTTCTTCCGGATGAACCCGCCGGAACCGGGCGGCCGGAAGGCGACGGTGCCCGCGACCATCCCGTCGGTCAATCGCCGCCGGCCCGGCGATCGCGGTCGCGCCGGCCGCGTCATCCTTGACCTCGCACGCGGAACCTCCAACATAGTCCGCAGGACCGCCGGGGGATCGCCCGGCTCCACAGGAATCGGAAGACCATGGCGTTCGTTCCCGACTATCGGACCACCCCCAGCAGGACCGGCATCGGCGTCCAGGCCGGAGCCGTGGATCTCGGGCTGCGTGCCTACATGCTGCGCGTCTACAACTGGATGGCCTCCGGCCTGGTGCTGACCGGTCTGGTCGCCTACGGCATCGCCCACAGCCAGCTGTCCGCGCTGTTCCACCAGACGGTGATGCTGTCCAACGGCACCGTGGCGATCCGCCCGACCATGCTCGGCTTCATCGCCATGATCGCCCCGCTCGGCTTCGTGATGGTGCTGAGCTTCGGCATCAACCGGCTGTCGCGCCAGACCACGCAGGCGCTGTTCTGGGCCTTCTCGGCCGCGATGGGCCTGAGCCTGACCAACCTGTTCTTCATCTACACCGACCTGTCGATCGTGCGGGTGTTCTTCATCACCGCCGGCACCTTCGCCGCGATGAGCCTGTGGGGCTACACCACGAAGACCGACCTGACCCGGTTCGGCTCGTTCCTGATCATGGGCCTGTTCGGCATCATCATCGCCAGCGTCGTCAACATCTTCACCCACAGCGCCGGGCTCTACTTCGTGGTGAGCGTGCTGGGCGTGCTGATCTTCACCGGGCTGACCGCCTACGACACCCAGCGGATCAAGTGGAACTACGGTCAGCTGGCCTACTACCAGGGCGTGGACGGGGCGGCGAAGCAGAGCGTGACCGACGCGCTGATGCTCTACCTGACCTTCATCAACCTGTTCACCTTCCTGCTCCAGCTCACCGGGGCGCGCAGCAGCAACAACTGAAGGCGACGAACACGGTCTAGGAAAAGCTCCCGATCGCGAGGTCGGGGGCTTTTTTCATGCCCGGCGGTCGTGCTTTGATACGTGTTGCAACACGTGGATCCAGTTCATGCGCCGCTCCGCCCGTTCGTTCGTGCCGACCCGGATCCTGTTCCTGTCCGGCGTGGCGCTGGCCACGCTGTCGTCGCTGCCTGCAAGGGCGCAGCCGGCGGTCGGCAGCAGCAACGTGGCGCCGATCGAGCCGGACGTGACGCATCCCGACGAGACGCCGTGCCGGGTGACGCTGGCCGGCAATGCCAGCTTCGGCGCCAGCGCGGTGCCGTTCGCCTACGCGCCGCCCGCCGCCTGTCCCGGCCCCTGGGCCAAGGTGGTGCTCAGCACCGACATCTCGCTCGACGCCGGCCGGCAGTACGACCGCACCGCCACCATCTTCCTCGGCGGGGTCAACCTCCTGTTCGGCACCACCGCCGAGCCGCGCGCCGCCCTGGCGCCCTCCTGGCACGTGGAGCGCGACGTCACCGACGACACCGCTCTGCTGGAGGCTCCGCAGATCGGCCACGTGCTGATCGCCAACTACCAGAACAGCACCGACACCAGCACGATCACCGCCAGCGCGAGCCTGCTGTTCTATCCCGCCACCGCCCGCTATCCGGCCCCTGCCACCCCCGACCTGGTGATCCCGCTCAACAGCGACCCGCCCGCCGACACGGTGGCGCTGAACGACGGCACCCAGTCGC
>CALMVN010000082.1 GCA_937873225.1 uncultured Acetobacteraceae bacterium
GGCCCGGCCGGGGGGTCGGCGGGGGGGGGCGCGCCGCGGCAGGCCGGCCGCGCCGGCCGCCCGCGCCAGCCACCTGCTGGGCCGGGCGCTCCGGGCCGCCGGCCGCGACGACGAGGCGGCCGTCGCGTTCGAGCGCGGGGTCGGGCTCGATCCCCTGCATGCGGAAGGCTGGTACAGCCTGGCGGTGCTGCGGCAGGACCAGGGACGCGACGAGGACGCGGCGGCCGCCTACCGGTCGGCGCTGGCGGCGCAGCCGGACTTCCACGAGGCGGCGCTCAACCTCGGCGTGGCGCTCGGCGAGTGCGGACGGATCGAGGACGCGCTGGACGCCTACGCGACGGCGCTGGCGCTGCGGCCGGGCAGCTTCGGCCGGATCGCGCAGTCGCTGGTGTCAGGGCGGACCGGGCTGCTGTTCCTCGATCCCGGACGGCTGCGCGCGGTCCTCCGGGAGCGTGTCCGACCGGGCTGAACGCCCAGCGCGGGCGACGCGCCGGTAGTGGCCGGTTTCCTCCAGCAGCACCCGCGCGGTTGCCTCGTAGCGGGCCTGCTCGTCGGGATCGAAGGCGGCGGTGTCCAGGACCAGCGCCTCGCGTCGCACCGGGATGCACTGCGCGACAGGCAGGCCGCGCGGAAGCACGCCCTCGAACGCCGGGTCGAGCCAGATCCCGGGAAACAGGATGCCGACCTCGTGAAACCGGTCCGAGTCGACCAGGCCGCCGAGCAGGCGGAACGGCAGGTCGTCGCGGTTCAGCGGGTGGGTGACGAGAAGCGACCAGTTCGGCTCCAGCCGTATGGTCCAGAAGGCGTTGAACTTCACCACCAGCTGGTCCGCCCGCGCGAACGGGGTGCCGGTGACCTGTGCCGACGCGTGGAACGACATCGGCGCCCGCGGATGGGTCGCCGTCGACGGCCTGGGCAGGTCCCAGTTCCAGGACAGGGTGCCGTCGGCCACGCGCACGTCGCAGGGCAGCGTCATCACGAAGCCCTGCATCATCGCGTCCACGAAGGGCGGGCAGTGCTTCACAGTACGAATCGGGGCGCCCTCGTGCATGTCGGAGGCGGCATGACCGGGCATGGCGCGCAGCCAGTCCGGCAGCGCGTCGCGTGCCGGGACCGGCGGCGGCAGCAGGCCGAGCAGGGCCGGATCGCAGCGGAAGCGGACGCGCATCGGGTGTCCCCCGCCCTGCCTCACGCGTCGTCGGTGGCCAGCGCCAGACGGACGGCGCGCTGCCAGCCGCGGTAGCGGCGGTCGCGGTCCTCCGCCGACGCGTCCGGCACGAACCGGCGGTCGAGCTTCCAGTCGCGGGCGAACGCGTCCGGCTCCGGATACAGCCCGGCCTCCAGCCCGGCGAGGTAGCCCGCCCCCATGGCGGTGGTTTCCCGGAACGCAGGGCGGTCGACCGGCAGATCGAGCGTGTCGGCCAGGAACTGCATGGTCCAGTCGCTCGCCGACATGCCGCCGTCGACGCGGAACACGCGCCGCTCGCGGGCGGCGGCCTCCGCATCCACGCCGTCGTCGGCCAGCATCGCCGCCAGCAGGTCGCGGGTCTGGTAGCCGACGCTTTCCAGCGTGGCGCGGGCCAGCTCCTTCTTGGTCGTGCCGCGGGTGATGCCGGTGACCAGCGCCTGGGCCTGGCTGTTCCAGTGCGGCGCGCCGAGGCCGGTGAAGGCCGGCACCAGGTAGACCTGCTGCGCCGGATCGGCCGACTCGGCCAGCCGTCCGGTCTCGGCCGAGCTTTCCACCAGGCCGAGCCCGTCGCGCAGCCATTGCACCGCGGCACCGGCGGAGAAGATCGAGCCTTCCAGCGCATAGTGGCGGCGGCCCTTGCGCTGCCAGGCGATCGTCGACAGCAGCCGGTGCCGCGAGCGCTTCATCACCGTGCCGGTGTTGAGCAGGATGAAGCCGCCGGTGCCGTAGGTCGCCTTGATGGTGCCGGGCTCGAAGCAGCATTGGCCGACCAGCGCCGCCTGCTGGTCGCCGGCGACGCCGCGTATGGCGACGGAGCCGCCGAGCAGGTCGGGGAGAGTGTCGCCGTAGCTGCCGGCGCTGTCGCGGATCTCGGGCAGCAACGCGGCGGGGACGTCGAGCAGGCGGAGCATCTCCGGGTCCCAGGCGCCGCTGCGTATGTCGCAGAGCAAGGTGCGCGACGCGTTGGTGGCGTCGATCGCGTGCACCCGGCCGCCGGTGAGGCGCCAGACCAGGAAGCTGTCGACGGTGCCGAAGGCGAGCTCGCCGTTGGCGGCACGCATCCTGGCGCCCGGCACCTGGTCCAGGATCCAGCCGATCTTGGTGCCGGAGAAGTAGGGGTCGATGCGCAGGCCGGTACGTTCGGCGACCAGCTCGGCGTGGCCGTCCCGCTCCAGGCGGTCGCAGGCCGCAGCGGTGCGCCGGTCCTGCCAGACGACCGCGTTGTGGATCGGCCGGCCGGACGCGCGCTCCCAGATCAAGGTGGTCTCGCGCTGGTTGGCGATGCCGAGGGCGGCGATCCCCGAGGCGGTGAGGCGGGCCTTGCCCAGCGCCGCGCGGGCGGTGCCGAGCGCGGTGGCCCACAGCGTTTCCGGGTTGTGCTCGACCCAGCCCGGCTGCGGGTAGATCTGCGGGAACTCCTCCTGCGCCTGCGCCACCGGACGCAGGTGCTGGTCGAACACGATGGCCCGGGTCGAGGTGGTGCCCTGGTCGATGACCAGGACATGCGCCGGGGACGGAAGGGATGAGGTCATGGGCGGTACACCCGGATGAGATGGACCCGGACAGGCTGCCTGTCCGGGTCCGGTGTCGGATCAGCCTTTATTGGCGTCCGACGTGGCCTGTCCAGGGGCCCAGCTCTTGAGCAGCTCCTCGTAGGCGATGGTCTCGCCTTGTGGCTTCTCGTTGGCCAGCTTGCGTTGCGGCGCCAGGTTGCCGTCCTTCTCGGACTTCTTGAACCAGTACTCGGGCGTCATGACCGGGTTCATGATCGGGCCGAGGTCGCCCTGCGCGCCGGAACGCTGGATCCGGGCCATGATGGCGTCCTGGTCGCGTGCCAGCCCGTCCATTGCCTGCTGCGGGGTGACGGAGCCGGCGATGGCGTTGGACACGTTCTGCCACCAGACCTGCGCCATCTTGCCGTAGTCGGGCACGTTCACCCCGGTGGGCGTCCAGTTCTTGCGCGCCGGCGAGCGGTAGAACTCGACCAGCCCGCCGAACTTCGGTGCCAGGTCGGTCAGCGCCTGGCTCCTGACGTCGCTTTCCCGGATCAGGTGCTGGGTCAGCACCGCCTTCTTCAGCGTGACCGACTTCGAGGTGCAGAACTGGGCATACAGCCAGCCGGCCTTGACGCGCTGCGGGTCGTTGTACTTCAGCATCGTCCAGCAGCCGCAATCCTGGTAGCCGAGCTTCTGGCCTTCCTTCCAGTAGGCGCCGTGCGGGCTCGGCGCCATGCGCCACTTGGGCGTGCCGTCGGCGTTCATCACCGCCGAGCCCGGCTTCATCATCGACTCCGAGAAGGTGGTGTACCAGAAGATCTGCTGGGCGATGTGTCCCTGCCCCGGAACCGGACCGGCCTCAAGGAAGTCCATGCCGGCCGCTTCCGGTGGTGCATACTTCTTGAGCCAGTCTACGAACTTGGTCAGCGCGTAGACCGCGGCCGGACCGTTGGCGTCGCCGCCGCGGGTGATGGAGGAGCCGCGCGGACGGTTGTCCTCCAGGCGGATGCCCCACTCGTCGACCGGACGTCCGTTCGGCAGGCCGCGATCCCCTGCGCCGGCCATGGACAGCCAGGCGTCGGTGAAGCGCCAGCCGAGCGAGGGATCCTTCTTGCCGTAGTCCATGTGGCCGTACACGCGCACGCCATCGATGGTCTTGACGTCGTTGGTGAAGAACTCGGCGATGTCCTCGTAGGCCGACCAGTTCTTCGGCACGCCCAGCTCGTAGCCGAACTTCTGCTTGAACTGCGCCATCAGCTCCGGGCGGGTGAACCAGTCGTGCCGGAACCAGTACAGGTTGGCGAACTGCTGGTCGGGCAGCTGGTACAGCTTGCCGTCGGTGAAGGTGCCGAACGAAAGGCCGATGAAGTCCTGCAGGTCGAGCGTCGGGCTGGTGACGTCCTTGCCGTCGCCCGCCATGAAGTCGGTGAGCGAGCCGCCGATGATGTCCTTGTAACGAGGATGGGTGCCGATGAAGTCGGAATCGTTCATCCAGAAGTCGTAGATCGGCCGGCCGGACTGCATCTCGACCTCGATCTTGTCGACCAGCAGCCCCTCGTCCATCAGGTCGTGGTTGACCTGGATGCCGGTGATCTCCGCGAACGCCTTGGTCAGCGTCTTGGACTCGTACTCGTGGATATTCAGGATCTCCGAGACGCAGTTGACCTTCATGCCGGCGAACGGCTTGGCGGTCTTGATGAACCATTCCATCTCGGCCATCTGCGCGTCCTTCGACAGGGTCGAAGGCTGGAACTCGCTGTCCACCCACTTCTTCGCCGCGTCCATCTGCTGCGCATGCGACGGGCGGCTGTTGATCAGCATGCCGCTGCCGGCGGCGGTGACGGCGGCAGCGCCCTTGATCGCGGTGCGTCTGGTGATGTCCATTGACTGTTCCTCCTCGGGTTGTGCCGGAACGCCGCCTTCTCCGGGCCGGCTTCGGCGTGTCAGGGTCTTGGTCGGCGGCTCAGGCGAAGCGGAACATCGCTCCCCAGTAGATCACCGACAGGACGGCGGCGGGCCACATCGTGGTGCCGCCGGTGAAACGGATCCAGAAGATGTAGATGAACGCGGTGCCGATCAGCGACACGAACAGCCGGTCGCCGCGCGTCGTCGGAAAGCGCAGGATGCCGACGCGGGGCGTTTCCGGCCGCCACACCGCCAGCATCGTCATGACCGCCAGCAGCAGCACGATGACGGCGAAGAACGCGGCCGTGTACCAGTTCCACGCCATCCAGGCCATGTCCCGGCCTCCTCAAACGCGACCAAGGGCGAAGCCCTTGGCGATGTGGTTGCGGACGAACCAGATGACCACGGCGCCCGGGATCATCGTCAGCACGCCGGCCGCGGCGAGGAGACCCCAGTCCATTCCTGCTGCCGAATACACCCGCGTCATCACGGCGGCGATCGGCTTGGCGTTCACGGTGGTCAGCGTCGTCGCCAGCAGCTGCTCGATCCAGGAGAACATGAAGCAGAAGAAGGCGGCCACGCCGATGCCGTTGCCGATCAGCGGCAGGAAGATCCTGACGAAGAAGCGGGGAAAGGAGTAGCCGTCGAGGGCCGCCGTCTCGTCGATCTCGCGCGGCACGCCGGAAATGAAGCCTTCGAGAATCCAGACCGCCAGGGGCACGTTGAACAGGCAGTGCGCCAGCGCCACGGCCCACACAGTGTCGAACAGGTGGATCGAGTAGTAGAAGTTGAAGAACGGCATCGCATACACCGCGGGCGGCGCCATCAGGTTCGACAGAAGCCAGAAGAACAGGTGCTTGTCACCGATGAAGCGGTAGCGGCTGAAGGCATACGCGGCGGGAAGCGCCACCGTGACCGAGATGACGGTGTTGATCGTCACGTACTCGATCGAATGCAGGAAGCCGAGATACCACGCCGGATCGTTGAAGATGTGCGCGTAGTTGGCCAGGGTCAGCTGGTGCGGCCACAGCGACAGCCGCGACAGGATCTCGTCGTTGGTCTTGAACGACATGTTCAGGAGCCAGTAGATCGGCAGGATCAGCACGACCAGGTAGGCGGTGATGCCGAGGGAGCGTCCGTTGAGGCGCATCACACGTCCTTCCGGCGATCGAGCTGGGTCATGACCGTGAAGAATACCCAGCAGATCGTGAGCGTGATGAGGTTGTACACGAGGGACATCGCGGCACCGTTGCCGAGATCCACCTGGCCGAGCGCGATCTTGACCAGGTCGAGCGACAGGAAGCTGGTGGACTCGCCCGGGCCGCCGCCGGTGACGATGGAAGGCTCGGTGTAGATCATGAAGCTGCCCATGAAGCGCAGCAGCACCGCGATCACCAGCACCTTCTGCAGCTTCGGCAGCTCGATGTTGCGGAACACCGACCAGCGGCCCGCGCCGTCGATCCGCGCGGCCTGGTAGAAGGCGTCGGGGATCGACTTCAGGCCGGCATAGGCGAGCAGCGCCACCATGCCGGTCCAGTGCCACACGTCCATGACAAGGATCGTCGCCCAGGCCGAGGTCGGGTCCTGGGTGTCGTTGTAGGCGATGCCGAGATGGGTGAGCACGTAGCCGAGCAGCCCGATGTCGGCGCGAGCGAAGATCTGCCAGATCGTGCCCACGACGTTGTATGGGATCAGCAGCGGCAGTGCGATCAGCACCAGCGTGGCGCCGACCTTCCAGCCGTGGCGCGGGATGCACAGCGCCGCACCCACGCCCAGCGGCAGCTCGATCAGGAGCACCACGAACGAGAACAGGAGGTTGCGCACGAGCGCCGCGGCGAAGCGGCCGCCGATGTCGGTGGTGGGATCGAGCAGGTTCTGGAACCAGGCGATTCCGTTGAAGAAGAAGTTGTTCTGCCCCATCGTGTCCTGGACGGAGTAGTTGATCACCGTCATCAGCGGGACCAGGGACGAGAACAGCACGAACACCAGCACCGGAAGCACGAAGAACCAGGCGCGGTTGTTGATCGCCTTTTCCATCACGCGGCTCCTCCGGACGTGTCGCCATCGATCCGCTCGTCGTCGACGTAGACGTGCAGGTGCTGCGGCGTCACGTGCAGCCGGGCGGTGGCGCCGTCCAGGGTCGTGCCCGGCGGCAGCGTCGCCACCAGCTCGTGTCCGCCAAGCGCCACCCGGGCCAGGCGACGGCGACCAAGGTCCTCGATCCGACGCACCGCGACGGGAACGCCCTCGCCGCCCGTCGTGACCGTGGCATAATCGGGACGGAAGCCGAGCCGTATCGTTCCGGAACGCGTGGCGTAGCGCATCCCGAGCGGAAACACCGCGTCCGCGACCCGTGCCGAGTCGCCTTGAAGCACGGCGGGCAGGAAGTTCATGCCGGGCGAGCCGATGAAGTAGCCGACGAAGGCGTGCGCCGGTCGCTCGAACAACTCGGTCGGGGTGCCGATCTGCAGCACCCGGCCGTCGTTCATCACCACCACCTCGTCGGCAAAGGTCATCGCCTCCACCTGGTCGTGGGTGACGTAGATCATGAGCATGTCGAGCGCTTCGTGCACCGCCTTGAGCTTGGAGCGCAGTTCCCACTTCAGCGCCGGGTCGATCACCGTCAGCGGCTCGTCGAACAGCACCGCCGACACGTCGGACCGCACCAGGCCGCGGCCGAGCGAGATCTTCTGCTTGGCGTCCGCGGTGAGGCCGCGGGCGCGACGGTCGAGCACCGGAACGAGGTCGAGCAGGGTCGCGATCTCCTGCACCCGCGCTCCCGCCGCCGCCTTGGCGACGCCGCGGTTGCGCAGCGGGAACAGGAGGTTCTCCCGCACCGTCATGGTGTCGTAGATCACCGGGAACTGGAACACCTGGGCGATGTTGCGCCGCTCGGTCGAGACATGCGTCATGTCCTGGCCGTCGAACAGCAGGCGGCCGTCGGACGGGGTGACCAGGCCGGAGATGATGTTGAGCAGCGTCGTCTTGCCGCATCCCGAGGGGCCGAGCAGCGCGTAGGCGCGCCCCTGGCGCCACACGTGATGCACCGGCTTGAGCGCATAGCGCCTGGCCTCGCCAGGATCGCGGGAGGGATAGGCGTGGCCGATGCCGTCAAGGGTGATGGTCGCCATGATCGCCGCCTCAGCCGGTCGCCGCGTGCGGCAGGCGCCGCACCACGCTCGGCTGCAGCCGCGACCCGTCCGGTGCGAACACGAAGATCCCGTCACGATCGACCGACACCGCCGCGCGTGCCCCGGGACGCCAGTCGTGCACGCCCAGCACCAGGCAGACCCAGACGGCGAAGCCGACATCGATGTGCACGAAGCTTTCCGAGCCGCTGATCTCGGTCACCGAGACCGTGCCGGGAAACACGTCGCCCTGCGACGCCGCGACGTCGTCCTGCTCCACCACCGACGCGTGCTCGACCCGGAAGCCGATGCGGTAGGACCCGTCGGGAAGCGACGGGATCATGGCCTCGGGGAGCGGCGTGCCGTCGCTGCGGCGGGCACGGCCGCCCGCGACGACGACCGGCAGCTCGTTCAGCGGCGGGTCGGAGAACACCCGCGCCGCGTCGACGTTGCCGGGATCGCGATACAGCGACGGGGTTTCCCCTTCCTGGGTCACCCGTCCCTGCCACAGCGTCGCGGTCCGTCCGCCCAGCAGCAGGGCCTCGGATGGCTCGGTGGTGGCATACACCAGGATCGCGCCGGACTCGGCGAACAGCCGGGGCAGCTCCTCGCGCAGCTCCTCGCGCAGCTTGTAGTCCAGGTTGGCCAGCGGCTCGTCCAGCAGCACCAGCGCCGCCCGCTTGACCAGGGCGCGCGCGATCGCGGTGCGCTGCTGCTGTCCACCGGACAGCTCGGCCGGCAGGCGTCGCAGGAACGGCTCGAGCCGGAGCACCCGCGCCGCCTCGGCGACGCGCGACTCGATCTCCGCCCTGCCCACGCCGGCGACGCGGAGCGGCGAGGCGATGTTCTCGTACACCGACAGGGACGGATAGTTGACGAACTGCTGGTACACCATCGCCACCGAGCGGCGGCGCACCGGGACATGGGCCACGTCCTCGCCGTCGACCAGGATCCGCCCGGTACTGGGCCGGTCGAGGCCCGCCATCAGCCGCATCAGCGTGGTCTTGCCGCTCAGGGTGGGCCCGAGCAGCACGTTCATGGTGCCGCGCTCGAAAGCGAGGCTGACGTCGTCGATGACGGCGTCGTTGCCGACGCGCAGCCCGACATGCTCGAGAACCACGCTCATCGCACCGTCTCGGCCTCGGCGCCGGCATCGGCCGTCCGGGGAAACTGCGCCGCGACCAGCGCGCGCACCCTCCGGTCGACCGCCGCACGGATGTCTCCGTCGAGCCGAAGCCCCAGCTTGGTGCGCCGCCACAGCACGTCGTCGCCGGTCCGGACCCATTCCTCCCGCACCAGGTAGTCCAGCTCGGCCTCGGTCAGGCCGGCACCGAAATCGCGCCCGAGGTCGGACGCCACCCGGGCGTCGCCCAGCAGGGTGCGCGCCCGCGTGCCGTACAGCCGCAACAGGCGGCGGAGCTGGGGGCGCGGCAGGAAGCCGTAGGCCGCCTCCAGTGCCGCCAGCTCGCGGTCGAAGCCGTCGCGCGGGAAGTCGCCGCCAGGCAGCGGCACGGTGCCGGTCCAGCCGGCCGGCTTGCCGGACGGGCGCGGCAGGTGCCCGTCGAGCTTCGCCAGCACCGCCTCGGCCAGACGGCGATAGGTGGTGATCTTGCCGCCGAAGATGGTCAGCAGCGGCGGCGCGCCGGCTTCCGCGTCGAGCTTCAGCACGTAGTCGCGGGTGGCGGCCTGCGCCGCCGAGCCGGAGGCCTGCTCGTGCTCGGCGTAGAGCGGGCGGACCCCCGAGTACGTCCAGCACACCATGTCGGGCGTCACCGGCCGCAGGAGGTAGTCGCTGGCCGAGCGGCACAGGTACTCGATCTCCTCCGCCGAGGCGGCCACCTTGCCGGGATCGCCTTCGTAGTCGCGGTCGGTGGTGCCGATCAGGGTGAAGTCCTGCTCGTAGGGAATGACGAAGAAGATCCGGTGGTCGTCGTTCTGGAAGATGTAGCAGCCGTCATGGTCGTACAACCGCGGCACCACGACGTGGCTGCCCTGGACCAGGCGCACCGGCGCACGGCTGTTGTCGCGCACCACCGTCTGCACCACGCTGTCGACCCACGGGCCGGCCGCGTTGATCAGCGCGCGCGCGCGCAGGGTGTGGCGCTCCCCGTCCTCGCGTTGCAGCGTGACCTGCCACAGCCCGTCGACCTTTTCCGCCGAGACGCACCGCGTCCGGGTCATGATGGTGGCGCCCAGGGACGCGGCGGCGGCGGCGTTGAGCACCACCAGGCGGGAGTCCTCCACCCAGCAGTCGGAGTACTCGAAGCCGCGCACGAAGCTCGGCTTGAGCGGCCCGCCGACGACGTCGCGGCGCAGGTCGACCGAGCGGGTCGGCGGCAGGCGCTTGCGGCCGCCGATGTTGTCGTACAGGAACAGGCCGAGACGCAGCAGCCAGCGCGGGCGCAGCTTGCGATGGTAGGGCAGCACGAAGCGCAGCGGCCAGACGATGTGCGGCGCGATCCCCCACAGCACCTCGCGCTCGCGCAGCGCCTCGCGCACCAGTCGGAACTCGTAGTACTCGAGATAGCGCAGCCCGCCGTGGATCAGCTTGGTCGAGGCAGACGAGGTGCCGGAGCCGAGGTCGTTCTGCTCGCACAGGAACACCCGGTAGCCGCGCCCGGCCGCGTCGCGCGCCACGCCGCAGCCGTTGATGCCGCCGCCGATGATGGCGATGTCGTAGGGCTCAGGTTCTCGGAGCTGGGGTTCTGGCGTGACGGCCACCGACGACGTTCCTGGACGTGCGCGTTCGACACCGCGCTTGGTTCGGTTGATGTTCTGTCACGGGCAAAGCGAACAGGCAAGCGCGCTTGTTCCGGCCGGAAAAAGATCGCCTCAGGACGATCCGTCGGCCTCGTCCGGACCGGTCTCGATCACCTCGACGCTGGCGTTGCGGCACAGGGCGACGAGTTCGGCGGAGGGCAGCCGGTCGGTGATGAGGATGTCGATCTCCTCCAGCCGGGCGATGCGGACCGGGGCGCGGCGGCTGAACTTGGAGGAGTCCGTCACCAGCATCACTCGGCGGGCGTTCTCGATGATGGCGCGGGAGACCTGGACCTCGCGGAGGTCGTAGTCGAGCAGGGTGCCGTCGGAGTCGATGGCGGAGGTGCCGATCACGGCGATGTCGGCCTTGAACTGGCGGAAGGCGTCGGCGGCGAGGCGGCCGATGATGCCGCCGTCGGAGGGGCGGAGCGTGCCGCCGGCGACGATCACCTGGATGGCGGTGTTGCGGTACAGCTCCAGGGCGACGTTCATGTTGTTGGTGACCACCAGCAGGCCGGTGCGGCCGGAGGCGGCGCGGGCCACCTCCTCGGTGGTGGTGCCGAGGTTGATGAACAGGGAGGTGTTGTCGGGGATCAGGGCGGCGGCGGCCTCGCCGATCAGGCGCTTGGCGTTCTGGGCGACCTGCTTGCGCGCCTCGTAGGCCAGGTTCTCGACCCCGGACGCGATGATGGCGCCGCCGTGCACGCGGCTGATCATGCGGGCCTCGGCGAGCTCGTTCAGGTCGCGGCGGATGGTCTGGGGGGTGACGGCGAAGCGGGTGGCGAGGTCGTCGACGGCCAGGCGGCCGGTCTCGCGCAGGAGGGCGGTGATGTCCTGCTGGCGGCGGGACAGGATGCGGGTGGAGCGGTCGTCGGTCACCGGGGAGGCTCAGGCGGCATCGGCGACGCCGAGGTTGAAGGCGATGGAGATGCGGAGCGCGCTGCCACGGTAGGGGCGGACCTGGTGGAACAGCCAGGACGGGAACAGGACCAGGAGGCCGGGGCGCGGGCGGATGGTCTAGCCGCTGCCGGCAGACGCGCCGTCCTCGCC
>CALMVN010000083.1:0-12675 GCA_937873225.1 uncultured Acetobacteraceae bacterium
AGTTGGCATAATATTCATTATACGGTGATTGGATCAGAGGCCCCGCGGTGGTCTTGCCGCTCCCCTGATGCCCGTGCACCTTCGGCCGATGACCGAACCTGCCCTCGACACCGACCACGCCAGGCAGCTCACCCGGCTGTTGCACATCATGGCCGCGCTCCGTGATCCGCTGGCCGGCTGCCCCTGGGACCAGGTGCAGACCTTCGACAGCATCGCCCCCTACACCATAGAGGAAGCCTATGAGGTCGCCGACGCCATCGCCCGCCGCGACTGGACGGCGCTTCCGGACGAACTCGGCGACCTGCTGCTGCAGGTCGTCTACCATTCCAGCCTCGGCCAGTCCGAGAACCGCTTCGACTTCGCCACCGTCGCCCGCCTGATCGCCGACAAGATGGTGCGGCGCCATCCGCACGTCTTCGGCAACGAGGCGGCCAGAAACGCTGGCGTGTCGTGGGACGACAACAAGGCGGCCGAGCGTCGCGCCCGCGCCGAGCACGGCGCCCTGGCCGGCATCCCGCTCAACCTGCCCGCCTTGTCGCGCGCCGCCAAGCTGTGCGCCCGCGCCGCCCGCGTCGGCTTCGACTGGCACCAGCCGGCGCTGGTCATCGACAAGATCACGGAGGAACTGGCCGAGCTGCGCGCCGAGCTCGACACGGCGGACCCGGCCCGTCTGCGCGACGAGATCGGCGACGTCCTGTTCACCGTCGCCAACCTGTCGCGCAGCCTGGGCCTCGACCCGGAAGCCTGCCTGCGGGAGGCCAACGCCAAGTTCCAGCGCCGCTTCGAGCACATGGAGCGGTCGATCGAGACCACCGGCCGATCGCTTGCCGAAACCGGCCTGGACGAGATGGAAGCCGGTTGGCAAGCCGCCAAGGCCGCGGAAACGGCAGGACCCTGACGCTCAGGCCGCCAGCAGCGTGTCGTGGAGTGCCAGCCAGCTGTCCCGGTCCGGCGCGTAAAGCAGCCCCCCTTCCCGGTCCGTCGCCAGATACGGGCTCCCGTCGAAATGCGCGCAGTAGCCGCCCGCTTCCGCGTGGAGCAGCCAGCCCGGCAGGTGATCCCACGGCATCAGCCGGTTGAAGATCAGGAAGTGGCAGTGCCCGGAAGCGATGACGCGGTATTCCTGCGCGGCACAGCGGTAGTCCCAGCTGGCCAGTACGCGCGGCAGGTTGAGCGCCACCCGGTCGCGCAACGGCTGCGGCAGGTGCCGCCAGGCGGCGTTTCCGGTCATTTCCGACGGCGGCACCGGTGCCGCCACACGGAGCGCCACCTGCTGCCCATCGGCGTGCTCAAGCCAGGCCCCCTCGCCCCTGACCGCCACGGCCGAGTCGTCGCAGAGCGGGTCATGGATCACCGCCCCCACCACCTCGCCGCGCATCACGGCAGCCGCCATCACCCCGAACAGCGGCACCCCGGCGGCGAAGTTGGAGGTCCCGTCGATCGGGTCCACCACGAAGGCGAGCTCCGCGTCGCCGAGCCGGTCGAGCAGGCCTGCATCGGCAGCGGTGGCCTCCTCGCCGATCACCACGCAGCCCGGAAAGCGTCGCTCCAGGCCCTGGGTGATCAGCCGCTCGGCCGCCTCGTCCGCCACCGTGACGAGGTCCGTCGGCCCGCTCTTGATGCGGACGTCGTCGCTGCCGAGGCGGCGGAAGCGCGGCACGATCTCCACCCGGGCCGCGGCACGCAGGATCTGCGTCACCTCGACCGCATCGGCCACCGAGAACGTCCCGTTCATCCCGCATCCTTCCCGGCGCGCCACCGGCTCAACTCGTCCGGCAGCCGACAGGTCAACGGCACGCCCTGCACCCGGTTCGCATCTTCCCGGCCCGCTCGTTCCTAATGCTGCTGCTGCCGTTCGAAGCGGGCGCGATCCGCCGGCAGCAGCCTGACCACCAGCCGGATCTCGTCCTCGCCGTCGGTCCGGTCGACCACCTCGCCATGCGCATAAAGCCAGGCAAGCGGCGCCCCCTCCTGCACCGGCAGGCGGAACTCCGCCTGTTCCATCGCCTGCAGCATGTACCGGTCGATCGCCGCCGCCAGCCGGTCGAGCCCGTCGCCGGTGATGGCGGAGATGACCTCCGCGCCGTCCCGTGCCGGAACCCGGTCCGTCCCGCCCAGCAGGTCGGCCTTGTTCAGCACCTCGATCACCCGCTCGGGCCACGCCGCGTCCAGCGTGCCGTCCTCCACCATGCCGTTCAGCACCGCGATCACGTCGTTCCGCTGCGCAGCACTGTCCGGGTGCGCCGCGTCGCGCACGTGCAGGATGATGTCGGCCTCCGCCACCTCCTCCAGCGTCGCCCGGAACGCCGCCACCAGCTCCGTCGGAAGCTCGCTGATGAAGCCCACCGTGTCGGACAGGATCACCTTGCGCCCCGACGGCAGCACTAGCCCGCGCATGGTCGGGTCCAGCGTCGCGAACAGCTGGTCCTGCGCATGCACCGCCGCCCCGGTCAGCGCGTTGAACAGCGTCGACTTGCCGGCGTTGGTGTAGCCGACCAGCGCCACCACCGGGAACGGCACCCGCTTGCGCGCCTCGCGATGCAGTCCGCGCGTGCGCCGCACCTGTTCCAGCTCCTTCTTGAGCCGCACGATCCGGTCGCCGATCAGCCGACGGTCCGCCTCGATCTGCGTCTCGCCTGGACCGCCCAGGAAGCCGAACCCGCCCCGCTGCCGCTCCAGGTGAGTCCAGGACCGCACCAGGCGCGAGCGCTGGTACTCGAGATGCGCCAGCTCGACCTGCAGCGAGCCCTCCCGCGTCGCCGCCCGCTCGCCGAAGATGTCCAGGATCAGCCCGGTGCGGTCGATCACCTTGCAGCCGAGCGCCCGTTCGAGGTTGCGCTGCTGCACCGGGCTCAGGCGCGCGTCCACGATCACCACGGTGACCGCGTCCTGCGCCACCGCTTCCGCCAGCGACTCCACCTGGCCGCTGCCGAGCAGGGTCGCCGGCCGCCTGCCGCGGATCGGCAGCACGGCGCGCCGCACGATCACCAGCCCGATGGACGCGGCGAGGCCGACCGCCTCCTCCAGACGCGCTTCCGCCGCACGGGCATCGTGGCGATGCGCCTCGGCGCCCCTGTCATGCTGACGGTCCTGGCGATCCCACGGCAGGATGACGGCCGCCCGCGTCGGCTGCATCCCGGTCTCGCTGGTCGCCACCGTCAGGCGGCTCCCTTCGCGGATGCCGTGTCCGCGTCCTGCTCGGTCGCGCCATCCGCCTTGTTCTGGTCGAACAGCGCGATCGGCGCCGCCGGCATCACGGTGCTGATCGCGTGCTTGTAGACCAGCTGAGTATGACCGTCCCGGCGCAGCAGCACGGAGAAGTTGTCGAACCAGGTGATGATGCCCTGGAGCTTGACGCCGTTGACCAGGAAGATGGTGACCGGCGTCTTCGAGCGGCGAACGTGGTTCAGGAACACGTCCTGCACGTTCTGCGAGTTGTCCTTAGCCATGGCCAGGCCTTTGTTCTTCTTGTTGCGGTCCTGTCGAGCGTGATGCCGGCGGACCTTTGGGATCCAGGATAGCAGCGGCACACGGCAACGGCAAAGCCGGCACCCTGGCGGCGGCTCAGCCCGGGATCCGGTCCTCCGAGTTGACTCCCAGCTGCTTCAGCTTCCGGTGCAGCGCGCTGCGCTCCATGCCGACGAAGCCGGCGGTGCGGCTGATGTTGCCGCCGAACCGAAGCAGCTGCGCCTGCAGGTACTGCGTCTCGAACAGGTCGCGCGCCTCGCGCAACGGCAGTCCCATCACGTCCGCGGCGCTGTCGAACTTCAGCAGCGCCGGCGCCCCCTGCCCGATCGTCGGCGGCAGCATCTCGGCGCGAATGGTGTCCGACCCGCCCGGCGCCATGATCAGCAGCCAGTCCATCAGGTTGCGCAGCTCGCGCGAGTTCCCCGGCCACTCGTAGCTCTGCAGCGCCGCCAGCGCGTCCGCGGACAGGTCGCGCGCCGGCAGCCCGGCGGTTTCCGCCGAGCGCGTCAGGAACAGCCGCGACAGGTCGGGAATGTCCTCGCGCCGCTCGCGCAGGCTCGGCAGCCGGAGCGGCACGACCGCCAGCCGGTAGTACAGGTCCTCGCGGAACCGTCCGGCGGCGATCTCCGCCTGCAGGTCCCGGTTGGTGGTCGCCAGCACGCGCACGTCCACCTTGACCCGCGTGGCGCCGCCCAGCCGCTCGAAGGTCTGGTCCTGCAGCGCGCGGACGATCTTGCCCTGGGTCTCCATCGGCATGTCCGCGACCTCGTCGAGCAGCAGCGTCCCGCCATGCGCCCGCTCCAGCAGCCCGGTGCGGCGTCCCGGCCCTTCCGGGCTGCCCTCGATGCCGAACAGCTCCTCCTCGAACCGTCCTGGCGCCAGGGTGGCGCAGTTGAGCGCCACGAACGGCCCTTCCGCGCGTCGCGACCGGGCATGGATCATGCGCGCCGCGACCTCCTTGCCGGATCCGGCCGCCCCGGAGATCAGCACGCGCGATCCGGTCGGCGCCACCCGCTCGATCTGCGCGCGCACCGCCACGATGGCCTGGCTCTCCCCGTGCAGGGTGGTTTCAGGCCCGGCCCTGAGCCGCAGCTCCGCGTTCTCCCGCGCCAGCCGCGCCGCTTCCAGAGCCCGCCTGACCACCACCAGCAGCCGGTCGGACTGGAACGGCTTCTCGATGAAGTCGTAGGCGCCCATCTGCAGCGCCGCCACGGCGGTCTCGATGGTGCCATGCCCGGAGATCATGATGGTCGGCACCACCGGCTCCTCGCCCTGCATCGCCTTCAGGATGCCGAGCCCGTCCAGCCGGGAGCCCTGCAGCCAGATGTCGAGCACCACCAGCGACGGCCGGCGGGCGCGGAACGCGGCGATCGCCTGGTCCGAATCAGCGGCGATCCGGGTGTCGTAGCCCTCGTCGCGCAGGATGCCCTCGATCAGCAGCCGGATGTCGGGCTCGTCGTCGACGATCAGGATCTCATGCGCCATCGGATGACCTTCCCGGCACTGTCAACGTAGCGATCGCCCCCGTCCCCCCGATGCGGTCGTCGAGCATGACCGAGCCGCCATGGTCCTCCATGATCTTCTTGACGATGGCAAGCCCCAGCCCGGTTCCCTTCGGCTTGTGGGTGACATAGGGCTCCATCAGGCGCTGCCGGTCGTCCGGCGGCAGCCCTGCCCCGTCATCGGCGACCGACAGCCACACGTCGCGCTCCTTGACCTCGATCGACAGCCAGATCGTGCCGATCACGGCCTGGAGGCTACGCCCGTCCTCCTGCCCATCCGAGGGCATCTTCGCACGCATGGCGATCCCGTCGGCCGCGTTCTGCAGCAGGTTGGTCAGCGCCTGGCCGATCAGCCGCCGGTCGCAGGGCACCACCGGCCCGCGGTCGGGCAGCCGGGTGACGAAGCCGATCTCCGGATGCGCGCTCTTCTGCAGCACCAGCGCCTCGCGGGCGATGCGCGACAGATCCTCCGGTCGGATGATCGGCTGCGGCATCCGGGCGAAGGCGGAGAACTCGTCCACCATCCGGCCGATGTCGCCGACATGGCGCACGATGGTGTCGGCGCACTGGCTGAACGTGTCCGGGTCGGTGGTGATCTCGCGCAGGAACCGACGCTTCAGCCGCTCCGCCGACAGCTGGATCGGCGTCAGCGGGTTCTTGATCTCGTGCGCGATGCGTCGCGCCACGTCCGCCCAGGCCGCCTTGCGCTGCGCCGACTGCAGCTCGGTGATGTCGTCGAACGTCACCACGTAGCCTTCCGTCACGGTGCCGCGCATCTCCGGCCCGATCCGCACCAGCAGCGTCCGCCGGCTCGATGCCGCCCCGTGCTGCACCTCCGCCGTCTGCGCCCGCTCCGGCTCGGCGGCCGCCAGCCGAAGCAGCGGCGCGAACTCCGGCACGATCTCGGCCAGCCTGAGCCCGACCGAGCCCACCAGGTCCGCCTCCAGCAGCGCGCTGGCCGCCCGGTTCGGCAGCTCCACCCGCTGCTCCGCATCGAGCCCGATCACCCCCGCCGACACCCCCGACAGCACCGCCTCGGTGAAGCGCCGCCGCTCGTTGATCTGGCTGTACGCGGACATCAGCTCACGGCGCTGCGTCGACAGCTGGTTGGTCATCCGGTTGAACGCACGGCTCAGCCCGCCCAGCTCGTGGTCGCGTTCCGCTTCCGGCACCCGCACCGCCAGGTCGCCGCCGCTCACCCGCTCCGCCGCCAGGATCAGCAGTCCCACCGGGCGCGCGATCTGGTTCGCCAGCACCAGCCCGATCAGCGCGGCCGCCGCCAGCACCAGCAGCGCCACCAGGGCGAAGATCATCACGAAGGTGAGCTGCAGCACCGACCGGTTCCGGTCGAGCCGGTTGTAGTCCGCCACCACCGCCTGGGTGCGGTGCATGTGCTCCAGGATCACCGGATCCACCGGCCGGCTGATCAGCAGCAGCAGCCCCGGATCCGGCCCGTCGATCCCGGCGACCGCGCTCACCGTCTGCCCGTCGGCGCTGTCCAGGATCGGCACCTCGCCGGAACGCGCCAGCATGGTCACCGACTGCGGCGGCACCGCCACCCCGATCACGCCGAGCAGGCTGGTCGACGCCACCACCTGGTTGGTGCGCGGGTCGTAGATCGCCGCCTGGTTGAGGCCGCGCGTGGTCGCCTCGTCGACCAGCGCCTGCTGCAGCGCCTGCGGATCCACGTACTGCAGCGTCGTCGCCTGGCTCAGGTCGTTGGCCATCGACACCGCGTCGGCGCGTATGTTGTTGTTGTGCTCCACGAGGTAGCCCTGGCTCGCCTGCACAGCCTCGTCCAGCGCGGTGCGGACGCGGTCGTTGAACCAGATCTGGATGCCGAGGTGGAAGAACACGCCGGCGAACACGCCGACCACGATGGTCGGCACCACCGCCACCACGCCGAACAGCATCACCAGCCGCACGTGCAGCCGCGCCCCGGCCAGCCCGCTGCGCCGCTCCGCCACCACCCGCGCCAGCCGTCCCGCGAGCGCTGCCGCCAGCAGCAGCAGCACCACCAGGTTGCTGACGAACAGCCCGGCCTCGACATGCGGCCGCCTGGTCAGCGACATGCCGCGCGACAGCACCGCGAAGGTGGCGATCCCCAGCGCCAGCGCGGTCGCCGCCATGATCAGCGTCGACACCTTGCCGAGCAGGATGTCGAACACCGGCGGCCCCCACCGGCTGCGCCGTGCCGCCTGGGCCGGCCTCGTCAGCGTCGCGCCGGCGTCCAGCTTCCCCATGCCCTGCTCAGCCGATCCCGCGCACGACCGGGATCTCCAGGTCGCGTATCTTCTTGCGCAGCGTGTTGCGGTTGAGCCCGAGCATGGCGGCGGCCTTGATCTGGTTGCCCTTGGTGGAGGCCAGCGTCATCTGGATCAGCGGCCGCTCCACCTCGGCGATCACCTTGTCGTAGATGTCGCGCATCGGCATCCCGTCGCGGCTGGCGGCGAGGAACTGGCGTATGTGCCGCTCCACCGCCTGGGCCAGCCGCTCCTGGTCGTTGGCCGTCACCTCCGGATCCTCGTGCGCCGCGTTCTCGGCGAGCTCGCCCCCCACCACCTCCGCGGAGATCACCTCCTGCGGATACAGCGCCGCCAGCCGGCGCATCAGGTTCTCCAGTTCGCGCACGTTGCCCGGCCAGCGATGCGCCTGCAGCCGCCCCATCGCCTCGTCCGACAGCAGCTTGCCCGGCAGGCCGGTCTGCCGGACCTTGTCCAGGAAGTGCCGCGCCAGCACGGGGATGTCCTCCACCCGCTCGCGCAGCGGCGGCAGCCGGATCGGCACCACGTTCAGCCGGTAGAACAGGTCCTCGCGGAACGTGCCGGCGCGTATCAGCTGCCTCAGGTCGCGATGGGTGGCGGCGATGATCCTGACGTTCGCCTTGATCGCCTGCCGCCCGCCCACCGTGGTGAACTCGCCCTCCTGCAGCACGCGCAGCAGCCGCGTCTGCGCCTCAGGCGGCATGTCGCCGATCTCGTCCAGGAACAGCGTGCCGCCGGCCGCCTGCTCGAACCGCCCCTGGTTGCGATTGGTGGCGCCGGTGAAGGCGCCGCGCTCGTGCCCGAACAGCTCGCTCTCGATCAGCTCGCGCGGGATCGCCGCCATGTTGATCGCCACGAACGGCCCGCCCCGCCTGCGCCCGTAGTCGTGCAGGGCGCGCGCCACCAGCTCCTTGCCGGTGCCGCTTTCCCCGTTGACCATCACCGTGAGGTCGGCGGTGGTGAGCCGGGCGATGATCCGGTAGATGTCCTGCATCGCCACCGACCGGCCGATCAGCGGCATGCGCTCGTCGGTATCCGCCGCCGCCGCCGGCCGCTCCGCGGTGTCGCCTGCCGGCGCCGCCAGCGCCCGCCCGACCACCGACAACAGCTCCTTCAGGTCGAACGGCTTGGGCAGGTACTCGAACGCCCCCCGCTGCGCCGCCTTCACCGCCGTCAGCAGCGTCGACTGCGCGCTCATCACCACGATCCTGAGCTCGGGCCGTATCCGCTTGATGCGCGGGATCAGGTCCAGCCCGTTCTCGTCCGGCATCACCACGTCGGTGATCACCAGGTCGCCTTCCCCGTCCTCCACCCAGCGCCACAGCGTGGCGGCGTTGGCGGTGGTCCGCACCTGGTAGCCGGACCGGCCCAGCGCCTGGGTCAGCACGGTGCGTATGGATCGGTCGTCGTCGGCGACCAGGACGGTAGGCAGGGTCATGAGGTCCGGAATGCCTTCTGGTCAGGAGCGGGAAGCGCAAGGGCCTTCATGCGCTAGCGTTCCTCGGAATCCTCGACGAGGACGGGCAGGTGGAGCAGCACGTCGGTGCGGCCGGGGCGGCTGTCGATCTCGATCAGGCCGCCATGGTCGCCGACGATCTTGGCCGCCAGCGCCAGCCCGAGACCGGTGCCGGTCACCTTGGTGGTCAGGAACGGCTCGAACAGGTGCGGCCGGATCGCCTCCGAGATGCCTGGCCCGTTGTCGCGCACCGTCACCATCAGCGGCAGGTGCATGCGCTGGTCGGAGCCGGGCACCGCCAGCCGGACGCTGCTGCGGTACGCGGTGGACAGCGTGATCTCGCCGCTGCCGGTGTCGATCGCCTCCGCCGCGTTCTTCACCAGGTTCAGCAGCACCTGCACCAGCTGGTCGCGGTTGCCCCACACCGGCGGCAGCGAAGGGTCGTAGTGCTCCACGAAGCGGACATGCGCCGCGAAGCCGCGCTGCGCCAGCATGCGCACGTGCTCCAGCACCCGGTGGATGTTCACCGGCCGCCGCTCGATCGGCTTCTCGTTGAACATCTCCATCCGCTCCACCAGGGCGCGTATGCGGTCGGCCTCGTCGCGTATCAGCACGGCCAGCTCGCGGTCGCCCTCCTCCACAGTGCCTTCCAGCAGCTGGGCCGCGCCGCGTATGCCAGAGAGCGGGTTCTTCACCTCGTGCGCCAGGATCGCCGCCATCCCCGACACGCTGCGGGCGGCGTTGCGGAAGAACATCTGGCGGTCGAGCGCACGCGCCGCCGACGCGTCGTGCAGCGTCAGCAGCACGAACCCGGCCGCCTCGACCACCGGCGCCCCCTGCACGGTGATCCCCTGCCGATGCAGCCGCGGCCCTTCCAGCACCAGCTCGTGCTCGACCACCGTGCTGCCGTTCAGCCTGACCTGCTCGATCAGCAGGAACAGCGGATGGTCGAGCGGCACCAGGTCGCGCAGGCCCAGCTGGCGCAGCTGCCCCTTGGACATGCCGAAGAACGGCTCCGCCGCCCCGTTGACGAAGCAGATGCCGTTCGCCTCGTCGAGCATCAGCACCGGGATCGGCAGCGACTCCATCACCGCCGCCGTGTCCGGAACCGGCGCCGACAGCGTCGACGCGGACCGGCCCGACGCCGACCGGGCCGCCGCCGCCCGTTCCGGCTTCTTCGACGTCTCGACGACCGCCACAGCCCTCACGCGGCCATGTCCTGCACCGCTTCCCCCTGCCGCACACCCGCTTCCCGCCTGCCGCCGCTCTCGATCTGGCGGTCGTAGAACGCCTCGATCAGCGCGACCGCCGCGTCGGCGTCGTCGAGACGGTTCACCGCCGCGCGGAACTGCGCCGAGCCAGGCAGGCCGGACGAGTACCAGGACACGTGCTTGCGCGCGAGGCGCAGCCCCGGGTGGATGCCGAAATGCGACAGCATGGCGTGGTAGTGCTCGAGCACGATCGCCTTCTCGTCGGACAGGTCGGGGTCCGGCTGGGCCTCGCCGGTGGCGAGCGCCTGCGCCACCTGGGCCGGCAGCCACGGCCTGCCGTAGCAGCCGCGTCCGATCATGACCCCGTCCGCCCCGGACAGCCGCATCGCCTGCCGGGCGTCCTCGACGCCCAGGATGTCGCCGTTGACGATCACCGGCAGCCCGACCGCCTGCTTGACCTCCCGCACGAAGCGCCAGTCCGCCCGGCCGGTGTAGAACTGCTGCCGGGTGCGCCCGTGCACCGTCACCATGCGTATGCCGGCCGCCTCGGCGATGCGGGCCAGCACCGGCGCGTTCAGGCTCCCGTGGTCCCAGCCCATCCGCATCTTCAGCGTGACCGGCACCGGCACGGCCCGCACGGTCGCCTCCAGCAACCGCCCGGCCAGGCGCTCGTCGCGCATCAGCGCCGATCCCGCCTGCTGCCCCACCGCCACCTTCTTCACCGGGCAGCCGAAGTTGATGTCGATCAGGTCGGCGCCCCGATCCGCCGCGATGCGCGCCGCCTCCGCCATCGCCTCCGGCTCGCAGCCCGCGAGCTGCACCGCGTTCGGCCCGGCGCCGGGACCGCAATCCGCCACCTCCGCCATGCGCAGCGTCGCCGCGTTCTCGCGCACCATGGCCCAGGAGGCGATCATCTCCGACACCACCAGCCCGGCGCCGAGGCGGCGCGCGAGGCGTCGATACGGCAGGTCGGTCACGCCCGACATCGGCGCCAGGATCACCGGCCGCTCGATCACCACCCCGCCCAGGTCGATTGGCGCCAGCGCCGTCGCGGCGGGCGCCTGGAGCGCCTCCGCTGCCTGCAAATTGTGTGGATTGCCCATGCCTTGGGCAAATTACGCCCTGCGGCCCCCCTGCGCAATCGGATCGAAAGCCATCCGCTGCGATCCTCCGAAGATATTGACCAAACCCCGGCTGCGCAGCATTGCTCCGCGCATGCGCATCGCCGCCCTTCTCCTGGCCGCCGGAACCGGACGCCGTTACGGCGCCGTCATGCCGAAGCAGTTCGTCAGGCTCGGCAGCCGTGCCGTGATCCGCCACGCCGCCGAGGCGCTGCTGCCGCACGTGACGCTTCTGCAGCCGGTGGGCGACGCGACCCTGCTGAACGGGGCGCTGCAAGGGCTCGACCCGGACAACACGATCCTGCGCCCTTCGGTACCGGGCGGCGTCACCCGGCAGCACAGCGTCCGGGCCGGACTGGACGCGCTGGACGCGCTGCCGGCCGAGCGGCGCCCGGAGCTCGTGCTGGTGCATGACGGCGCCCGCCCCTTCGTCCCCGCCGACCTGGTCCGGCGCGTCCTGGCCGCGCTCGACCGCCATGACGGCGCCGTCCCGTGCCTCGCCGTGGCCGACACCCTCAAGCGGGGCCGGAACGGCGTGATCGTGGAAACCGTGCCGCGCGAGGACCTGTTCCGGGCGCAGACCCCTCAGGGCTTCCGCTTCGCCCTGCTGCGCGACCTTCATCGCGCCGCAGGCAACGGCCCGATCGTCACCGACGACGCCTCGCTGCTGGAACGCGCAGGCCACGCGGTGGCGCTGGTGCCCGGCTCGGAAGACAACATCAAGCTCACCTTCGAGGAGGACCTGGTGCGACTCGAGCGGCTCATCGGCCCGTCGCTGCTGCCGCGCACCGGCACCGGCTTCGACGTGCACGTGTTCGCGCCGGACCGGCCGCTGGTCCTGTGCGGCGTCACGGTGCCGCACCCCGTCGGCCTCACCGGCCATTCCGACGCCGATGTCGGCGTCCATGCACTGTGCGACGCGATCTACGGCGCGCTGGCCGAGGGCGACATCGGGCGTCACTTCCCGCCCAGCGAGAACACCTGGAAGGATGCCGACAGCGCGCGCTTCCTCGTCCACGCCGCCGAGCGCATCGCCGCGCGCGGCGGCGTGCTGGTGAACGCGGACGTCACCCTGATCTGCGAGCAGCCCAAGATCGGGCCCCACGCGACCGCGATGCGCGAGCGCCTCGCCACCCTGCTCGGGGTCGAGCTGGACCGCATCTCGGTCAAGGCCACCACCACCGAGCGGCTCGGCTTCACCGGCCGCGGCGAGGGCATCGCCGCCCAGGCCTCCGCCACCGTCCTGGTGCCCTGAAACGGATCCCGATGAGGGGGATCACCCGATCGGGTGACAGGACGCGGCAAGCAGCACGTCGCCGCCGGACGCGCAGCAGGCGGAGTCCCGCCGGTTGAACAACGAGGTCACCGTCCCTGCATCGCGTGATCGCGAAGCAGCCGGCGCCCCTGGTGCAGCCACGACAGCAACGCCGCAAGGAACACGAGCGCGAACACCACGCCGAAGCCAGCGCACAGGCCGGCCAGCACCATGTCCGCGCCGGGCACCACGCCGTCAAGCCTGCGCCGGGTGAGCACCACCGGATCGTCGGTCACGGCAACGCCCCTGCGCCGCAGCTCGCCCACCATCCAGTCCGGCAGCGCTCCCCGCGCCAGGGCGCCTTCGATCGGCCCGCCGGGCGATGGCACGTCCTCCCC
>CALMVN010000083.1:12685-15660 GCA_937873225.1 uncultured Acetobacteraceae bacterium
GTGCCAGGAAGAATCGGCGAACATGGGCGCGTGGCCTTTCATGGAGCCGCGCCTGCGGAAACTCTTCGCGCGCGACATCGCCTATGCGGGCCGCGACGCCTCGGCCAGCACGGCCACCGGCTCGCCCGGCTGCCAGCCGGAGGCGACCAGGGGCGTATAGGCGTCGCGATAAAGCGTCTGCCGAATGGCGTGCTCGTGCAGCCAGGTTGCGTCGAACCGAAGCGTCGCACCGACCAGCCGGGCGTAGCCGGGCAGCACGGCGTGCGGCTCCGTGACCGCGGCGAGCGTCAGCTCGGGAAGCGGCGCCCCCGCCCCGCGGTTGCCGATGCCGATCACCAGGCCGAAGCCGAGCCCGCCCGCGAGCAGGAACAGCGGAGCCGCGATCAGCCCGACCCGGGCGCAACGCAGCAGGATCCGGGCGCTGCGCTCCGCAGACCCGGTCTCGTCCGGCACGCCGCGCAGGAACGGGCGGCCGGGCCTGGGCGGCAGAAGCTGCAGCACGACGACGGGAACGACCAGAACCGCAAGGCCGGGCAGGAAGGACAGCACGGGATCGTCGCGGCCCCAATGCCGCACCTGCCACGCCGACGCCCAGCCGGCCGGCCCGACCTGCAACAGCGTCGCCGCCAGCAGCAGGACGAAGCCGCCCAGGAGCCAGGCCCCGATCGCGGCCCGGCCCGGCCCCGTCCACCGTGCCGCATCGGGAGGCAGCGGCGCCTCGACCGCCAGCGGCACCGGACGCTCCCTGGCCCCCGTCCGCCGCCCTGGCCCGTGCCGGCTCACCGCCCGGTGACGGCCGCCCTCACACCTCGTTGCGGAACCGCCCTTCCATGGCGAACTGGGTCACGGGCACGCGCCCGTTCGGCTCCTCCCGCGCCTGCATCGCCTCCGGCAGCAGCGCCTTGTCGCCCCTGCGGCCGATCGCGATCGCCGCCTCGACCCGGTAGCCCTGCGGCACCTGCAGCCTGGCGAACGCGGTGTCCATGTCGAAACCGACCATGGCGTGCGCCGCCCAGCCGGAGATGGACGCCTGCAGGGCGAGATAGGCGCAGCCGGAGCCGGTGTCGAAGGAATGGCTGTGCGACGGGATCTCCCGGTCCTTGCCCGGCGGCAGCATCGTCGACTTCGACAGCGCCACCACCAGCGCCGACGCGTTCCTCGCCCAGGACTGGTTGTACTCGTTCAGCAGCCCGAACAACCCGTCCCAGCTCGGCGTGTCGCGCAGCGCGTAGACGAACCGCCACGGCTGCGAGTTGTAGGAGGACGGCGCCCAGCGCGCCGCCTCGAACAGCGTCATCAGCTCCGCCTCGGAGATCGCCTCCCCGGTGAAGCTGCGTGGCGACCAGCGTTCCAGGAACCGGGGGTCGATCGGATAGTCCGCCACGCGGGCATTGGCTTCGGTCATGCGCATCCTCCTGCGGATGACGCCCCGGAACCCGGTTCGCGAACCCGGTCCGCACGGGCGCCGAGCCGGCACGATGGCCGAGCCACCCTGTCCCCGCAAGCCGGACGCCTGTCGGCGGGATCCGGCAGCCGTCCCTCAGTACAGGGCGCAGACCACCACCGCGACCGGCATGGCCGCCAGCACGATCCACGACCCCATCGCGCAATGCGCGAGCACCGTCGCCGTCCGCCGCTTCAGCCGACGCGACAGCGTCGTGGCGGGAGGACGCTGCTCGGTCGTCGCGATCACGTGGTTCATGGCGTTCCCGTCGGAGGTGGCGGGAAACACCTAGCAGGAACCCTGCTCGCTTTGATGTAACCGATCGTCACGTATCATCGGCACCTGAAACAGGCGGCCCGGCACCGCGCCGCTGCGGCGCCGAGGCGCTCGCGACCTGACGGAACCGCCCGGCCGGCACCGGATCCGGCCACGGCGCGGCCACCACCTGATCCACCCGTGCCTGCACCGGTCCGCGGCGCGCCAGGACCTCGAGGCGATCCAGCGCCTCCGGCGCCCCGCCCAGCAACGCCTCGACCCGGCCGTCGGCCAGGTTGCGCACCCAGCCTGCGATCCCGGCGGCGTCCGCCTCGCCCTGTAGCCACATGCGGAAGCCGACCCCCTGCACCCGCCCCTCGATCAGCCAGTGCCGCGCCGCCGATCCGGTCATCCCGTCGCCTCCCTGCTGCGTTCGCGCCGTGCCCGTCGCTAGCGTGCCCGTCGCTAGCGCGACAAGGCGATGAAGCGCGCGGCGTCCTCGACCTCGCGCCCGAGCATCCCGTGGCGGGCCTCCGCCTCGCGGTCGGCGCCCCAGCGCGACAGCTGGTCGAGCTCGTCGAGCAGCGCGAGCCGGATCGCATCCGGCGGCGACAGCGCCCCTTCCGCCAGCGCCAGGGCGAGCACCAGGCTGCCCAGAACCGGAACCAGCACGCCGAGCCCGGCCAGCACGGCATCCGCCTGCGCCGCCAGCACCCCGGCCATCGCCGCCGAGGCTTCCTCCGGCTGCGACACCGGCATCACCCCCTCGGTGGTCCGCAGGTGGATGCCGTGGCGGGACGCGCACCAGTCCAGCCAGGGCTGCCATTCCGCCTGCTGGCGCGCGCGCAGCTCGGCCGGATGCGTCGCCCGGTAGCACAGCAGCTCGCCGTCGACGTAGCCGAGCAGGCTCGCCACCATGGCTGCCCGCCCCGGCGACACCCGCTCCTGCAAGGTGGCGGCCAGCCTTGTCATCGGCAGCGCGTCCGCCGCGACCGTCCCGTCCGGCGTGTTCCTTCCCGCCGCGTCCCACTCCTCCGCCACCGCAGCGGCCAGCGCCTGCGTCCCGACGCGCAGCCGCGTCCCGCCGGGAAGGCGAAGCGGCTGCGCATCCAGCATGACCACGAACCCGTCGCCATCGGCGGCCGCCCGTGCCGCCGTCCAGACCCGCCGGCTCGGCGCCTTCACCGGAACAACCCGAGCCCGCGCAGGATGTCGATCGGCTTCGGCGCCTTGCGCGCCCGCTCAGCAGCCATTGGGCCCGGCTGCGGCCCTGGCG
>CALMVN010000084.1 GCA_937873225.1 uncultured Acetobacteraceae bacterium
GATCATGACGGTGCGCTTGACCAACTCGTCAACCGCGCGCGGCAGGCTGCCATGGGCCGGGATGTCGGTGCCGGTGGCGACCAGCAGCGGGTCGGGGGGCGCGGCGGCCGCGGCGAGTGGGCCGGAGGAGGCGAGCAGGGCGGCTGCCAGCAGCAGGAGCCGACATGGCGCAGGGACGGAAACGGGGCCGGATCGGCTTCTGTCTTGTTCGAACATCGCCGCATTGTTCCCGATCGCAGCGAAAGCAGCCAGCCCCGGTGATCCGGCGTGCCAAACATCGCCACCCTCGGATCGGCGGGTGGCGCCTGGGGCCGTGCCGCCAGGCCGGAACCGTTCCAGCTCCGGAAAGCCGGGAGATCGTCCGGGCCGACCTTTCCCTGGGGCGCGGCGCTGCGTGGACCCGCGTTACCGCGTTTTCTTGAACGACGAGCACCGGGCGTCCAAGGTCATGTCCGAAGACGTGCGAGGTACCCGTGGCTTCAGGTCCACCCTTCCACCCGGCGGTGGCCCATCAACCAGCCTCGCAGCCTGATGCCGATTCCCGGATGACTTTGCTTTTCGAGGAGCCGGAAGGACAAGCGACCTACGGCATGGCAAACCTGAGGCCTGAAAGGACCGGCCTTCCCTTCATCGTGTTCATCGCGCAGCGCGACGATGCGCGACACGTCGTACGCGTAAAGGTTGGCCGTGCGCCGAAGCTGAGAACGGCCGGGATGGGCACCTATGCGATCAGCCCGGTGGAATGGAAGGCCGGGTTGAAGCTGAGGAGCCAGGAAGAGGACCTGCTGAATGGCTGGGTGGAAAAGAACAGGAGCGTCCTCGTCGATTACTGGAACGGCGTGATCGAGTAACTGATGAGGCCACCAATCAGCTGCTGAAACTTTGACGGCCAGAAACGGAAAATGAGGTAGTCCCGTTTCGTTGGACAGGATCTGTCTGTCGCTAAGCTTGGTTCTGGTTGGTGTCAGGCTCGACAGGTTCCGCTCGATTAGTTTTCCTGGTCAGAAGCAGCGCCGGGCTACTCATCTATGCCGTGGCCTGCGAACGGATAAGCGATCAGGAAGTGCCGGTCGGTTCCTGACGCTGCCACACGCACGGCAGGTTGGTGAGCAACAAGGCGAAGGCAACAGCACAGAAAGGCAGCAGCCAGATGATCCGGCCTTGGTAGCGGCCAAACACGCCGGAAAGGGCACCGGTGACGAAAGCGTTCACCACTAGGCTGAGCAGCACGACGCTAAGCAGCACCACCGGCAACACGGCGCCGCGACGCCAGCACATCCAGGCGAGCAGCACGGCTACAAGCAGTCCAGCCAACGCCGCGCCCGCATGTATGCGGTTTATCCAGAGCAAATGGGGATCATCCAGCAGCCCTCGCCCTTGCAAGGACTGGTCATAGTTGGGCGCGACGAAATGATAGTGCTGGAGCAGGGTGAGTCGATCATGCGGCCCGAATTCGGTGGCAGAATCGATGGTGATGAGCTGGCGCGCAGTGTTGCGGAGCATCGTCCAGGCCGTCCAACCCGGGAACATCCTGAAGGTGCCCGCGACGATCGGACCCTGCTCGGCGCGGATCGCCCAAAATTCCGGTGTTGTCCGGATCGGAGCCAGCATGCCCCAGAGGAAGCCGTTCTCCGTGTCAGGTAGCCGGTCCAGCTCGCGGCAGAGCACGTAAGGGAAAGGGGTGTGTGCGCAAGTTACGCGCAGGTAAGCTCTGCCGGGTCCGTCGGCGAGCACGCGCGCCAGAAGGAAGGGCGGGCTCTTCGGCGTCAGCGTCACCTCGCGATAGACAACCAGCGAGAAACTGAAGAACGTTGCCAGCGCGAGCAGGATCGGTCCCGTCAGGAGCGCTGGGCGAAGCGTCGGGCGCCAGCGTGGCACCAGCCAGGCAAGCAATCCGGCCGACGCGAGTGTCAATGCCAGCGGCAGGTGCGAAAGGTGGAAGCAGATCGCGGCGGTCGCCAGAAGGAACAAGTAGATTGTCTCGCCGCGACCGATGCGCTGACGGCAGACACCCAGCAGGAACATCGCCAGCACCAATACCCCAGTGAACACGTCAGGCATAACATGCGACACATACCAGGAGAGCGGAGTGACGGCCGCCAGGCCCGCGACCAGCCCGAGCAAGACGAAGCGGCGGGACGGAGCACCAAGCGTGCGCAGCGTCAGCCAGAGCAGGTGCGTCATCACCAGTCCTTGCGCGAACAGAACCGGCCAGATCGTCCGCTCCCAATGTAGAAACCAGATGGCGAGGCCATAGAACACTGGACGCTCGTTGCCCGGCCAAGAGAGACGGATCAGCTGCTCGCCATCAAGCAGATAGGACAACGTGTCGGGAAACAGGATCGGCTCTCCGTTGGCCAGCGCGGCGACGCAGAGGATGATCGCGCCCGCGGCGAAGACGAGTGTCCAACCGGCCATCGAGGCGAGCCGGCGATCGCGCGCGCCGCTGTGAAAGTGCTGGTAAGCTGGTGTCCTGGTCGTGTTGGAGGTGGGCATCTGAGGTAGTCCCGTTTCATTGGACAGGATCTGTCTGTCGCTAAGCTCGGTTCTGGTTGGTGTCAGGCTGCCAGCTTCTCCATCCCGGCTGCTCCATATGCCTCGTCGGGCGTCCGGCCTACCAGGGCGGAATGAGGCGGCTGGGTGTTGCAGTGGCCGATCCACTGGGTGAGCCCGGCCCGCAGCTCCGAGCCGGTCTCGAACGCGTGCAGGTAGACGCATTCGTGTTTCAGGCTGCGCCACAGACGCTCGATGAACACGTTGTCCATCCACCGACCGCGCCCGTCCATGGAGATGCGCACGTTCGCGTCCTTCACGTCGGTGAACCGGGGCAAGGTGAACTGGCTACCCTGGTCGGCATTGAAGATCTCCGGCCGCCCATGGCAGACCAGGGCTTCATTGAGCGCGTCGATGCAGAACGCCGTGTCCATGGTGTTCGACACCCGCCAAGTCAGCGCCTTGCGGGTAGCCCAATCCATCACCGCGACCAGATAAAGGAAGCCTTGGCGCATCGGAATGTAGGTGATGTCAGCGCACCAGGACTGGTTCGGCCAATCGATGATCAGGTCGCGCAGCAGATGGGGAAACACCCTGTGCTCCGGGTTCCGACATTGTGATGCGCGGGCGCTGGTAGATCGGCGCCAGTGCCATCGTCGCCATCAGCCGCCGGACGCGCTTGCGGCCAACGGCATGACCCTCACGCTGCAGATGCCGGGCCATCTGGCGCGAGCCATACCAGGGCGTCTCCAGGAACTGCGCGTCGATGAGCCGCAGCAGCGCCAGGTTTTCCGCCGTCTCGCCGACAGGCCGGTGGTAGAACCCAGACCGACTGATACCCCATCAGCGCACACTGGCGTAGGATCGACAGGTCCGGATGGTGCGGCTCGATCAGCTGGCGCCGCTGTTCCAAGCTCATCGACCGGACACTTTGGCCAGAAAATCCCGCTCTACCAGCAGCGGGCTAACCTCCATCGGCTATGCCGATGTCCGCTTCCCGGCCGGAGCTTCGCTCTTCGCGTGCAGCTTCTCCACCTCCGCCTCGCCAGCCCGAGGCGCTCTCCTGGGCCGTCTTGCCGGAGAAGACCGCGTCCATGCTCTTCCGTGGCCTGGCGCTTCCAGTCGCCCACCATCGTCTGGTGGATGCCGTGCTTCGTCGCCAGCTGCGCCGTCGTCAACTCCCCACGCAATGCCTCCAGCGCCACACGCGCCTTGAACTCCGCCGAATGTCGCGTCCGCTTGCCCGTTATCAGGTCCGTCCTCTCATCAGGGCGAGCCGAGCTTAACAACCTGTTTAACTTTCCAGCACCATCTCAAGCCGCCGCTTTCGACCCGCCTGCAGCTTCGCCCGTGCCGCGTCGGTCAGGAACCGGATGCGGTTGCCGCCCACCTCGTCGATCGCCTGCAGCACATCCTCGGGCAGCATGACGTTGGACCCGGACCGATCGTGGCGCCGCCGCCGGCGCGTCGACCAGGAACGCAACGGCATCCGCGCCGTGCGGGTCGCTCATCACCGTGTTCAGGTCTGCGGAACGGGCATGGCCTCGTCGTCCTCGGCCAAGTCCGCCAGGGCTTCGGCGCGGCTCTTCCAGCGTGCGGCCGGCGGTGACGCGGCCGGGCAAGAAGGTCGGCACCGCAGTCGCCGGACGCTTCTTTGCGCAGCAGCGCGATGAAGGCAGCCATGGTCCTCACCTCGGCCTCACGCTGGCTTGCTTCCCTGTGCTCCGCGGCGCAACGATCGGCAAGTTACGCTTTGGATGCGGCACCGTCGCCCGGCCGGACTGGGTGGGATGCTTGAACTGCCCGTGATCACCCGTCGAGACCTGGATCTATCCTGCGGCTCCGAGCGCCCGAATGACCTTTCGGCTGTCCGTGTGCAGCTCATGCACACGACGAGCGTGCCGCAACAGGAGGCCAGTGCGCATGGGCACGAGGCGTCCGCCGTGCGCCCGCGTGCATCATGGCCGGACGCACCGCAGGGACCGGCCACAGGTCTCGGGGCGCCCTAGCCCCGTGCCAGCCGGCACAAAAGCAGCGGCACGTCGGTGATGTTGGACGTGAAGCGCCGGCAGCCGGCGCGGCGGAGCCCGAGCGCGGCCAGCGTGGCATCCGGATCGCCGAAGCGGTGGTCGGGGCGCTGGACGCCCCATAACAGCCCGGGATGGTCGCGCAGCTGGGCGGCGATGCTGTCCCGGATGCGCGACGCCATCAGGGTGGGGAGCCAGGGCTGGGTCAGGTTGTTGTCCGTGCCAAAGAAGCGCACCGAGTCCGGCTGCCGGGTTGCCAGATAGGCGAGCGGCGACTTGTCCAGGAACAGCACCAGCGACCCTGCAGGCAGGATCGGCATCGCCTCGGCGAGCGGCCGGCCGCCGGCGTGCGGCTGCCGGCCCCAGTCCGGCGGCACCGTGTACAGCACCAGCAGCGCGAGCAGCGCCAGCCCGCCCGCCAGGACCTCCCGGTGGCCGCGCGCGTCGCGCAGCACCGTCAGGGCGAGCACCGCCAGCA
>CALMVN010000085.1 GCA_937873225.1 uncultured Acetobacteraceae bacterium
GCATCATGCTCAAGAACGTAGCCAAGCTCGCCGTCAGTCCATAACAGCCTCTAGAGAGCCTTTCTCTATCGGCTTTAACCTCTTATTTAGCAAATCTCCTTAAGACTGAGGGGCCCGAGATCGGACTATGCAATCGAAAAGGTCCAGGAACAGCATGACTGACACTGCCGTTAGATCCGACGTCATGATGGGCGAACCGCGTAGCGCTGCACGTACGCTTCCGGGCCTGTTCACTGATCCAGGACTCTTCGACTGGCTGCACTCGGCGACCGTCATCGAGCTCGATAGCCTGCCGTATGGCGTCATTGCCATGGGCCTCGACGGAACGGTGGAAGCCTACAACCTCGCCGAGTCGAAGCTCGCTGGACTGACACCCGAGCGGGTCATCGGCAAGAACTTCTTTTCGAGCGTTGCTCCTTGCACGAACAACTTCATGGTCGCCCACCGCTTTCAGACGGAGGCGGATCTCGATGCGGTCATCGACTACGTCCTGACCCTCAGGATGACGCCAAAGAAGGTCCACATGCGCTTGTTGAGACGCCACGACGCCTCACGCATGTTCCTAGTCATCCAGAGGCGAGCGTGAAATGGCGGCTGATGAAGAGGAGGAGTTCGACTGTGCTTCGGCATATGAGGCGTTAGTTGAATTCCTCTATCTGGCGCCCGTCGGAATCATCAAGTTCCGGCCTGATGGCATGATCGACATGGCGAACCCAGCTGCGGCGCAGCTGCTCATGCCGCTCGCAGATGACGGCGACATGTCCAATCTATATAAGCTACTGACAAGCGTGGCGCCTGACCTCCAGGAACACGTCGAGCGATACGCGCCGACGAACGGCCAGATCTTCGACCAGATGCAGCTCCTTGTTCCGATCACCCAGAGCACCTTGATGCTCGACATCAACAAGATTGATCCTCGAACGCTCATGGCAGTGATCCAAGACATCACTGATCTGACTGCGGCCAGGCGTGAGGTGGTCCGTCAGACCCACTCGCAGCGGCTTCTGGCCTCCGTCTTCATGCGAATTAACACGCCGGTCGTGGTAGTGCGGGCAGACGGTTTTATCCTGATGGCCAACCACGCCTTTCAGGGGTTGCTGGGCTATGACTCGAAGAGCATCGCGGGCCTCAATATCAGTGCGCTGCTACCTCTCGATTGCGCTGGCGCCGCTCGTGCCGCTCGAGCTCAGCAGATGTTGGACGGCGGCTGCTACGCGTTGCCAATGGAGATCATGTCAAAATCCGGAGCAACTCTCCGGGTCACCATGAACTCCTCTTTGCTCCGTGAGACCGACAGCAAGCAGATAAGGGTGATTACACTGACTGCTTCCGATGCCGGGACATCGGCGCCGGGGGTTGAAGGAGCAAATCAGGTCGAGGTCCTTAGCCTCGAAGCCCTTCGCGAGGCCATCGGTGCCGACTGGTCGCGCATTTCCGACCGTGGCCTGGGCTTGGCAGAGCAGGCTGTTAAGCGGCTGCTTGGAGCAGACGATATTCTCAGACGCGGCAAAGGGGATAGTTTTGTGATCTGGTTTGCTGATGGGGATCAATCTCGCAACGCGGCGATCATCGCGCGCGCCATGCACGGCATCCGTCGCGTGTTCATGACGGAGTTCGGCTCCAAGGTCATGGCCCGCGTCGAAGCCTCATCGGCATTGGACGCAAAGCGGGAACTCGTCGCCTCATCCATGACGGCATGAATTGGTTGAGACCCCTCCGGAAAGAGAAGAGCCGTCTCTTTCTTAAGACGGACATTTTACCGTCTTTGAAGTATCGTTAAGTGTATCAATCGCCGAATAGGATAGGCAATCCATGCTCATCGTAGACCACGCGGCCGCTGTGGGAGAAGCGTTCGATATGATCAGTCCCGTACGTCTGGATGTAGCCAATGATGCCTTCCTCGATGCCCTGCCTTTCGGCGTTGTCGGCTTGTCAGACACAGGTATTACGGAAACTTACAACGCAACAGAAGCTCTTTATGCTGGCCTGCAACGCCAGACTGTCATCGGTCAGCCCTTCTTTCTGATGGCCGGGGTCTGCATGAACAACTTCCTGGTTGCCCAGCGTTTCGAGGACGAGGAGGTGATCGATACGATCATCGATTATGTCCTCACGTTTCGGATGCGGCCCACCCCGGTCAAGTTGCGCCTCTTGAAGGGGCCGAAGCTGCTGCGGCACTATCTCCTGATCCAGCGCTGACGATGCAGGACGCCATGTTGGATCTCGCGGCGCTTGAGGCCGAGAACGAGACGCTACTGGCATTTCTTTACCTATGCCCGGTAGGCATCGTCCAGTTTGCCGTCGACGGTACGGTGCGGCTGAGTAATCCGTACGCCGCCCAGTTGCTGATCCCGATCTCGCCCTCAAGGACCATTGCCAACTTCTTCGTGGCACTTGAACGTTGCGCGCCCGAGTTGCGCAATATCGCCAAGGACTTCCCTAGTGACCGCGGGCAGGTTGTTCAAGGACATAGAATAGTTGTCAGCGGCACCGGTCCTGGACCGCGCTATCTGGCCTGTTCATTATTAAAGATTAGTGCCGACTGCCTGATCGCCGTGCTGCAGGACGTTTCGCGTGAGGTCCAACAAGAGCAGCAGCTCAAGCAGAACGAGGCGCTGTTCTCCGCCATCGTGACTGGGGTGAACGACTTTGCGCTCTTTTCCCTCAACGAGTGCGGCCGTATCGATTCGTGGAACGTTTCTGCCGTGCGGCAGACTGGCTATCCTGCAGAAGAGGTACTGGGACACGACCTGGAGACCTTGGTCGAGGCTCGCGTTGCCCAACCGGGACTTATAGCGGAGCAGGTCGCCGCAGCAGCCCAGGAAGGCTGGAGCCTGCGAGAAGCGCGCCTGGTTCGGCGCGATGGGCAACGTTACTGGTGCCAGATCCTGGTTGCGGCAGTGGAAGGCGCACAGGGCGACATCCAAGGATACTCGGTGGTCATGCGTGACGTGACCGAGCGACGGATGACCACCGAGGAATTTCGCCGGCTGGTGACCACTGATCATCTCACTGGCGCCGCGAACCGCGCCCACTTCTTCGAGCAAGCCGGCATCGCCCTCGACCGGAGCGAGCGAAGCGGGCAGCCGCTGTCGGTCGTCATGCTGGACGTGGATCACTTCAAGAGTGTCAACGATGGCTTTGGACATGCTGCCGGCGATGCCGTCCTGCAGGCCCTGGTGCGGCAGTGCAGGGCCTGTCTTGATGAAGTCGCCATTCTGGCGCGACTTGGAGGCGAGGAATTCGCGGTTCTCCTGCCCGGCACTGATCTGGGGAAGGCCGCGCTGGTCGCTGAACGGATGCGGTTTAGCGTAGCAACCTTAGATGGTCTGCCAGTAAATGTGACCATCAGCCTCGGTTGCGCACAGATGGACAAGCGGATCGACAGCATTGATGCATTACTTCGGCAGGCCGACGAGGCTCTCTACAGAGCCAAGCGGGCTGGTCGCGATCAGGTTGTTGTCGCACCACCATTGCCGGAACCCTCCGACCTTGTCGTCGTCTAGCCGACACCTGATGTCGAGATTACTCGATCATCCTGGTTCCGAGCGGACGGATTGGTGGCGTCCCGACGGTGCGCTGGACCGTTTTCTAGTCGATCTGCTCATGTCGGAGGCGCAATTTCTTCGCCCTGGCGGACCCTTGCCACCGATGGCCGCCTTTCAGGCAGACGCGGTGCTGGGGGAAGCCGGACTCGGCTTCGACTCCCTTGAGTGCATGGCCATGGCAGCGGCACTCAGCGAGGCTCTCTTCCTGCACGAGGGCGGTCTGGATGACTCGCTGGTCGTGGACACGCACCTTGGTTGCTGGCGCAACGCGACGCTGGCAGCGCTGGATCGCCGCTCGGCACGCGTCTGCTTCCGCTCCTCCGGCAGCACCGGCCCGCGGCAGCGCTGTGTCCACGACGTGGCCGAACTCGAGGAAGAGGTCGCGTTCTTTGCCTCTGAGGTCGCTGGACGCCGCCGTGTCGTCGTTGCTCTACCCTGCCACCACATCTACGGCTTCCTGTTCTCTCTCATGCTGCCGGCCCGACTTGGGGTGTCCGTCTTGGATGTACGTAACCGCTTCCCGCCCGCGGTCGCTGCGGCATTACAGCCCGGAGACCTCGTGATCGGGCATCCCGGGTTCTGGACAGAAATGAGCCGCGCGGTGCCGACCGGTTGGCCGACAGATGTAGTGGGAGTGACCTCCGGCGCCCCATGTTCAGATGACATTGCTAAGGCAGCCCAGGATGCAGGCTTGTTAAGGCTCCTCCAAGTCTATGGCTCCAGTGAAACTGCGGGGATCGGTTGGCGCGACAATCCCTCCGCTCCTTACAGGTTGCTCCCATTCTGGCAATTCGTGGATGGTGGACGTCGACTGAAGCGCGTCGGCAAGAGCGAAGTGGAAGCACCCGACTGTCTCCGTTGGCTCGACACTGGCAACTTCTTCCTGGAAGGCCGCCGGGATGCAGCGGTGCAAGTTGGCGGTCTCAATGTTCATCCAGAGAGGGTGAGGGATGTCCTGCTTGAACATCCGGCAGTGTCTGAGGCAGCAGTCCGATTGATGACCTTGAACGAGGGTGGCCGCTTGAAAGCGTTTGTTGTGCCACGCGATCCGAGGTCACCTCACGACGCACTCCGCCGAGACCTGCATGCATACGCCGAGGCCCAGCTTTCGGTCGCCGAACGTCCGCGCGCTTTCAGCTTTGGTCCGTCTCTGCCCACAACTGCAGCAGGCAAACCGAGCGACTGGACGATCTCGGTGACGTAAGGTGACGACGACTCAGGTCGGTGCATCAGCATGAGGTCGATCATCTTCTGCTCCTGATTGATGTCTCAGGAATTATACAAGTTGAGTAGGTTGCCCCGGGACAACCATGGGTTTAGAATTCATTTCTCATGTTGAGAGCCACTACCAGCCCCAGGCTGGTCAGACGGGGAAGCTACCGTGAGCGGGCTGACCGAACCTTGGGCTACCTCGGCTGGCTTAAACCCGGACGAGAGTGACGAAATCACGAGCGACGAGCGCTGTAGACCGGAGCACCCGGAAAAGGTAACGCTGTCGGTGACCAAGAATTTACGTCAGTCACCCAGAAGTGGGCCAGAGATCCCTTCTGCAGTCCTGTTAGAAGATAACAGGCGGCACACGTCTGCAAAAACAAGCAAGACCGCTTGTGCCGCCTGCCGAAACGGATTGCAGATTTTCCCGTTTACCATGGCCTTCCAGCCGATCGTAGATCTACAAGACAGTCGCATCGATGCCTATGAGGCTCTCGTCCGTGGACCGGCAGCCGAGGGCGCCGAATATGTCCTTGGCCAGGTCAATCATGAGAATGTTTATGCCTTCGATCAGACGTGCCGCGTCAAGGCCATCGAATTGGCAGCTCGTCTTGGTATGGACAGGCAGCTCAGCATCAACTTCCTGCCCAACGCCGTTTATGAGCCGCGTGCCTGTATACGGACAACTCTGGAGACTGCTGCACGCACGGGGTTTCCGCTCGATCGCTTGACTTTCGAGATACTTGAGTCGGAAGCCATCGGCGATACCGAACGCCTCCTAAACATCATCCGTGAATACCGCCGACACGGCTTCAAGATCGCTTTGGATGATTTTGCGACGGGGTATTCGGGACTGGCACGTCTGGCGGAACTGAAGCCAGACATCGCGAAAATCGACCGCTTTCTGGCAAGAGAGTGTGACAAGGATCGCCACCGTCTGGCGATCATTGCAGGTATGATACGGGTCGGACAGGAGATCGGTATCAAGATCGTCGTCGAGGGCGTGGAACGGGCCGAGGAGGTCGAGGCTCTTCGCTCGGTCGGTGTCCGCTTTATTCAGCGCTTCTACTTCGCCAAGCCCTTGTTCGGGTTCTGTCAGCGCTCGTGCCGTAGGGGGTGCAGGTAGCCTGCCACGTTGGTCGTGAGGTAGGCTTCCAGCTGGAAGGTGGGGCGGGGGCTAAGGATGGAGTGTGTCGCCTGTGGCTCCGAGGCCACGTCGGAGCGACGGGACCGCACGGCCCAGGGCTATCGTCGCTTCCGGTGCCGAGACTGTGGCCGGCAGTTCAATGAGCGCAGCGGCGGCGTGCTGAACCGGACCTGCCTGCCCAGCGACGTCATCGCTCTCGTGGTGTTCTGCCGCCTGCGCTACCGGCTGACCCTGCGTGATCTGAGCGAGATCCTGACCCTGCGCGGGATCGAGGTGAGCCACGAGGCCGTCCGGGACTGGGAAACCAAACTGCTGCCGGTCATGGGCGACGCGCTGCGCAGGCGCCGGCAGGGGACACGGCGCAGATCCGGCAGCAGCTGGTACGTGGACGAGACCTATTTGAAGGTCCGGGGCAGGTGGGTCTACCTGTATCGCGCCATTGATCGGGACGGAACCCTGGTCGACGCCATGCTGAGCGAGCACCGCGACATAGAGGCGGCGAAGGCATTCTTTCGTTCAGCCCGGGCGACGATGGGCTTCGGACCGGACCGGGTGACCACCGACGGTCATGGTTCCTACCCTCGTGCGATCCGCACTGTGCTGGGCAAGATGGTTCAGCACCGGACCAGCATCTACCTGAACAACCGTCTGGAGCAGGATCACCGCGGCATCAAGGGCAGGATCCGATGTATGCGCGGCTTCAAAAGCCACGACACCGCCGCCCGCTTCTGCCGCGAGCATGGTGAGCTGCGCAATCTCCTCCGTCCTCGTCACCGCAACAACCAGGTCGTCCCCGCGCTACTTCGCTGCCTTCGCTTCGCCAGAGGCGCCCGGATCGCACTCACCATCATGCAAGCGGCGTGACCAAGCCGGTATCCTCAGCCGCGAGCGGAACTGCTGGCGCGAGAACTGACAGAACCTCGGATCCGGCCCTTGATGCCGCGATGATCCTGTTCAAGACGGTTGTTCGGATAGGCACTGGTGCGGTGGCGAACCGTCTTGTCCAGCACGCTGCGGATCGCCCTGGGGTAGGAGCCATGGCCGTCCGTCGTCACCCGATCAGGTCGGAAGCCCGTGGTTGCTCCCGCCGAGCGGAAGAAGGCCTTGGCCGCCTGCATGTCCCGGTGCTCGCTCAGCATCGCGTCGACCAAGTTTCCGTCCCGGTCGATCGCCCGGTAGAGGTAGCACCAGCGGCTGCGGACCTTCAGGTAGATCTCGTCCACGTACCATCTGGTCCCGCAGCCGCGCCGTCTGCCGTGCCGGCGCTTGCGCAGCGCGTCGCTAATCACCGGCAGCAGCTTCGCCTCCCAGTCTCGGACGGCTTCATGACTGACCTCAAGCCCACGCAGCGCCATGATCTCGCTCAGGTCGCGCAAGGTCAGCCGATAGCGCAGCCGGCAGAACACCACGAAGGCGATGACGTCGCTGGGCAGACAGGTGCGGTTCAGCACGCCGCCGCTGCGCTCGTTGAACTGCCGCCCGCAGGTCCGGCAGCGGAACCGCCGGTAGCCGCGCGCCGTGACTTCCCGCCGCTCGGTCACCGCTTTTGAGCCACAGCAAGCGCACTTCATCCCAGTAACCATCCCCCGCCGTCACTGCTGACGCTACGTCAGCCTCCCGACGGCCACCAAATCCGTCATTGGCGCGAGGGCTGACAGAAGCGTCCTGGCAGCGGAACCGCTGGTAGCCACGCGCCGTGACCTCCCGCCGCTCCGCCACAGCCGCAGACCCACATTAAACGTAGTTCATCCCGATGCCCCGCCCGCTGCCCTCTCGGGCGCACTGCCCTGTTCCAAGACCCGAACCAGAAGACGCAGGTCCTGCGACAATGTTGCCGCTACTCACAGCCTGGCTGCTCAACCAGCAGCGTCGATTCAGAAGCAGCAAGTCCGCGCAACCTCAAACTGCTTTGGGCACTTTGTTTCTGGTGTTGTGATGGGGCCTGGGTGACAGGTGGTTGCAGTCGCAGGTTCAAATCCTGACAAAGTCAGCGCTTCAAAGCGTTTCGCGCAAGCCGCACGACCATCTCAGAATAAAACTTCCAGGTTGTCTTCACGATGGAGTTACAACCTAACGGTGTGTCAGCAGAAGGATGGGACGCGCTGAAGCGCCGTTCGCTCCTAAGCCAGAGCGGAGTGTCACCTCGTGCCTCAAGTTGTCGCTACCCCCAACACCTGCACCAACCATGACAATGTCCTGGCCTTGAACCTTCCTCCCGACAAGTACATGACGGCGTTCATGCTGGAGCAAGTAGAGCTCGAGGTTGCCACGCGGCTACCATCGGCAATGTGCACGGTGTCCATGATCTACCACGATCAGCACGGCATCCGGCAAGACCACGTCCTTCTGGAGCGTATCGGGGGTTCGCTAGGCAAGAGCTACCAGATCTGGCGAGGAGGCCGTGCCGGCTTCTCCGTTGCTGTCAAAGGCGAGCCGGACGATGGATTGGTGGTCATCAACATCGGTCCCTTCCAAATCCTGCCGGATGCTGTTCAGGCAGTGCTGGACCATATAACCATGCGACTAGCTGCTTGAGCCCTCTATCTGAGGCCTTGATAGCCGCCTGATTGCAGTGATGGAGGGCCTGAGTTGAGTGGGATCAACTTCAGGCACCGGGATGGCGGACATGGTGGTCCAAGAGCTTCAACTACTTGAGGGCGGAATACCTTCAAAATGTCCAGCGGTTTTAAGGAAACGTTAATCTTGAAGACCCATAGCGACAGGGCATGTGGAGGGACGCCTTGAGCGACTGGCGGGAAGCGGCACGATTGAACGCATTGCGGCAGCTTGATCTACTCGATACGCCGCCCAGCGAGGCGTTCGATCGCATCACCCGCATGGCCGCACAGTTGTTCGACCTTCCGATCGCCGCGGTTTCATTGACCGACCAGGACCGGCAGTGGTTCAAGTCGCGGGTGGGTGTCGATCACACGACCATCCCGCGCGCAAAGGCTCCCTGCGCCCAGGTGGCGGACACGGGCGCCGCGGTTGTAATCCCTGATCTGCTGGCAGATGCCCGCTATGAGGACTGTCTGCTGGCGCGTAACGGCATTCGCTTCTACGCCGGCGCGTCGCTCACGACCCGCGATGGGTTCTCGCTTGGCGCGATGTGCGTGCTCGGCACGCAGCCACGCCAAGTCACGGTGCCCGAGATGAAGGCGCTCACAGACCTCGCAGCAATGGTCATGGCGCAGATCGAGCTGCAGCATGCCTTCGGTCGGATCGACCCGCTCAGCGGCCTGGCCAACCGCAACCAGTTCGTCGAGGATCTCGAGGACCTGGCAAAGGAAAGCCCGCACGGCGTTTGCCGCGCAGCCGTGCTGATCGACTTGGCAAGCCCTGAACAGCTCAGCACCACGTCGAGAGTATTGGGTACAGCCTACGTCGACAGGATGGTCAAGGAGGGGGCCTTCACGGTCGACGCCGCTGTCGGAGGCGAGGTTCGAGCCTATCACGTCGCCGCCACTCAACTCGCAGTTCTGGTGCCGGCAGGCGTGGAGGAGCAGGGCTACGCCGCAACGATCATCCAGGCGCTCGATGCAAGCCGGGAGGTCGGACCATCGTGCTACGTCACCTCCGTGGCGATGGGCGTGGCGCCTTTCCTCGTCGGTGCGGCAGCACCGCATGACGTGCTGCGCATGGCCCACAACGCGGTGGGGGCGGCGCGCAGGACCCGCAGCAAGATCAGCACCTACTCGCGAGTCGAGGATACAACGTATCGCCGTCGCTTCACCCTGCTCAACGACTTTGGTGCGGCCCTTGAGGCCCCGGACCAGCTCCGGCTCGTGTATCAGCCACGGATCGATCTGGTGTCCGGCGCCTGCACGGGCGCCGAGGCCCTGCTTCGTTGGACGCACCCCATTTTGGGCCCGGTCTCGCCTGGCGAGTTCATCCCCATTATCGAGCCGACCTCGCTGGCGCGGAGCGCCACCGCTTGGGTGATCGATGCGGCGTTGCGCCAACTCGGGCGCTGGCGCGACGCCGGACTTGACCTGCGGCTTTCCGTCAACGTGTCCGCCACCAACCTGCTGGAGGAGGACTTCGCCACCAACGTGCTGCATGGCCTGGCGAGGCAGGCCCTCGCACCCGCGCGGCTGGAACTCGAGGTGACGGAGAGCGCGATGATGGAGAATGCCGAGCAGGCCCTCTCGATCCTGGAAGTCGTCGCGGCGGCGGGGGTCAGCTTGGCTATCGACGACTTCGGGACCGGATACAGCAGCCTCTCGTACCTCCAGCGCCTCCCGGCGCACGTGGTGAAGATCGACCAATCATTCATCCGCGATCTCACCGGCGACGAGCGCAAGCGAGCGCTTGTGACGACGATGGCTTCGCTGTCCCACGATCTCGGATACCGGGTGGTGGCGGAAGGTATCGAGACGCAGGCGGTTCTGGCGTCGGTCCGGCACGCGAAGTGCGACGAGGGTCAGGGCTACTTCTTCGGCCGGCCTATGGGGGAGGATCGCTTCGCCGCTTGGCACGGTGCATGGCTGGGCTTGGAGGATGTGACGATCCCTGCCTGACACCTGGAAAATGTCCCACGAGGTTTTGGCAAGGGATCCGGTTCTGTCCCTCCGCCTCTAGGGTCGTTCGAGACTATGCGTACGCTAGCGCCCTCGTAGCAGCTGTCGACCCGCTCGATCATCGAGCGGCGATCAACAGGGTCTTGCGGCAATGACCGCACTGGTTCCTACCGTGTCATTCCCGGGTCAGAAGCCGGCACCGGCCGACCGAGCAGGAAGCCCTGCACCTGATCGCACCCCATCGTGCGGAGCATAGCCAGCTGTTCCTCCGTCTCGACGCCCTCCGCGGTTACACGCAGCCGCAGGCTGTGCGCCAGCGCGATGATCCCGGCCACGACGTTCCGGGCGCCGTCATCCTCATCCATCCGTCGCACGAAGGACTGGTCGATCTTCAGCCGGTCGAACGGGAAGCGGCACAGGTAGCCGAGGTTGGAGTAGCCCGTGCCAAAGTCGTCCAGCGCAATCCTCACGCCAGCCGCCTTGATGTCCCGCAAGGTCCGGTCCACCCCCTCGTCGCTGTCCATCAGTAGCCGCTCCGTGACCTCGAGCTCCAGCCGCTCCGGAGCCAGCCCGGTTCGGTCGAGAGCATCCAGGACCGTTTGCAACAGCCTCCCGGACCGGAACTGCGCTGGCGACAGGTTGACCGCCACCGTCCGGCTCCCGAAGGCTCGTCCAGTGGCATCCCGGCAGGCCCGCTCCAGGATCCAGTGCCCGATCGGCCCGATCAGGCCGCTTTCCTCCGCGACCGGGATGAAGGCGGCCGGTGAAATGGCACCATGCTCCGGATGGATCCAACGTGCCAGCGCCTCGTAGGCATGCACCATCCCCGTGCAGGGCTCGCACACCGCTTGATAGACGACGGTAAGCTCGTTCCGTTCGACCGCGCGCGTGAGGCCAGTCTGCATCGCCAGGCGCTCCTGCCGGGCGAACTCCATTGGAGGCTCGAAGTGCCGCACGTGGCCACCCCCCTCCGTCTTGGCGCTGTACAGTGCAAGGTCTGCACGGCGGAGCAACTGGTCCGCGCTGAGGCCGTCGTTCGGGAACGACGCCATGCCGATGCAGGCGCTCACCCGAAGCTCCTTGCCGTCGATCGCGAACGGCTCCCCCATCCTCCTCCTGATCCTTTCGGCCAGTCGCCATCCGTCCTCCGGCCTCGCGTTCGCCTGCACCAGCACGAACTCGTCTCCGCCGACGCGCACGACGACGTCCCTGTCGCGCAGCCGGCCGAGCAGCCGACGCGAGATCCCCCGCAGCACCTCGTCGCCGCCCCGGTGCCCGAGCTGGTCGTTCACCAGCTTGAAGTCGTCGACGTCGAGAAAGAGCAGGTTGAACGACAGGAGGTCCGGGCCCTCGCGCGTCATGCGGCTCAGCACGTCCTGCAGCAGACTGCGGTTGCCGAGGTCGGTGAGCACGTCGTGGAAGGCGAGGTGCCGGATCCGATCCTCCGCCCCACGCAAGTCGTCAACGTCGGTCGATGTGCCGATCCAGATGCGGTCGCGACCCCGAGGTGCGTTCGCAGGAACCGGGAGCGCTCGGGTCTGGAACCACCGGTAGGCGCCGTCGTGTCGCCTGATGCGATGCTCGATGGCCAGCACGCCAGTCTCGGTGGCCAGCCGCCACGCTTCGTCGGTCGTTGCGAGGTCACGCGGATCGATCATCTCGCGCCAGCCGGCGCCATGGCTCGCCGTCTCGCTCTGCCCGGTGAACACCTTCCACTGCGGACTGGACGCGCACCAGTCGCCGCCGTCATGGGACTGCCAGACTAGGTGCGGGATGCCCTCGAAGAAGGCATGGTGACGTGCCTCGACGCCAGCCAGCGCCTCAACCCTCGCCCGTTGCTCCGTCTCGTCGTGCTGGATCGCGAGCCATCCCCGGACGCCGCCGTCCCTTGCCGGGATGGCCGTGATCGTCCAGTCGGCGACGTAGCTGGTGCCGTCCTTGCGGTAGTTGAGCGCTTGTCCGGTGTAGGTCCCGTCGCGAAGCAGCCTGCGCTTGCGGCGGCGTGCCTCCGCCCGATCGCTCCCTGGCCCTAGCAGCAGGCCTGATGACTGACCGACGAGCTCGCTTGCCAGATACCCTGTCAGGGCCGTCATCGCCCGGTTGGCGAAAGCGATCGTAGGACCCGGCGCATCGAGATCCGGTCCGGTCACGATCATCGCGATCCCTGCCGCGTCGAAGGCGGTTCGGAACAGGTCGGCCTCACCATCGGGCAGTTCTGGAGACGCGATCCGCCGTCCGGATGTCCCTCGACCCTGAGCCATGCAGCGAGCCACTTTCGTTGTCGGCCCGCCGCTCATCGACCAGCGCGGCGAAGCCATCTCAAACACAGGCCACGCACTTCAAGCGTAACGATCCTCGTGAAGTTCCTGATGAACGTCAAAGCGAAACAGACCGGCTTGCCGCAAGGTCGTCGACTTGGTTCACGTGGTGCCTCGGCAACTAAGGACGCCCCTAGGATCAAAACTGACACCGCAAACAGCGAACAGCCTTATCCCGATCGCTGTCCATGATGAGGTCGCCTACCTGGGTGGATCCGTGGCTAGGAATTGGTTCATCTGCCTGGTTGGTTCCTTCGCCTTTCGCCCGACCGGCGGTGTCCACTCCCCGCGCTGTCGCAGGCTCCAGGCGTAGCGGGGGTCGTCGTCCAGCAGGCCCACGTGCTCGGCCAGCCGGTTGCGCTCCAGCCAGGCGGCCGCCGCTTCCAGCTCCGCCAGCGTCATCTGCGCCCGGCTCTTGTTGCCGCTGATGCGCTTGAGCACCGCGTTGTAGCGGTGCGCCAGGCCCGGACCGACGACGCCGCTCTTGAGCCCGGTCCGCCCCGCCTCGTCCTCCACCGCCTGGCGCGACACCATCTCGCCCAGCCGGATCCGCAGCCGGCGCTCCAGCACCGAGGGCGGGTGCAGCAGCTCGGCCTGCGCCTCCTCCTGTTCCGGCCGCCGCAGCGCCAGTTCAGGCCCAGGCCTGAGCGTGTCGAAGCGCATGGCCAGCGCGTTCGAGGACAGCGGCACGATGCCGGGCTTGCGCGGCCCGAGCTGGTCCAGCAGCCACAGCGGCAGGCTGGTCTGCGGCCGCCGGGGCTTC